>JAEULG010000140.1 GCA_016793875.1 Rhodospirillales bacterium | reverse complement strand
CGGCCGAGGGCAAGGGGGCAGGTGCGCCGGAGCGGCAGACGCGCTAGGTAAGCGGCCGTCCGGGCCGGACGGAAGGAGATCCCTCGATGCGCATCCTCGTCTTCCAGCACATCGCCGTCGAGCATCCGGGCAGCCTGCGGGGGCTAATGGCCGCCGACGGCATCGCCTGGGATACGGTCGCACTCTACCAGGGCGCCGCCATTCCGCCGCTGGACGGCTACGCGGCACTGCTCGTTATGGGCGGCCCGATGGACGTCTGGGAAGAAGACCTGCACCCGTGGCTGGCGGCGGAAAAGGCGGTGATCCGCACCTGGGTCGCGGCTGGTCGGCCGTTCCTCGGCGTCTGCCTCGGCCACCAGCTGCTGGCGGCGGCGCTGGGCGGGCGCGTCGGGCTGATGCCGGCGCCGGAGGTGGGCGTCGGCGAGGTGGCGCTCGGCGATCCGTCCGATGCGCTGTTCGAAGGGCTCGCCTCGCCGCTGGCCTGCCTGCAGTGGCATGGCGCCGAGGTGCTGGAGCCGCCACCGGGTGCGGTGGTGACCGCCGGCAATGCCGCCTGCCGGGTGCAGGCGATGCGCGTCGGCGCGGCCGCCTGGGGCATCCAGTTCCACGTCGAAGTCACGCCGCAGACGGTGGCGGAGTGGAGCAGCATCGCCGAGTACGGGGCCTCGCTGCGGCGGGTGCTGGGCGAGGGCGGGCAGGCGCGGCTGGAAGCCGAAGCGGCGGCGCGGATGGCCGGCTTCACCGCCGCCGCCGCGACGATGTGGGCCAACTTCCGCCGGCTGCTGTAGCCTACAGCCGGTCGCCGCCAGGCGCAGCGCCCGGCGGCCCCTCAGTGGACGGTCTCGCTCGCCGTCGCCGGCATGAAGATGGCGTGGTAGACGCGGTCGCCGCGGCGCAGGCCGATGCGGGCGGCAGTGCCGGCGTTGACCTCAAGGACGGCGAGAACCGGGCCGTCCGAGCTGATGGTGGCGAGGGACAGCGGCTCGGTGTTCTGGGCAATGTTGGTCACCACGCCGTGCTCGTCGATGAAGATCATGTCCAGCGAGATCAGCGTGTCCTTCATCCACATCGTCACGACGCGCGGCTGGTGATAGTCGAACAGCATTCCGGCGTCGGCGGCCAGCTGCCGCCGCTTCTGCAATCCCTGCCGCCAAGTCGAGGGGGTCTCGGCGATCTCGACCATGAACTGGAAGCGGCCGCGCTGGGTCTCGATGGTCAGCGGCGAGACCGGGAACGCCGGCTCCTCCGCCGCCTCCGCCACCATCCGAAACACCGGTGCGCAGGCCACGGCGACTGACAGGCCGGCCAGGCGCCGCAGGAATTGTCGTCGCGACCGCGTCATCCTTCCTCCCCGTCCGCCCTGCGGCACTGCCCTTGCGGCCGCAGCATTTTTTCCGTTCCCCGGCAGGCGGGGCGCGGGCAACCTTGGCCCCGCCTCGGGCGCTAATCAAGCGCCAGCAGCATAGTAGAAAGGGGTAATATTAGATGCGCATTTTTCGCATGATCTCTTTCGCCGCGCTTGCGGTATACGCATGCTTGCAGCGCTGGCCTTGCCTGCGAATTTCGAGGCTCGCGCCGGTGCGATAAAGTTGATCTTTCTGCGGCGCCGCCTAAAATGCTGCGATTGCGAAATAAGGGAGAACGCGTCATGCGTCAGATCGTTGAAGCGCTTGAAGAAAAACGTGCGCTCGCCCGCCTCGGCGGCGGCCAGCACCGCATCGACGCGCAGCACAAACGTGGCAAGCTGACGGCGCGAGAACGGATCAACGTGTTGTTTGATCCGGATTCGTTCGAAGAATGGGACATGTTTGTCGAGCACCGCTGCATCGACTTCGGGATGGAGCAGACGCAGATCCCGGGTGACGGCGTCGTAACCGGCTATGGCACCGTCAACGGCCGCCCGGTTTTCGTCTTCAGCCAGGACTTCACCGTCTTCGGCGGCAGCCTGTCGGAAGCCCATGCCGAGAAGATCGGCAAGATCATGGATGCGGCGATGAAGATCGGCGCCCCGGTGGTCGGCATCAACGACTCCGGCGGCGCCCGCATCCAGGAAGGTGTCGCCTCCCTTGCCGGTTATGCCGACGTGTTCGCGCGCAACGTGGATGCGTCGGGCGTAATCCCCCAGATTTCGCTGATCATGGGCCCGTGCGCCGGCGGCGCCGTCTATTCGCCGGCGCTCACCGACTTCATCGTCATGGTAAAGGACGAGGCCCACATGTTCGTCACCGGCCCCGACGTGGTCAAGACGGTGACGCACGAGGAGATCGACCAGGAAGGCCTCGGCGGCGCCAGTGTCCATACCACCAAGTCGGGCGTTGCCGACCTGTCCTTCGACAACGACGTCGAGGCGCTGCTTTACACCCGCCGGCTGCTGAACTTCCTGCCGTCGTCCAACCGCACCGCCCCGCCGGTACGTCCAAGCTTCGATTCCATCGACCGCATTGAGCCGTCGCTCGATACGTTGATCCCGGAAAACCCGAACGCACCGTACGACATGAAGGAGCTGATCCTGAAGGTCGTCGACGAGGGGCTGTTTTTCGAGATCAAGCCGGACTTCGCCGGCAACATCGTCACCGGCTTCGGTCGCATCAACGGCCAGACGGTCGGCGTCGTCGCCAACCAGCCGATGGTTCTCGCCGGCTGCCTTGACATCGATGCGTCGATCAAGGGCGCCCGGTTCGTGCGCTTCTGCGACTGCTTCAACATTCCCATCATCACCTTCGTCGACGTCCCGGGCTTCCTGCCGGGCGTGAACCAGGAGCACGGCGGCATCATCCGCCACGGCGCCAAGCTACTGTTCGCCTACGCCGAGGCGACGGTGCCGAAAATCACCCTGATCACCCGCAAGGCCTACGGCGGCGCTTACGACGTCATGGGCTCGAAGCACCTGCGCGCCGACATCAACTTCGCCTGGCCGACGGCGGAGGTGGCGGTGATGGGTGCCAAGGGCGCGGTCGAGATCATCTTCCGCAACGAGCTCGGCGATCCAAAGCGCATCAGCGATCGCACCGACGATTACAAGGCGAAGTTCGCCAACCCGTTCGCCGCCGGCCGCCGTGGTTTCATCGACGACGTCATCCATCCGCATTCCACCCGGCGGCGTGTGTGCAGGGCGCTGACGATGCTGCGCAACAAGGAAGTGGAGCTGCCCAAGCGCAAGCACCCGAACCTGCCACTGTGACCGTGCCCAACCGCCGCGCTCGCGTCACATCCGTCTGAGGGACCGCAGTTCAATGTTCAAGAAAATCCTGATCGCCAACCGTGGGGAGATCGCCTGCCGCATCGCGCGCACGGCGCGCAAGATGGGCATCAAGACGGTCGCCGTCTATTCCGACGCCGACAAGTACGCCCGCCACGTCAAGGCCTGCGACGAGGCCGTCTACATCGGCCCGTCGCCGGCGGCCGAGAGCTACCTCGTCATGGACAAGCTGGTGTCGGCCTGCCGGCGGACCGGCGCCGACGCGGTGCACCCGGGCTACGGCTTCCTGTCGGAGCGCACCGAGTTCGCCAAGATGCTGGCCGACGAGGGCATCACTTTCATCGGCCCGAACGCCTCGGTGGTGCGGCTGATGGGCGACAAGATCCTCGCCAACCGGGCGGCCAAGGAAGCCGGCGTGCCGACGGTCCCGGGGCACTGGGACACCATTCCGAGCGTCGAGGAAGCCGTCGTCATCGGCAAAGGCATCGGCTTCCCGGTGATGCTGAAGGCGGCAGCCGGCGGTGGCGGCAAGGGTATCCGCGTCGCTGCCGACGAGGCCGAGCTGAAGGACGCCTTCCGCCTCGCCACCTCGGAAGCGCGCTCGGCGTTCGGTGATGACCGGGTGTTCATCGAGAAGTTCATCGAGCAGCCGCGCCACATCGAGATCCAGGTGCTGGGCGACAGGCACGGCAACGTCATCCATCTTGACGAACGCGAATGCTCGATCCAGCGGCGCCACCAGAAGGTGATCGAGGAGGCGCCGTCGCCATTCCTCGACGGTGCCACCCGGCGCGAGATGGGCATGCGCGCCGTCGCCCTGGCCAAGGCCTGCGGCTATGACAGCGCCGGCACCTGCGAGTTCATCGTCGACCAGCGGCGGAACTTCTACTTCCTGGAGATGAACACCCGGCTTCAGGTGGAGCACTCGGTTACCGAGTTCACCCACAACGTCGACCTCGTCGAGTGGATGATCCGGATCGCCAACGACGAGGAGCTGACCATCCGCCAGGAGGACGTGCAGCCGCACGGCTGGTCGGTCGAGGCCCGCGTCTACGCCGAGGACCCGAACCGCAAGTTCATGCCGTCCACCGGCCGACTTGTGCGCTACCGCGAGCCGGTCGAGAGCGAGGATGTGCGCATCGATTCCGGCGTCTACGAAGGCGGCGAGATCAGCATGTTCTACGACCCGATGATCTCCAAGGTGACCACCTGGGGACGGGATCGGGACAGCGCCATCGCGCTGATGCGGCGGGCTCTCGACGAGTTCTACATCAAGGGCGTCCACCACAACGTCGCCTTCCTGACAGCGTTGATGGCCAACCCCCGCTTCCTGCAGGGGCGGCTTTCCACTGCCTTCATCGCCGAGGAGTATCCGGACGGCTTCGCCCCAGCGCCGCTGGAGCCGCGCGATCTCGACAGCATCATTGCCGTCTCCGTGCTGATGCACCTGCGCTACATGTACCGGGCGAAGGACGTGAGCGGCCAGATGCCGGGATATGGCCGCCGGCTGCATCCCGAATGGGTGGCGATGATCGCCAAGACCTACTATCCCGTCACCGTCGAGGAGCACAGCGGACGCGGTTCCGAAGAGGGTTTCGATATCCTCCACGACGGCCGGACGCTGTCGATCCGCAGCGACTGGGTGGTCAGCGAGCCGGTGCTCCGCTGCACCATCAACGGCCAGCCGCACTCGTTCAAGGTCGAGCGTATCGGCATCGGCTACCGCCTCTACCACCTCGGTGCCGAGGTGGACGTGATGGTGTACACCAAGGAGGTGGCGGCCCTCGCCAAGATGATGCCCGAGCGCAAGCCGCCGGACATGTCGAAGTACCTGGTCTCGCCGATGCCGGGCCTGCTGCAGTCGCTGGCCGTGGAGCCGGGGGAGCGGGTCGATTCCGGCGATGAGTTGGCGATCGTCCAGGCGATGAAGATGGAGAACATCCTGCGCGCCGCGCAGCCGGGCAAGGTCACCAAGCTGCACGCGAAGGCGGGTGATACGCTCTCGGTCGGCCAGATCATCCTCGAGTTCGAATAGAACCGGGCCCAAGCCCCTTCTCCCTGCGGGGAAGAGGGGCCGCCTGCCGGGCACCGCATCGGTGGCGGCAGGCACCCTATCCGGGCTGCTGTGCAGCCCGGTTTCGCTGCAATGATGCACGGGAGCGCAAAAGCGCCGCCGCAAGCCCGGCAGTGCGGCTTGGTGCGTGCCCGCAACTTGTAATTTCCGAGCACAGCGCGTACGTCACCGCCTGTAACTGCTGACGGACTTCCGGCGTCGGCGAAATCTCGGAGAGAAACAGATTATGGGCTACAGGGTGGCGGTGGTCGGTGCCACCGGGAATGTCGGTCGGGAAATGCTGCAGACGCTGGCCGAGCGGTCGTTCCCGGCGGACGAGGTAATCGCGCTCGCGTCAGCGCGGTCCATCGGCAAGGAAGTCTCGTACGGCGACGAGCGCACGCTGAAGGTCCGCGATCTTGCCACCACCGACTTCCGCGGCATCGACATCGTGCTGTCTTCGCCCGGCGCCAAGGTTTCGGCCGTCTACAGCCCGAAGGCGGCGGCCGCCGGGGCCGTCGTGATCGACAACACCTCCCACTTCCGCATGGATCCCGACGTTCCGCTGGTGGTCCCGGAAGTGAACCCGGAGGCGATTGCCGACTACGGCAAGCGCCGCATCATCGCCAATCCCAACTGCTCAACCATTCAGATGGTGGTGGCGCTCAAGCCGCTGCACGATGTGGCGCGCGTCCGCCGCGTCGTCGTCGCCACCTACCAGTCGGTCTCCGGCGCCGGCAAGGACGCGATGGACGAGTTGTTCAATCAGACCCGCGGCATCTACGTGAACGAGCCAGCGGAAGGCCACCGCCGCAAGTTCACCAAGCAGATCGCCTTCAACGTCATCCCCCACATCGACTCCTTCATGGACGACGGCTCGACCAAGGAGGAGTGGAAGATGGCGGTGGAGACCCGCAAGATCCTCGATCCGTCGATCCAGGTGCAGGCCACCTGCGTGCGGGTGCCGGTGTTCATCGGCCATGCCGAGGTGGTGACCGTCGAGTTCGAGCGGCCGATTTCCGTTGAGCAGGCGCGGGCGGCGCTGACGGAAGCACCGGGAGTGATCCTTGTCGACTACCGTGCCGACGAGGGCTACGTGACACCGCAGGAAAGTGCCGGCGAGGATGCGGTCTACGTCAGCCGGCTGCGGCGCGATCCGACGGTGGCGAACGGGCTCACCTTCTGGTGCGTCGCCGACAACCTGCGCAAGGGCGCAGCACTCAATGCCGTGCAGATCGCCGAGGAGTTGGTGCGCACCCATATGCGCAAGGCCGCCTGAAGCGGCGCCGGGTTGGGGGCCAGGGCCGGGGTGATGCGGCCCTGGCCCCCCTGATATTCTTCATATTCTTCCCATTCAGCGCAGGCGACGCAGCACGACCGGGTCCAGCGGCGGCGCGGCCATCTGCTGCTGCGCGGCGACCAGCCGCAGCTCCGGTGCGTCGCCGGTGGCGGCAAGCACGGCGAACGTCGCCGCCACGGCGCCGGCGAGGCACTGCGGCGGCTCGGGGTCGCGCAGCCAGCGGGCGAGGAACTGGGCGGCCAACAGGTCGCCGGCGCCGCGCGCCGGCATCGGCAGCCGCGGCGTCGTGGCGAGCCAGGTCTCGCCTGCCGTCATCAGCAACGTGCCGAGGCGACTTGGCGCGTCGGCATCCGGCAGCGAGGAGACCAGCAGGACTTTCGGCCCCTGCCTCCGCAGCCGGTCCGCCGCAGCCAGCACCGCCGGCAACGTCGGCAGCTCTGCCTGCGCCAGCGTCTGCAACTCGAAGTGATTGGGCATCAGGATGTCGGCCGCGGCAACGGCCTGATCGCGGAAGAAGCGGATCAGCGCCTCGTCGACGTAGAAGCCGACATCATGATCGCCCATCACCGGATCGCAGCAGAAGAGAGCGTCCGGCCGCGCCCGCCCCAGCCGGGCGACGGCATCGAGAACCACCCCGCCGTTGCGCCAGGAGCCGAGGTAGCCCGACAGCACGGCGCGGCACTGCGCCAGCGCGCCGATGTCTTCCAGTCCGACGACCAGTTCGGCCAGCTCTTCCGGCTCGCGCACCCGGCCGCGGCAGCGGCCATGGCCGGGGTGATGGCTGAGGCAGACGGTATCGATCGGCCAGACATCGACGCCCGCTCGCCGCAGCGCGAACTCGGCGACCGAATTGCCGACATGTCCCCAGACGACCCGGGACTGGAAGGAGAGGATGGCCACCTTGGGGCTTACGTCATCGACTGCGCCGCTCAATGCGTACCTTGCCAGCAACCCGGTCATAGGAGTACTTTTTTCGCATCTGCGAACACAAGACAGGCCAGGGGGAAGAAAATGCCCAAGACTGCACGCCCGCGGCGAAGCGTTCTGTACATGCCGGGCTCCAATATCCGCGCCCTGGAGAAGGCCAAGACCATCGCCGCCGATGGCCTGATCCTCGACCTCGAGGATGCCGTCGCACCGGACAGCAAAGAGGTTGCCCGCCGGCAGGTCTGCCAGGCGGTCAAAGGCGGCGGCTACGGAATGCGCGAGTTGATCGTTCGCGTCAACGGCTTGGCGACGCCGTGGGGCTATCAGGATATCGTCGAGGCATCCCGCTGCGGGGCCGATGCCATCCTGCTGCCGAAGGTCGAGAGCGCAGACGCCATCCGGCACATGGAAACGATCATGCGCGCCAGCGGCGCGCCGGACGGCATGGCCATCTGGGCGATGATGGAGACGCCGCGCAGCGTGCTGTCGTCCGAACAGATTGCCGCGTCTACTCCGCGCATGCAGTGCCTGGTGATGGGCACCTCGGACCTCGCCAAGGAGCTGGACTGCGCCCATACCCGCGAGCGGCTGCCTTTTATCGCCTCGCTGGGTCTGTGCCTGCTTGCCGCCCGCGCCTACGGGCTTGCCATCGTCGATGGCGTCTACCTCGACCTGAAGGACGAGGCGGGCTTCGAGTTCGCCTGCCAGCAGGGCGCCGAGATGGGCTTCGACGGCAAGACCCTGATCCACCCGAACCAAGTGGCGCAGTGCAACGCGGTGTTCACCCCCCGTCCCGAGGACGTCGAGTGGTCGCGCCGGATCATCGCCGCCCACCAGGATGCGGCGGCCCGGGGTGAAGGCGTCGCCGTCGTCGACGGCAAGCTCATCGAGAACCTGCACGTCGAGAGCGCTCGGCGACTGGTGAAGATGGCGGAGGCAATCGAGCAGATGCGGGCTTCGGCACAGGTCCCGGCATGAGGATCGCGCAGCCGGCGCTGGCAGCGCTGCTGCTGGCATCGGCCTGCGCCAATGGCGTCGAATCCGCCGCGGCCGACGGCACCGCGGACCAGCTGCCGGGAACCTCGTGGCTCGCCGAGGACATCCGGGGCGGCGGCGTTCTCGACCGCCTGCAGACGACGCTATCGTTCGTTAGCGAGGGAAGCGTGGCCGGAACGGGCGGATGCAACCGCTATTCCGGCCCGGTGGAAATCAAGGGTTCTTCGATCCGGTTCGGCACGCTCGCCGCAACGATGATGGCATGCCCGCCGGCGGCGATGCAGCAGGAGCAGCGGTTCTTCGATGCCCTCGCCGAGGCGAAGGAGTGGCAGCGCACGCCAGAGCGAAAGCTCATCTTGCTGGACGGCAGCGGCCGGAAGGTGGTGGTGCTGAGCCTGCTGCCGATGAAGGGCGGTTAGGAGCCGGTCAGCCGCCAAGCGCCATTTTGCGGCAAGAACGTGCTGCGGTCTTCAAGCTTGCTGCCATCGGCGTAGGCGAAAGTTACATAGACGACGGCGTACGCGCCGGCCCGTGCCTCACTTTCGACCGTCACCGAAGTAAGGGTGTAGTCGCGGGTGATCAGTTCGCAGAAATTCTTGACCTTGTAGTCGATCTCAAGCCAAGTGCGGCGCAGCGTCGGGTGCAGCAGTTCGCCCACGTCGGCGTAGCGCTTCTCCATGCACCCGGCGGCGATCTCCCGCAGGACATCGGCGGCAGGACCCACGGGCACCGCCGGCTTGTCAGCCGGCGCCTGACTTGCCGTTACTGGGACCTGTTGTGATGGCTTGCCGGGTGCCTTCACGGCGGGAAGCTCGGCCGCAGGCGGCTCGCTGGCCTGCTGCGCGCCCGCCGCCCCGGCGCATGCTGCCGACACCAGCGTACTTGCCACAGCACCGCGCCATCCTTTGAGCCGCATCGCCGTCCCCTTCCGGCGTCCACTAGCACCCGGCGCTGAGAAGCGTCAAGCGCAGGCCGCTGGTACACTTCATTTTTCGAGACTGCGCAGGCTCAGCCGCGCGGGTTCAGGCGTCCGCGAAAAGGTTGTGCAGGGCCTGGCAGCGGGACGGAGTGCGGTCGATGGTCGCCTTGAGAAAGGGCACGGTCGCCCGGACGATGTCAGCGTCGCTCTCGCCGCCCCCCTGCTCCGACTGCCAGAGCGCGAGCGCCCGCTCGGGCGCGGCCGCCAGCGCCGCCGTCGCTTCTTGCAGCGCCGCGAGCAATGCTTCGTGCCGGGCCCTTTCCTCAGCCGGGCGGTCCTTGCGGGCGACCAGCTCGAGCGCGGCAACGGCCGGCAGTCCAACTTCCTCGGTGGTGACGAGACGCACCGCAAGGCGCCGGCTACCGGCTTCGATGGCATCGATACACGCATAAGCGAGCCAGGCGGCATCGTAGCCGGCTTCCAGAGCGTCGAGGGGATCGCCTCCCATCGCATCGACGACAACCTGCGTCTCGGCGACGGCAAAACCCTGATTGCCGGCCCAGCCCTGCAGCACGCGCCGGCATAGACCAGCGCTGATCGGTCCGGCCGACGGCGTCGCAACGCGCAGCAGCTCGCCGCCGCGCAGCCGGCCCAGCCGATCCTCGCGCACCAGGACGCCACCGCTCGCGGCGAAGATACAGCCAATCGCCTCGCAACCGGCCGCTGCCGGTTCCAGCAGATCGAGCGGCCCAGCAACGATCAGGTCCCGGTCGCGCGCCCGCAACGCGGCAAAGCGGTCATCGCCATCTGCCGGCTCGCTCAGCACCAGTCCCGGCGTTTGGCCGGCGAAGCCGGCACGGCGCGCCGCAATCAGTCCGAGATGTCCGGGATGACGGGAGCGTTCCAGTCCGATGTGGAGCGCTGCGGCGTCGAGCTCGCGAAACACGGGTAGCGAAGACGAATCGGGTGCTGTCATACGCGGTGAAACCCTCTTCGAGGGGCGCGTTCGCCCTCTCGACCCTGGACCCATTCTTGAAGTGGCCTTTCTCGAGGAAGGCTCTAGAAACCTCCAAATCGTTTGCCCGTGAGGCAGAATCAAGTGCGGCTGGAGCGAATGCTTTTACTGGTGTGCAGGCAAGCCACGGGCTAGCGTCGGAAGGAAAGTACCCAGGCGAGGAGCAGTTGGCGTGGCAGATGGGGAGTGGGAGCAGGCTGGTGGTGCGCTGCATCGCCGCCTGCGCGAAGTGATCGCGGAGCGCTCGCTACTGACCGGGGGCGCGTTTACCCTGGCATCAGGCAGGCAAAGCAGCCTGTTCTTCGATATGAAGCGGACGATGCTCGATCCGGAAGGAGCAAACCTCATCGCCGAAGCGGTGCTACGCCGACTCGAGGGTATGGACGTCGATGCCGTCGGCGGGCTGGTCATGGGCGCGGTGCCGATCGTTGCCGTCGCCTGCGCCAAGAGCTTTCCGGCGCGGCCGCTGCAGGGCTTCTTCGTCCGCAAGGAGGCGAAGGATCACGGCACGGCACGGCAGATCGACGGCAACCTCGTCCGCGGCGCGCGCGTCGCCATCCTGGAGGATGTCACCACCACCGGCGGCTCGGCGATGCTGGCGGTCGAGGCGGTTCGTGGTGCCGGTGCCGAAATCGCTTGCGTGCTTACCGTTGTCGACCGCCTGGAGGGTGCCGCCGCCACCTTCGCCGCCGCTGGCGTGCGCTTCGAAGCGCTGCTGACCCGCGACGATTTCGTCTAGCGCGGTGTCCGCCGGCGCGCGCCGCGTCCGGTGCCTGCCGCTCCGTTCTTTATTTGGCAACCGGAGGTGGTAGTGGCGGAAGCACCCAAGGTGTTCATCAGCTACAGCCACGATGGCGAAGCGCATGAGGCGCGCGTCCTCGAGCTGTGCAACCGGCTGCGCACCGACGGGATCGACGCCGATATCGACCAGTACGAGGACGCGCCGGACGAGGGGTGGCCGGCCTGGTGCGAAGGCCGTATCGCCTGGGCCGACCGTGTGCTGATGGTCTGCTCCGAGACCTACTGCCGCCGCGTCGCCGGCCGGGAGGAGGCCGACCGTGGCCTGGGGGTCGTATGGGAAGCCCGCCTGATCCGCCAGCTGATCTACGAAGCCGCCTCGGCGACCGACAAGTTCATCCCGGTGCTGTTCACCGACGGCTCGCCGGCGCACATTCCGACGGCCGTCAAAGGGGCAACGCGGTGGGTGGTGGATACGCCTCAAGGCTACGAGGGTCTCTACCGGCAGCTCACCAGCCAGCCCCGCGTCAGGAAGCCCGGCCTCGGCAGGATCGCCACCATGCCGCCACGCGATCCGCAGCCGCCCGTCGCCGCGCCGCCGCTACCGGTTGCCCCGCCAGCGCTCCCCCCCCGGCGGGGGCCCGCTCATCCGCCGCCGGTCGCAGAGATGCTGCACCCCCGTGTCGATAATGTCTTCGTCGGGCGCGAGCGGCAGCTTGCGATGCTCGCGGAGTGCCTGTTGCCGGAAAGCGGGACAGAGCGGCGGCCGGTGGCCGTCATGGGCATGGGCGGGGTCGGCAAGTCCTACCTGATCGACCGCTTTTTCTGGCAGAACCGGGACCACTTCCCTGGCGGGTATCAGCAGCTGGTGATGGACACCGAAAATCCGCTGCCCGGCGATGCCTTGCTGGAGATGCTGGCCGACCGGATGAAGCTGCCGGCGACGGCGGATAGCGGCGCCATCGCCGATGCGCTCCGCGCGCCGCTCGCCCTGGTGCATGTGGAGAATGTCGATACTCCGGCGGCGGCGCAGGCGGTCGGCGACCTCGCCCTTTGTCTTGCCGACTGCGCCCTCGTCGTCAGCGCCCGGCTGGGCACGCTCGCCACCGGCACCGATTGGGGCGCGATCACGCTGGGGTCCTTCGACGAAGCGACCGCGCTGGAACAGTTCCGCCGGGAGCTGGGGGCGGAGGCGCCTGCCGATGCCACGCTGCTCCCGCTGGTGCAAGCCCTCGGCGGCTTGCCGCTGGCTGTGCACCTGGCAGCCGGGTACCTGCTGTCGGGCGAGACCGCCGATGGCTTTTTGCGGCTGCTGCGGCGGCGCGGGCTGTCGCTGGAGCCGATCAACCTCGCCGATCCCACCTTCCGCGAGCGCAGCCGCGGCCGTCTCGGCGCCGTGTTCACGCTGTCGCTGGCGGCGCTCGAGAGGTCGGCGGAGGCCCGTGGCTGCTCGGCAACGGCCTGGCGCACCGCCTTCCAGGCATTGAACTACGCTCCGGCTGCCGGTTTCGGCGACAGCCTCGGGGCCGCCATCGCCGGGCTTGATATCGAGGAGTTCACCGATCTCGCCCGCGCCGCCTGTACCCTGTCGATGCTGGAACGGGTCCGCAGGAGCAACGGTTCGCCCGCCTTTCGCCTCCACCCGTTGCTGGCCGAGACCGGCCGGACCGCCGGCGGCGGCGAGGACGTCCTCAGCCGCATCACCGGCTGGTTCTGCGAGCGTCTGCCAGGGCGGCGGGGAGACCAGGGCCAGCGGTGGAGCGAGATCCATGGCGAAATCGGAGCGCTGGTGGAATGGTTGGGGCAGGTGGCGGCGGCCGACCGGGTCCGGGTGGGACAGGCCGGCGGCCGTTTCGCCATCACCAACGGGCCCTACTACGCCTGGCTTCGCTTCTGCGAGGAGACGCTTCGTGGCGCGCTCAGCGACGATGAACGCTCGGAGGTGCTGTGGACGCTGGGCAACGTCGCTTGGCGCGCCGGGCTGGCGGAGCGCGCGCTGAAGGCAGCCGACGGGAAGCGCGTCCTCGACCGGCAACGCGGCGATGATCGCGGCGTTGCGGTGGCCTGCGGTCTGGTGGCGGACATCCTCTTTGCCCGCGGCGAGCTGGACGAGGTTCTGCGCATCCGTCGCGAGGAGGAGCTGCCCGTCTACGAGCGCCTGGGCGACCGGCATTCGTGGGCGGTGACCCAGGGACAGATCGCCGACATCCTGCTGGAACGCGGCGAACTCGATGAAGCGCTGCAGCTTTACCGGGGAGAGGTGCTGCCGGCCTTCGAGCAGCTCGCCGATCCGCGCGAACATGCCGTTGCCCTCGGCAAGATCGCCGAAATCCACTTCAACCGGGGCGAGCTGGACGCGGCGCTGCGGATCCGCCGCGAGGAGCAGCTGCCGGTCTATGAGAGCCTCGGCGATATTCGCCTGCGGACCCTCACCCTCGGTCAGATCGCTGATATCCTGTCGGCGCGCGGCGAACTCGACGAAGCCTTGCGGCTGCACGAACAGGAAGAGTTGCCGGTTTACGAACGCCTTGGCGACGTTCTGGCCCTGGCGGTCACCTACAGCAAGATCGCGGCCCTTCTCGCTGCGCGCGGCCGGAAGGATGAAGCGCTGCGGCTGTTGCGCGAGGAAGCACTGCCGCGCGGCCGCCAGCTTGGCGCCTCCCGAGCTATCGTCACCTTTCAGCGTCAGATCGACGATATTCTTGCCGCCGGAAGCTGACTCGCAATGCTTTCTGCGATTGAGTCGCAGTGCGGCGCTAGCCTTATCGGCGGTTGCAAGCTGCGACGTTGTACCCTCTGGCGGCGCATCACGAGCGGAGGGCGCGTGCCCAAGGTATTGGTGGTCGGAGCCGGGCCGGTCGGGCTGACGCTGGCCGCGGAGCTTGCCCGGCACGGGATTCGCTGCCGCATCATCGACCGGCTGATGCAGCCCTCCCCCTGTTGCCAAGCGATCGGCGTCACCCCGCATCGATTTCTTCGCTGCCGGCAGCCCTGCTGGCTCGCACATCAGTCGGGCGACCGCCGGCACCGGCGTCGACATTCCCTGGCATCCGGCGGCCGAGCAGTTCTTTGCTGAAGCGTCGTCGCAGGTGGACTGACCGCCGCCGCGGGCCGCCTCGCTGAAGGGCGGCAGCACCCCGACCCGCTCAACCGCTCTGGTGCTGCACGGCCTTGCTGATGCGTTCCGACGGAACGGCTGTTGGGAGTTGGCCTCTTCAGGAACGGCCCCGTGTAGCGCTCGACTTCTTCCCCGGTCGCCCCCGCCATTCTCTGCCTACGCGTACGCACCGCAGCAGGCCTCTTTCGCGAGCAGGTACGCAGGGTCCGGGCCTTGACGCCAGGGCCACGAGGTCGGCCGCGGCTTCGAGGCTGATGAAGGCGGTCATCTGCGGTTTCCTGCTTGCGTTGCCCGGATGTCCGACATCTCGTGCACAATGTGTTCCGATTGCCTACTGCCTCGTCTTCTCAGTGCGTTTGGCCGCGGGTCGAGACTCGCAGATCGACTGCCGAGACCAGTCTCGCCTTTAGGAAGATGTGATGCCAGCCCGCCTTCGCGACAGATTACCCGCCGCCCTTGCCCAAAGCGTGAACCGCCGCACCCTGCGCAACCCGGGTGCCGATCTTGCCCGCCTGCCCGTCGGCTTCGATCTGCGTAGCATCAGCGTTGCCGAGGGGGTACGGGCGGCGCTCGCCTGCGCCGCCGTCATTCTGCTGCACGAGTGGGTGCGCTGGCCGCCCCTGCTCTATATGGCGCTGGCAGCGAACCTTGCCTGCTTCAGCGATGCCGGCGGTCCGCTGCGTCCCCGGCTGATCGCGCTCGCCATCTTCTCCATCCTCGGCGGCCTGATCTGGGCGACCTTCGGCCTGCTGCGGCCGCTGGGCCTGCCGGTCGTGGTGCCGCTGGCCTGCCTTCTCATCTTCTGCACCGGCTTCGCCCGGGTGTGGGGCGTGGCGGCGATGGCCGCCGGCAACGTGCTGACCGTCGTCCTGGTGTTCGCCCTCGAT
>JAEULG010000119.1 GCA_016793875.1 Rhodospirillales bacterium | reverse complement strand
GACCAGGAGCGCCTGCGACGGCAGATGCGCGAATGCCTGGAGGCCCGCGGCGGCGAAGTTTCGGCGCGGGCACGGGCGGCTGCGCTCGGCCGCGCCTACCTGGCGCTGGATGCGAGCGGCCGCGAGCGCTTCCTCAAGCTCCTCGCCGAGGACTTCGACGTTGCCGAGGACGCCATCGACGCGGCCATCGCGGCGCTTCGCGAGGCAGATGATGCCGACAGCCGCCGCAAGGCGCGGCGAAAGCTGCGTCAGGCGTTGGAATCGCCCCGCCTCAAGCTGCTGACCCAGTTCAACAGCCTGCCCGAAGGGGTAAAGTTCCTGGTCAACATGCGCACCGAGCTGCAGCCGCTGCTCCGTCGCGAGCCGGCGCTGCTGCCGCTCGAGGACGATCTGCACGGGCTGCTGGCCACCTGGTTCGACGTCGACTTCCTGGAACTGCGGCGTATCACCTGGGACACCGCCTCCGGCGCCCTGCTGGAAAAGCTGATCGCCTACGAGGCCGTCCATCCGATCGAGAACTGGCACGACATCAAGGACCGGCTCGACTACGACCGGCGCTACTTCGCCTACTTCCACCCGCGGATGCCCAACGAGCCGCTGATCTTCGTCGAGGTCGCGCTGGTCGTCGGCATGGCTGACAACGTCCAGGCGCTGCTCGATCCGCGTGCGCCGGTGCAGGACCCGAAGCTCGCCAACACCGCCATCTTCTACTCGATCAACAACGCCCAGCGCGGGCTCGACGGGATCAGCTTCGGCAACTTCCTGATCAAGCGCGTGGTCGACCGGCTCAGCCAGGAGTTCCCGCATCTCAAGACCTTCGCCACCCTCTCGCCAATTCCGGGATTCGTCTCGTGGCTGAAGAAGGCGGTGGCGGAAGGAGGGACCGGCCTGCTGCTGCCCTCGGAACGCAAGGCCCTGGCGGCGGCGGGGGTGCGCAAGGGAGCCAAGGGCTGGCTGAAGGAAGCCATTGGAGCCGCCAAGTGGGCAGAGGATGAGGCGGTCGCCAAGGCGCTGAAGGCAACGCTGATGCGGCTGTGCGCCCGATATCTCGCCCGCGAGAAGCGGCCCAACGGCGCTGCCCTCGATCCGGTCGCCCATTTCCATCTGAGCAATGGCGCGCGCATGGAGCGGTTGAACTGGATGGGTGATCGCTCGGCCCGCGGCCTGCGCCAGTCGGCCGGAATCATGATCAACTACCGCTACGACCTGGCCCGGATCGATGCCAATCACGAAGCCTACCGCTCCAGCGGCAAGCGGGCGTTGTCATCGGCGGTGAAGAACCTGCTCGACGGCTGAAGCCTACGGCACCCTTGCGCCCGTTTCGGTCCGCCCCAGCGGCGCGGCGAATGCCACGGCGGTCGAACCGGCGCGCTTTTGCGCGATGGGCTTCACAGGCCGAACCCGAACGGCTACAACCGCCCGCAACCGACGCCGCTGTCATGTGCGAGCCGCCGCCCCGGGCTGCGTCCGTTGATCTTGTACTCCGGGATATCGGACCGCGATGATTACGCGGCACCCGCGCGATCGAGGGGCTGCGGCCATGCCGCGGGATCGATGCGCCCCATTAAGAAGGAATGAAGCCGATGAGCGCCAACAGGAAGAACGCTGCCGGCGGCCGCGCCGGGCAGAGCGCGACCCGGACGAGCGGCGCTGCCGACCGCTCTTCCAGTGACGTCTCGGTCCCCCCGGCGCAGGACAAGAAAAATCCAGGGGAAGCCCAAGCCGCGGCATCGTCGCAACCGATGCAAGGCAACAGCACGCCTGCCCCGCAACCGCCTTCGGCGCCCGCTACCCCGGCGGAGACCGCCAGCCCGGCAGTCGGCACTCCTGCTGCTGCGCCGACCGGCACCTCGGACTCGGATCGCACCACCTCAGCGACCCGCGGTGCAGCGGCCGCCACCGCCGCGAATCCGCAACCGGCGCCGATGCAGCAGGCCAAGCAGACTGTTCTGGCACCGCCCAAGTCGACGGCACCGGCGGCCACCACGCCCCCGCAGCCGCGCGCCAGCGCGCCTGTGCCTTCTCCGGCGGCGACAACAGCCGCTCCCGCGACTTCTCCTGCTGCGACGGAGCAGCGGCCGGCCGTCGCGCCCGCGTCTCCGCAAAGCGGGAATTCCGCAAGGCCGACAGCGGGCCCTTCCGCGCAAGCCACACCGGCACCGGCACCACAGGCAACAACCGGCGCGGTGCAGGTTGCTCCCAGGCCGGCCGCGGCCCCGCCGCCGGCCAACTCCGCAATCTCCTCGGCCCCACCGGCCGCAAAGCCGGCAGCGGCTGCCCCGGCTCCCGCGCCTCGGGCAGCGGTCCCCGCCGCCGCTGCGGCACCGGCCGCTGCTGCTCCGCCAAAAGCCGAGCACGCCCCCGTCCCGACCGACCTCGCCGCCGCGAAAGCGCCGCCGGCGACGGCTCTCACGGCGAAGCCGATGCCTGCCAAGGCGGAGCCCGTCGCTCCCCCAACGACGGCTACGCCGGCCAAGGCTGAGCCAGCCGCAGTATCAAAGCGAGCAGCACCGCCACCAGTAAAGCCTGCTCCCGCCGTTGCCAAAGCAGAGCCGGCGGCACCGCCGCCGCCCAAGCCGGTCCATGTTGGCTCCGACGTGCTGGCGCCCGACGGCGAAGTCAACGCCCTGCTGGCGGCCGATCATCGCGATCCGTTCGCGTTCCTCGGCATGCACGATTCCTGGTACGGCGGCCCGATGCTGGTGCGGGCGTTTCTGCCGTGGGCCAAGGCGGTGACCGTTCTTGATGCCGCGACGGGAGAGCCGGTGGGCCGCCTCGACCGGCTGCGCGAGGAGGGCTTCTTCGCCGGCGCCATCCAGGGACGGACGTCGTGGTTCCCCTACCGCCTGCGCGTCTCGATCGACGGCGGCGCCGTCGACGTCGACGACCCCTACCGCTTCCCACCGATCCTCAGCGACGCCGACGTGCACTTGCTGGCGGAGGGCAGCCAGCTCCGCTGCTGGGAGCTGTTGGGCGCCCATCCGCGGAAGATGGAGGGCGTTGACGGCGTCGCGTTCACCGTCTGGGCGCCGCACGCCGGCCGGATCGCCGTGGTCGGCGACTTCAACGACTGGGACGGCCGCCGCCATGGCATGCGGCAGCGCCACGAGTGCGGCGTCTGGGAGATGTTCCTGCCCGGCCTGCAGCCCGGCCGGCTCTACAAGTTCGAGGTCAAGACTGCGCAGGGCGACCGGCTCCCCGACAAGTCGGATCCGCTGGCCTTCGCTCTGGAGAAGCAACCCGGGTCGGCATCCGTCATCTGCGAGCTTGGCCGTTACCAGTGGCGCGACGGCGACTGGATGGAGAAGCGCAAGGACCTGGCTGCCCGCGAGCGGCCGATCAGCATCTACCAGATGCACCTCGGCTCATGGCGCCGCAAACCTGAGGAAGGCCATCGCTGGCTGACCTACCAGGAGAATGCCGATGAGCTGGTCGGCTACGTCAGCGACATGGGCTTCACCCATATCCAGCTGATGCCGGTCGCCGAATACGACAGCGAGGCCTCGGTCGGCTACCGGCCGCTGGCGCCTTTCGCGCCAACCAGCCGGTGGGGAACGCCTGACCAGTTCCGGCTGCTCGTCGACCGCTGCCACCAGGCCGGCATCGGCGTCCTCGTCGACTGGGTGCCGAACCAGTTCTCGGACGATGCGCACGGGTTGTCGCTGTTCGACGGCACCCACCTTTACGAAAGCTCCGATCCGCAGCAGCGCCGCCGGCCGGGCGGCGACGGTCTCGTCTATGACTACGGTCGCCGCGAAGTGGCCAGCTACCTCGTCTCCAATGCGCTGTTCTGGCTCGAGGAATTCCATCTTGACGGACTGCGGATCGCCGGCATCGACGGCATGCTCTATCTCGACTATGGCCGCGCGCGCGGCGAATGGACGCCCAATCGCTACGGCGGCCACGAGAACCTCGACGCCGTCGAGTTCCTGCGCCGGCTGAACGAGCAGGTTTACGCGCAGCAGCCGGGCATCTTCACCGTCGCCCAGGAGAACTCGGCGTGGCAGCGGGTCTCCCATCCTACCTTCGTCGGCGGCCTCGGCTTCGGCTTCCGTTGGAACAGTGGCTGGATCCGCGACGTCCTGCGCTACCTGTCGCGCAATCCGGTGCATCGCAAGTACTACCACGACGAGCTCCTGCGCGGGCCCGGCGGTGCTTTCCAGGAAAACTACGTGCTGCCGATGTCACACGAGGAAGTCTCGATCGGCCGCGGCTCGATCCTGCGCAAGATGCCGGGGGATCGCTGGCAGCGCTTCGCCAACCTGCGCACCTTCTATGCGCTGCTGTTCGTCCATCCCGGCAAAAAGCTGATGTTCATGGGCACCGAGTTCGCCCAGGAGCGCGAGTGGAATTCCGAGATCAGCCTCGACTGGCACATGCTGGGGGATTTCATGCACCTCGGCGTGCAGCGGCTGATCCGCGACCTCAACGCGCTCTACCGATCGACCCCGGCGCTCTACGAACTCGACTGTGAGCCGGAAGGCTTCGAGTGGATCGATTGCAACGATTCCGACCAGAGCATCATCAGCTTCGTCCGCAAGGCCAAGGACGGCCGCGGGAGTGTCGTCGTCGCTTTCAACTTCACGCCGGTGAGCCGGCCGAACTACCGGCTGGGCGTGCCGTCCGACGGCTTCTGGCGGGAACGCCTGAATACCGACGCCGAAGCCTACGGTGGCGGCAATGTCGGCAACGGTGGCGGTCTGGAGGCGATCCACGAGCCGATGCATGGCCGGCCGTTCTCGCTGGCGTTGACGCTGCCGCCGTTCGCCGGTGTCGTCCTGCAGCACGTCGGCGACGGGCGCGGCGACTGACAAACGTGCCGGTCCACACCGAGTAACCCCCCGGTCAGCACGCGAAGAGCGGTGCCGGCCGGGGGGTTGCGCTGCATGCGACGCGGTCGGCCATCGGGAAAGGGATGACGGGTGCAGCCCTCCCCTGCAAACCCGGCGCTTCTCAGCCTGCCGGCATGCCTTATGGTGACCGTCCCAGGGCGGCACACCAACTGGGGCACCACATGAATCTGGAACTGATCACCCGCCGGCCGAAGGGGCCGACGCACGCGACACCGCTGCTTTTCGTGCACGGCGCCTTCAGCGGCGCCTGGTTATGGGACGAGCACTACCTGCCGTGGTTCGCCGAGCGCGGCTGGGAGGCGCATGCGCTGAGCCTGCGCGGGCATGGCGATAGCGAGGGCCGCGAGCTGGTTCGATTCGCCCGGTTGCGCGACTACGTCGCCGATGTCGAGCAGGTGCTGGCAGGCATGGCGACCCTGCCGGTGCTGGTCGGCCACTCCCTGGGCGGAATGATCGTCCAGAAGCTGCTGCACCGGCACACGGTGCCGGCCGCCGTGCTGATGGCGTCGGCGCCGCCACACGGCACCGTCGGCACCCTCTTCGGGATGGCCTTTACCAACCCCACGCTGCTGAGCGAGCTGACCATCGCCCAGTCGAGCGGAGCGGACGCAACCACCGGGCGGGCGATCATCCGCGCCCTCTTCTCCGAGGACGCCCCGGCTGCCGACGTCAGCCGCCACATATCGCGATTCCGGGACGAATCGCTGCTGATCAACCTCGATCTGCTTGGCCTCGACCTGCCGCCGTCGCTGCCGTTGCTGGATACGCCGGTACTTGTGCTGGGCGCCGAGAACGACCAGTTCATCTACGAAGGTGCGCTGCATGCCACCGCCAGCACCTATCGGACGAAAGCCGAGATCTTCCCGCACATGGCCCACGCGATGATGCTCGACCACGGCTGGGAAGGGCCCGCCGAGCGCATCGCCGAGTGGCTGGAAAACACTCCGGTCTCGGCCGTCACCGACGCCGCGCAGCGATAATAGCGCTGCTGCCGTAAGGGCTTCTGGAGGCGACGGACCCGGTCCCTGTCGCTTGCGCCCTTACCCTCCCGCTACGCGGGCCGAGACGGGAAAGGAACCGCACCCCTCCTCTCCCGCTTGCGGCCGCTTGCGGGAGAGGCCCGGGGTGCGGGATCAGTGGCCGGCTTCAGGCTTCATGAACTCGGCGAAGAAGTCGTTGCCCTTGTCGTCGACGACGATGAAGGCTGGGAAGTCCTCGACCTGGATCTTCCAGATCGCCTCCATGCCGAGTTCCGGATACTCGATGCACTCGACGTGACGGATGCAGTTCTGCGCCAGCTGCGCCGCCGGGCCGCCGATGGAGCCGAGATAGAAGCCACCGTGCGCCTTGCAGGCGGCCGTGACCGCCGGTGAGCGGTTGCCCTTGGCCAGCATCACCATGCTGCCGCCGGCCGCCTGGAACTCGTCGACGTACGCGTCCATGCGGCCCGCCGTCGTCGGCCCGAACGAGCCCGAGGCATACCCTTCCGGCGTCTTCGCAGGCCCGGCGTAGTAGACGGCGAGGTCCTTGAAGTACTGCGGCAGCCCCTGGCCGGAAGCGAGACGCTCCTTCAGCTTGGCGTGGGCGATGTCGCGGGCGACGATCAGCGGGCCGCTGAGCGACACCCGCGTGCGGATCGGATATTGCGACAGCGTCGCGCGCACGTCCGCCATCGGCCGGTTGAGGTCGATCTTCACCACCTCGCCGGAGAGGCTCGCGGCGGTGACATCGGGCAGGTAGTGGCCGGGATTGCGCTCCAGCGCCTCGATGAAGACGCCGTCCTTGGTGATCTTGCCCAGGATCTGCCGGTCCGCCGAGCAGGAGACGCCGATGCCGACCGGGCACGAGGCGCCGTGCCGCGGCAAACGGATGACGCGCACGTCGTGGCAGAAGTACTTGCCGCCGAACTGGGCGCCGATGCCCATCTGCTGGGTCATCCGCAGGACCTCGGCTTCCGTCTCCAGGTCGCGAAACGCCTGGCCGAACTCGTTGCCCGAGGTCGGCAGCGCATCGAGGTAGCGGGCCGACGCCAGCTTCACCGTCTTCAGCGTCATCTCCGCCGACGTCCCGCCGATGACGATGGCGAGGTGGTAGGGCGGACAGGCGGCGGTGCCGAGGGTGCGAATCTTCTCATCGAGGAACTTCGCCAGGCTCGCCGGGTTCAGCAGCGCCTTGGTTTCCTGGTAGAGGTAGCTCTTATTGGCCGAGCCGCCGCCCTTGGCCATGAACATGAACTTGTAGGCGTTGCCCTTGGTGGCATAGAGGTCGATCTGGGCCGGCAGGTTGGTGCCGGTGTTGACCTCCTTGTACATATCGATGGGCGCGGTCTGGCTGTAGCGCAGGTTGGTCTCGGTGTAGGCCTTGAGGATGCCCTGGCTCAGCGCCGCCTCGTCCTCGCCGCTGGTCCAGACGTTCTCGCCCTTCTTTCCCATGATGATGGCGGTGCCGGTGTCCTGGCACATCGGCAGAATGCCGGCCGCGGCAATGTTGGCATTCTTCAGCAGCTCGAACGCGACGAAGCGGTCGTTGCCGGAGGCCTCGGGATCGTCGATGATCTTGCGCAGCTGGGCGAGATGGCCCGGCCGCAGCAGATGCTGGCAGTCACGCATCGCCTGGTCGGCAAGCAGCGTCAGCGCCGGCGCATCGATCTCCAGGATCTCGCGGCCGTTCACCTCCCGCGTCGTCACGTGCTCGGTGGTCAGCAACCGGTACGGCGTTGCATCCGGGCCCAGCGGAAAGATCTCGTGATGGATGTAGTTGTTGCCCATTCCGCGACCCTCTTCTTGTCAGGATTCGCGGGCTTATGTGCTACTTTTTGCGGAACGAGTCGAGCGCGATCACCTCTCCTGCGCCGGCCTTCGCCGGGTCTTCGCCGCCGGTCTCGGTTGCCGGCTCGGCAGCGGCCTCGTCGCCATGAGCGGTTTTCAGTTGCAGCCCGAAGTTGACCGACGGATCGCCGAACGCACTGATCGCGGCAAATGGGACGACCAATCGCGACGGCCGGCCCCGGAATTTCAGGGTAACGGCAAAATGGTCGTCTTCCACCGACAAATCCCAGAACTGATGCTGCAGGACGATCGTCATCTCGTCCGGATACTTGGCACGCAGTTCCACCGGCAGCTCGACGCCATCGGCGCCGGTCAGGAAGGTGAGGTAGAAGTGATGGGCCCTCGGCAGGCCTTCTTCCGCGGCATGGGTAAGGGCTCGGCGGATCACGCCGCGCAGCGCTTCCTCCAGCCAGCTATCGTAGGGCAACTCCGATGAGGTCATCCGCTCCGACCGGCTGCTGTCAAAATTCCCAGGCCCTCACGGGCGAGTGGGAGGCTTCTGGTGCCAGGTGCCTCCCGAACCCCGCTCACGCCTTATGCGGCGAGAGCATATGCCTCGTTGTCGTTGGCATATAAGGATCGGCCCGATAACGGCGGTACCATGCCGGGCGAAGACCACACCTTTACCACGCACGTCGATCCTGGTTCGCCCCCGCAATCGGGCGACCGCGCCAAGGCGGTCGGCCCGGAAATTTGGTGGAGGCGCCGGGTACTGCCCCCGGGTCCGTAACGCTTATTCCATGTAGCGTTTATCGCCATAGTCGATTGCTCGACACACGTAATATAGTGCGCCGTCTCGCTGCCGCGCAAGCGAACGCATCACACCCTGCTCTCGCCCCGCCCCTGAGTGTGGAGAAAACGTCGTGCTGCTCGCCCCCTACCCATGCCCCTGACCCCTCAGCAACAGATCGAGATCGATGAACAGCGCGCCACCGTCAGCACGACAGGGCGCGCGACGGTGGCGGAACTGGAGGCGATTCTTCTTCAGGCGCTGCCGGTGCTGGACCACGGCTTCGTTCGCGTCGTCGATTACATGGGGGACGACGCCGCCATCGTGCAGGCGGCGCGGGTTTCCTATGGCCGTGGCACCCGGCGCGTACAGGACGATGCGGGCCTGATCGACTACCTGATGCGGCACCGCCACTCGACGCCGTTCGAGATGTGCGAGATCAAGTTCCACGTCAAACTGCCGATCTTCGTTGCCCGCCAGTGGATCCGGCACCGCACCGCCAACGTCAACGAGATCTCCGCCCGCTATTCGGTGCTCGACAAGGAGTATTACCTGCCGGCGCCCGGGCAGCTGGCGGCGCAATCGTCCGTCAATCGCCAGGGACGCGGCGAAGCGCTGCCGCCCGAACGGGCCGCCGCCGTGCTGGGGCTGCTGCGCGAGGATGCCGACCGCTGCTACCGGCATTACGAAGAAATGCTCGATCCGGACGGCGCCGGCCTCGCCCGTGAACTCGCCCGCATCAACCTTACCCTTGCCACCTACACGCAGTGGTACTGGAAGATCGACCTGCACAACCTCTTTCACTTCCTCGCCCTGCGGGCGGACGCACACGCGCAGTACGAAATTCGCGCCTACGCCGAGGTGATGCTGGAGGTGGTCCGGCGCTGGGTGCCGCTGGCCTATGGCGCGTTCATCAAGAACCGGCTGGGTGCGGTGACCTTGTCGGCGCCGGCACTGGCGGTGGTGCGCCGAATGCTCGCGGGTGATCCGGTGGAGCAGCCGGGCAGCGGCCTTTCGCCCCGCGAGTGGCGCGAGCTGATGGCGGCGCTGAACGGCTGAGCCGGTATTTTACTGGAGGGTAATCGCGCGAGCGCCGCGCGACCACTTCCCCAGGGGCTGTTGGCTTACGAGACGACGATGCGCGGCGCCTTCGCCGCCTGCTCGGCGCGGCTGCCTTCCACCGCGGCCAACACCTTCTCGGCGATCGCGAGGTAGGCTCGCGCATGCTCCGAGCCGGGATCTGAGGCGACGATGGGATGGCCGCCGTCGGAAGTCTCGCGGATCACCACGTCGAGGGGAATCTCGCCGAGGAACGGCATGCCGAGCCGGTCGGCCTCGGCATGGGCGCCGCCATGGCCGAAGATCTCGGTGCGATGGCCACAGTTCGGGCAGCAGAAGTAGCTCATGTTCTCGATCAGTCCGAGCACCGGAACATCGACTTTGCGAAACATGTTGAGCCCCTTGCGGGCGTCGATCAGGGCGATGTCCTGCGGCGTCGAGACGATGACAGCGCCGGCCAGCGGCACCCGCTGAGCCATCGTCAGCTGGGTATCGCCGGTGCCCGGCGGCATGTCGACGACCATGACGTCGAGCGGCCCCCAAGCGACGTCCCGCATCATCTGCTCCAGCGCCGACTGCACCATCGGCCCACGCCAGACGATCGGCGTCTCCTCCTCGACCAGGAACGCCATCGACATCACCTTGATGCCGTACTTCTCCATCGGATCGAGGCGGGCGCCGTCGCTGGACTGGGGCTGGCCCTCGATAGCCAGCAGGCGCCGCATCGACGGACCGTAGATGTCGGCATCGAGCAGCCCGACGCGCAGATTGAGCGACGCCAGCGCCAGAGCCAGATTCACCGCCGTCGTCGATTTGCCGACTCCCCCCTTGCCCGAGGCGACGGCGACGATGGCGCCGACCTCCGGCAGCAGCTCGGCTGCCGGCGCCTGCCCGTGGCCATGGCCGTGGTGGCCGTGCGCATGGCCCTGGCCGCGGCCGCCACCAGCAGGCGGTGCCGGCCGTTCCGCCGTCAGCACCACGCTCGCGGTCAGCACGCCCGGCAGCTTGTGCACAAGCGTTTCCACCTGCTTGCGCAGCGGCTCGAGGGCCGCTCCCCGCTGGGGATCCACCTGCAGCGCCATCACCACATGACCGTCGGAAATTCGCAGGCCCTGCACCATTCCCAGCGAGACGATGTCGCGCTTGCGGTCGGGATCGACCACACATTTAAGCGCATCCAGGATCTGCTGCTCGCTCGGCTGGCTCATTCGGCGTCTCCGCTGCATCGATTGGTTTCAGGGGCCGCGCATGCGTCGCGTTGCGCGCTGTTATCGGCTCGCTTATATAGCGTCCAGACGATATATGGCTGGCCGGGCACGCGGCCAAGCGGCTTCGGTGCAACCGCGCCCTCTGCGGCGCGATTGAAGAGAGTTTTCCCGCATGGCCTGGAATCCAAAGGGTGGTCCGTGGGGCGGAGGTGGCGGCCCCTGGGGCGGAGGTCCCGCGTCTTCACCGCCTCCCAATATCGAAGAAATGGTACGGCGCACGCAGGACAAGATGCGCCGCATGGTTCCCGGTGGGCTCGGAACAACCCGCGGCATCATTCTGGTGGTGGCGGCGGTGGTCGCCATCTGGCTCGCCACCGGCTTCTATCGGGTTCAGCCGGGCGAGCAGGGCGTGGAGCTGCTGTTCGGGCGTTTCGTCAAAACGACGACTCCCGGTCTGAACTACTGGTTCCCGTCCCCGATCGGCGAGGTGCTGACACCGAACGTCGAGCAGACCAACCAGATCACGATCGGCTTCCGCGGCGCCGGCGACGGTCCGCGCACAGCTGGCGCGCGCGATGTGTTGCAGGAAAGCCAGATGTTGACCGCCGATCAGAACATCATCGACGTCGACTTCATCGTGCAGTGGCGAATCAAGAACGCTGCCGACTACCTGTTCAACATTCGCGACCCGGAAGGAACGGTGAAGATCGCCGCCGAGAGCGCCATTCGGGAAGTCATGGGCCAGACCCTGCTGGAGGACGCGCTGACCATCAAGCGGCAGTGGGTGGACGACCGGACGAAGGAACTGCTGCAGGATATCCTCGACAGCTACGGCGCCGGCATCTTTATCGCCGAGGTCAAGCAGCTAAAGGTCGATCCGCCGTCGGAAGTGATCGACGCGTTCAACGACGTGCAGCGCGCCCGCCAGGACCAGGAACGCTCGGTCAATGAGGCGACCGCGTACCGCAATGACATCGTTCCGCGGGCCAAAGGCGAAGCCGAGCGCATTACCCAGGACGCGCAGGCCTACCGGGAGAAGCTGACCCGCGAAGCCGAGGGTGAGGCCAAGCGCTTCGTCTCGGTGCTGGAAGCCTACCGGTCTGGCCGAGATATCACCGCGCGCCGGCTCTATCTGGAGCGGATGCAGGAAGTCCTGAAGAACTCGCAGAACGTCATCATCGATCCCTCGGGGAAGGGTCAGGGGGTCATTCCCTACCTGCCGTTGCCGGAGGTGCAGCGCCGCCAGCAGGAGAACGCACGATGAACAAGCGGGCGCTCGTTATCGCTGGCGTCGTCGCGGCAGTGCTGCTGTTCGTGCTGCTCAACGCAATGTTCACCGTGCGCCAGACCGAGCAGGCGCTGATCCTGCAGTTCGGCAATCCGGTGGGTGTCGAGCGCGACCCCGGGCTGAAGTTCAAGCTGCCGTTCATCCAGAACGTCGAGTTCTTCGACCGGCGCATCCTCGACCTCGATCCGCCGGTCCAGGAAGTGCTGCTGTCCGACCAGAAGCGCATCAACGTCGATGCCTTCGCCCGCTACCGGATCGTCGATCCCTTGCGTTTCCGCCAGCGGGCGCAGACCGATGCCAACTTCCGGCAGATCTTCGGCAGTCGCATCAACTCGGTGCTCCGCACGGAGATCGCGCGCGTCAGCCTCGCCGACCTGCTGTCCGACCAGCGCGACGAGCTCATGGGCCGGATCGCCGACCAGATGCGCGCCCAGGCGCCCGAATTCGGCGTCGAGGTGGTCGATTTGCGGATTGGCCGGACCGACCTGCCGGATGCCACCAGCCAGGCGGTGTTCAACCGGATGCGCTCGGCGCGCGTCGCCCAGGCGGCGCAGCTGCGTGCCGAAGGCGAGCAGCAGAAGGCACGGATCCAGGCGGAAGCGGACCGGGAACGCACGGTCATCCTCGCCGAGGCGACCCGACAGGCGCAGATCCTGCGGGGTGAGGGGGATGCCGAGCGGACGGTGGCACTCAACCAGGCGTTCAGCCAGGATCCGGCCTTCTTCGACTTCTACCGGTCTCTGGAGGCCTACACCGCCCTGGGTAATGGGACGACCCTGGTGCTAACGCCGAATTCCGACTTCTTCCGTTACTTCATGGAAGAGCGCGGCAAGGTGGAGAACGGCGCCCCGGCGCGCTGACAAGCCTTGCGTGACGCCTGAGCCCGGCGCAACGAACAACCGGTACCGGAAGAGGGGCTCCCCGGCGGGAGCACAGGAGGGTGAGCGATGGCTCTGCTGAAAACGCTTTTGCCGCAGTCAGGCATGGCTGGAACACGGCAACGACTGGCCGCCGGCGTTCTGGTCGTGGCCGCGACGCTGGCGGTGCTGTTGCCTTCGCCCTCCTTCGCTCGCACCGCGCCGGACAGCTTCGCCGATCTTGCCGCCCGGTTGCTGCCGGCCGTCGTCAACGTCTCGACGACCCAGATGGTCGAGGGCAACGCCGGCATCGAGTTACCGCAGCTGCCGCCCGGCTCGCCGTTCGAAGAATTCTTCAAGGAGTTCATGGAGCGCAACCAGCCGAAGCAGCAGCAGCGACGGCGCGCCACCTCCCTCGGCTCGGGCTTCATCATCGATAACGACGGCCACATCGTCACCAACAACCACGTCATCCAGGATGCCGATGAGATCTCGGTGATCCTGCACGATGACACCCGCCTTGAGGCAAAGGTCATCGGCCGCGATGCCAAGACCGACCTTGCCGTTCTCAAGGTCGAGCCACACAGCAAGCTGGTACCGGTAAAGTTCGGCGATGCCGACAGCATCCGCGTCGGCGACTGGGTCCTTGCCATCGGCAATCCGTTCGGCTTTGGCGGAACCGTGACCGCCGGCATCATCTCAGCCCGTGGCCGCGACATCAACGCCGGCCCTTACGACGACTTCCTGCAGACCGACGCATCGATCAACCGGGGCAACTCCGGCGGCCCGATGTTCAACCTCGACGGCGAGGTCATCGGCATCAACACCGCCATCTTCTCCCCCTCCGGCGGCAGCGTCGGCATCGGCTTCGCCATCCCGTCGAACAGCGCGCAGGGCGTCATCCAGCAGCTTATCGCCCACGGACAGGTGCAGCGCGGCTGGCTCGGCGTCCGCATCCAGTCGGTCACCGAAGAGATTGCCGACGCACTGGGACTGAAGGAGGCGGCCGGCGCTCTGGTAGCCGGCGTCATCCCCGGCGGTCCCGCCGAGAAGGCAAAGCTCAAGGAGGGCGATATCATCACCGAGTTCGACGGCAAGCCGATCACCCAGATGCGGCGGCTGCCGCGGGTGGTCGCCGATACCGAGGTGGGCAGAACGGTGCCGATCAAGGTATGGCGGGACGGCCGCGAACTGTCGATGAAGGTCGAGGTCGGCGCCCTGGAAGAGCCGGAGGAGAAGGCCGAGGCCAAGGCCTCCGGATCGAAGACGCCTGCGAAAGGCGAAGCGGTCGCCGCGCTGGGGCTCGCCGCGGCCGCCATCGATGAGCAGACGCGCGAGCAGTTCAGCCTCGATGCAGAGGCCCGCGGTGTCGTCGTCACCGCGGTCGACCCGGACGGACCGGCGGCCGAGCAGGGCGTGCGCGTCGGCGATCGCATCGTCGAGGTCTCGCAGGAGCCGGTATCGACGCCCGCGCAGCTCGCCGCCAAGATCAAGACGGCCCAAAGCGCCGGGCGCAAGGTGGCGCTGCTGCTGGTCGAGGGCGAAGGCGGTATGCGCTTCGTCGCCATCCGGGTGGGCAAGGAATGAGCCAGCAACAGTCCGGCGGGACGACGGCGGCGATCGTCGGCGCGCGCCCGCCTTTGTTGCGGCCATTCGCGGCACTGCGGCCGTTGCCGGAGTTTGCGCCGCAGGTTGCCGCCCGCCCCTATGACGTCGTCAGCTTCAGCGAGGCAAAGGCCGGAGCGGCCGGCAAGCCGGAGAGCTTCCTGCACGTCTCCCGGGCGGAGATTGACCTGCCGGATGGAACCGATCCGCATGCCCCGGCGGTCTACGAGCGTGCCGCCGCCGCCCTTGCGGCGATGACCACTGCCGGCGTTCTCGTCCGCGAGACCACCCCCTGCTACTACGTCTACCGGATGACGGCGGGCGACCACGTTCAGACCGGCGTCGCCGCCGCCGGCTCGGTCGCCGCCTACCGCGAAAACCGCATCCGCCGCCATGAACACACCCGGCCGGA
>JAEULG010000236.1 GCA_016793875.1 Rhodospirillales bacterium | reverse complement strand
GATCACGTCCTGCGGCGCGCCGCGCATGAAGGCGATCTCCTCGCCGTAGTAGAGGCAGGGGATGCCGCGCACCGTCCACAGCACGTTGTAGGCCGCCGCTGCCATCCAGTCCTCGCCGCGGAAGCGGTCGCGGAAGTCATTGTCGGGGCCGACGTCGTGGTTCTGCAGGAAGGTGATCAACGTCGACGGATCGCCGTAGATCCAATCCATCGACATCGCCTGGGCGATGCCCTGGTAGTGGCCGCGGGAGACGTTGTCGCGGAACGACGAGAACAGGCCGAAGTCGAGCACGGCGAAGCCGGAATCGCCACCGGAGTTTGGGTCGCGCGGATCGTTGCCGAGGCGGGTGTACCACCACGGCCGGATCGGCGACGGGCCATTGTCGCCGCCGCCCATATCGCCCCAGCCGTAGCCCTTGACCAGGTTCTCGCCGAAGACGAACAGCCCCGGCTTGTGCGCTTTCCAGGCGTTGACGTACTCGAGCAGGTTGCCGCGCTCGATGTGCTTGACAGTATCGATGCGCAGGGCATCGACGCCCATGTCGAGATAGCGGTTGATCGAGCCGATGAGGTAGTCCTTGACGTTCTGCCGCTCGGTAGCGAGGTCGATGCAGTCGCCGGCGATGTGCTTCTGCTGCAGCGGCCATGCGCTCTCCCAGTCGCCGCCCATGATGAAGCCGTCCTGGTGATACCAGTTGGCATCGAGCCGGCCGGCATCGACGCCGAAGAAGCGGCCGGGGTTGTAGCCGGGGCTGGGGACGGTGGCGCCGGTCAGCGGATCGACCAGCGGCTCGACCCCTTCCGGGTCGCGGCCGTGGCGCTCGCGGTACCAGTCGGGGGCGAGGGGGTTGTCGATGTCGTCGCGGTTGGGCCAGGCGTAGTTGCCGAGGTTGCCCTGATAGGGCCCGTAGTTCTGCTGGCCCTGCTGCCCGCCCTGCGGCACGTAGTACTTGATCGGCAGGTGATCGATGTGGACGACGCCGCGAATGCCGTACTGGCACGAGTGGTTGATCACGACGTCCTGGATAATCTTGATGCCGCGCCGGTGCGCCTCGTTGATCAGGTCCTGGTAGGTGGCATCAGGCGATTCCAGCCGCGGATCGACGCGCGTCCAGTCGTAGGCATGGTAGCCGTGGTAGTCGAGGCCGGAGCGGTTCTCCACTGGGGGGGTAATCCAGATGGCGGTAAAGCCGAGGTCGGCGATGTAGTCGAGGCGTTGGATCAGCCCCTTGAAGTCGCCGCGCCAGTGCGGGTCCTCCGGCTGGCCGGCGGCGTTGAACTTGATGCGGTCGCGGCAGAAGAAATTATTGGAGGGGTCGCCGTCGTAGAAGCGGGTGGTGAGCAGGAAGTAGATGGTCTCCTCGCGGAAGTCGCCGGTCGGCATCACCGGCCCAATATTCCAGCGGAAGTCGGCTCGGGCCTCGTTGCCGGCGGCGTCGATGGCCAGCACCCGCAGCCGCGTCGGCCGGTCGATGCGAATCGCCGGCCCGGACAGGCCGCGCACGGCATTGCCGCGCACGTAAGCCGGCGCGGCGCGCGTCGGCTCCGAGCCGTCGGTGGTATAGAAGGCAGCGGTGGGTGCCGGGCGGTCGTCGGTGATGGTCAGCACAACCTCGACCGGCTCCTGGTAGCTGCCCTCGGCGATGCTGGCGGCGATCGTCGGGGGAGTCTCGTCGAGGCTCGGATCGATGGTGTAGGCGAAGACATCGACGGCGCCGGCGGTGCCTTCGGAGTTGACCGCCAGCGCCCGGATGGTCGTCGTTCCGCTCACCGCGATCGGCGCCTGATAGCGGCTCGATGCGGCGGTCGGAGTGGTGCCGTCGGTGGTGACGTAGATGACGTCGTCGCGGTTGCTGCTGGTCAGCGTTACCTGCCGGGCAGAGCCGTAAGTGCGCGGTGGTGGGCTGGCGGTCACCACCGGCACCACCGGCCGCTCCGGGTTCTCCGCGTACCAGCGCTGGTCGGTAAAGAACCAGCCATCGCCGTCACGGCGCTGGTTGCCGGTCTGCCGGCCGGTGCCGTCGTTGAAGACGATGCTCGCCGCCTCGGCGGATGCGAAGGTGTGGACGAACCAGTCGTTCGCCTCGGCCTGCATGTGCACGCCTGGCCACGCGGAGGAAGGCTCGGCCGGTGCGGCGTCCCAGAAGTGGATGTTGATGCTGGTTCCCCAGCCGGCGGGACGCTTGAAATGCACGACGAGCGGCATGGCGCCGATGACCCTCCCTGGATTGACCCCTTTGGCCGGCGAGCGCCGGCACCGCATTAGCCCATCCGGCATCAATCAGGGTCAAGCGCGGTTTGCGCAGGGGTTTCCTGCGTCGGTGAGGACGCTTGCGCCACCCGGCGCCTTCTGGCCGGGCGGGATGCCGGCCGGTTCGTTGACGCTGCCGCACCCCCCGACTAAATCACCGCTGCGTGCCCGGTGGTCGGGCGGCGCAGGTCAGGGCGGCAGGGGCTGGCCGCCGGGATGCGAATGATCCAGGAACTGAACGCGCGCTCGCGCGAAATCTTCCGGCAGATCGTCGACGCCTATCTGGAGACGGGCGAGCCGATCGGCTCGCGCACCCTCTCGAAGCGCCTTGCTGTCTCGCTGTCGCCGGCGACGGTACGCAACGTGATGGCCGACCTCGAAGACGCCGGCCTCTTATTCTCGCCGCACACCTCGGCGGGACGGGTGCCGACGGAGGTGGGTCTGCGGCTGTTTGTCGATGGCCTGCTCGGCATGGGCACCCTCGGCGATGACGAGCGCCGCAGCATCGCCGAACGCTGCGCCGGCACCGGCAACAGCATCGAGGGCCTGCTCGAGCGGGCGACCGAGACCCTTTCCGGGCTGACTCGCTGCACCGGGCTGGTCCTGGCGCCGAAGACCGAGCATCCGCTCAAGCACATCGAGCTGGTCAGCCTCGGCGCCGGCCGGGCGCTGGTGGTGTTGGTCACCGAAACCGGCGTCGTCGAGAATCGCATCATCGAGACACCGCCGGGGCTGCCGCCATCAGCACTGGTCGAGGCGTCGAATTTCCTGTCGGCGCGGCTGGTCGGACGGACGCTGGGCGAGGCGCGCATCGAGATTCTGGCCGAGGTGGACCAGCATCGGACGGCACTGGGCAAGCTGGCCACCAAGCTGGTGGAGCAGGGGCTGGCGAGCTGGGCTGGCGGCGAGCCGGGCGGCTCGCTGATCGTTCGCGGTCAGGCCCATCTGCTGGACGATGTGCAGGCGCTGGGCGAGCTCGAGCACATCCGCACGCTGTTTGCCGCCCTGGAGACCAAGGAGACCCTGGTCAAGCTGCTCTCCATCGTGGACAGGGCGGAGGGCGTGCAAATATTCATAGGTTCCGGGGACGCGCTGTTCAACATCACCGGCTGTTCGATGGTCGTCAGTCCCTATCGCGACGGCCGCGAGCGGATCATTGGCGCGATCGGCGTGATCGGCCCGACGCGGATCAACTATGCGCGTATCATTCCGATGGTGGATTACACGGCGAAACTCGTCGGCCGGCTGATCGGCTGACTCGGCAACGACGGAGCGGGTTTTAATGATGGGTAACGGATGGACAAGGGACCGCGACGGCGCTGAAGAGGCGGCGGCGCACGAGGAGCTAGCGCCGGCGGCGGATGCTGGGGAGGCTGAGGCATCGGCCGAAGAGGCGACGGCGGAGCAGTTGGCAGCTCTGGAAGCCGAGGTGGCCCGGCTGAAGAACGAATACCTGCGCGCTCTCGCCGAGACCGAGAACGTCCGCAAGCGGGCGGCGCGCGACCGCCAGGAAGCGAGCCAGTATGCTATCTCCGGCTTCGCCCGCGACCTTCTCTCGGTCGGCGACAACCTGCAGCGGGCGCTGGCCAGCGTCGATCCGCAGGCGAAGGCCGGCGATCCGGCGCTGCAGGCGCTGATCGCCGGCGTCGAGATGACCGAGAAGGAACTGCTGAGCGTGCTCGAGCGCTACGGTGTCAAGCCGATCCCGGCCGAAGGCCAGCCCTTCGATCCGCACGTGCACGAGGCGCTCTACGAGCTTCCTGATCCAACGGTGCCCCAGGGGACGGTGGTGCAGGTGGTGCAGCCGGGCTACACGCTGCACGACCGGACGCTGCGGCCGGCGCGCGTCGGTCTCGCCCGCGGCGGCCCCAAGCCGGGGGCGACGGCGGCCGGCGAGGCGGCGGGGGGAGCGGATCCTTACGCCAGTCCCGGCTCCCGCTTCGACGAGACTCACTGAACCGTCAACCCCCTCGCGCCGCAGGGTGCGCTCAGCGAAGGCGAAGCGCACCTCTTTTGCACGGGAAGTTGCGGTGCGGTTCGCTGCGCTCACCGCCACCCTATGTGCCGGCGCCTGCCTTACGCGGCGCTCTGCGCCGCCGCGGCCACGTCCGACGGCGGCGTCAGCCGGTGCAGGGCACGGCGTAGCGTCAGCGCCAGCGCCTCGCGTTCTTCCGGTGCAAGGAAGCCGGCAATCGCCAGCGAGCGGCCGTGCGAGCGCAGCTCCAGGCGATTGTCGTTGCCGGGCAGCGTCAGGAGATTGACCTGCAACCAGTTCGGCGGAAAGGAGAACGACGACTGCTTGCCCCAGTGGTCGGTGCGGCGTACGGTCAGCGCGCTGCGCGTCAGGTTGATCGCCTCTTCGGCGTTGCCGGCGCGCTGGTTCAGCCGCAAGGCGCCGTAGAGCAGCGCCAGCTCCAGCCCGAGAAACGGCAGCACCGGCCACGCCCCGGCGAGAAGGCCGAAGCCGACGGCAATGACCGCCAGCACCAGGGCGACGAGGGTGACGAGGATGCGCACGGCGCGCCGGCCGGCACTGCGGTGGGGGCGGATCACCGCGCTGTAGAGGACAGTGGTGTCGGCGGGTTGGTTCATCCTCGCAGCTCGCATCGGCGTGCGATAATGAGTATCAAACCGATGTGATGCAAGGGCGAGGATAAGCGGACCGATGGCGACCGCGCGGCCCCGGGCGGGGAGCAAGGGCAGGACAGCGGCAAAAGGCGCCGCGCCGGCTGTTCCGCCGCTGAGCGAAGGCGAGGTGGACGAACTGTATCGCCGCCTCGCCGCTGCGCGGCCGGACCCGCGCAGCGAGCTGTCCTTCACCGATCCCTATACGCTGCTGGTGGCGGTGGTACTGTCGGCGCAGGCGACCGACGCCAGCGTCAACCGGGCGACCCGGCCACTGTTCGCCGAGGCAGCGACGCCGGCGGCGATGGTGGCACTGGGCGAGGAGCGGGTGCGCCAGGCGATCCGGACCATCGGGCTGTTCAATACCAAGGCGAAGAACGTCATCGCGCTCAGCCGGGCGCTCATCGCACGCCATGACGGCGTCGTCCCGCGCGAGCGCGAAGCGCTACAGGCGCTGCCTGGCGTTGGCCGGAAGAGCGCCAATGTCGTGCTCAACGTCGCCTTCGGCGAGCCGACCATCGCTGTCGATACCCACGTCTTCCGCGTCGCCAACCGCACCGGGCTGGCTCCCGGAGCGACGCCGGAGGCGGTGGAGGCGGGATTGCTGGCGCGCACCCCGCAGCGCTGGCTGCACAACGCCCACCACTGGCTGATCCTGCACGGCCGCTACATCTGCCTCGCCCGCCGGCCGCGCTGCCCGGACTGCGTCATCCGCGACGTCTGCCACTACCCGGTGAAGACGCAAGGCGCCGATCTGGCGGCGCCCGCCGCCGGATCCGTCTGAGGGCGGCGGTGCAACGCGCGGGCGGGCAGGTCAGCTGGCGGCGCGCAGGCGGCGGGTGTGGATGAGGCTGGAAACGCAGGCCGGCGCGGCATCGCCGCCGCTCAACACGCGCTCGCGACCATCGACGTGGGTGACCCGGTAGCTGCCGGCGCTGTCGCTATAGAGGAAGACGTCGAGGACACAGCCGGCCTCGCGGTACTGGCGAATCTGGGCGGGGCCGTCGGCACGGGTGAAGTCGGGGGTGCCGAGCAGCCGGTCGAGCTGGTCGGCATCGAGGCCGACCAGCTGCGCCGGGGTCGGATCGGGGCCGGCGGGAGCGGTGCGGCTCGCCAGCGGTGCCGTCTCGTCCGTGGCGCTGTCGGGAACGCCGGAGGCGCACGCGCCGGCCAGCAGCACTACCGCCGCGGCGAGGGCCAGCGTCGCGGGTGGCGGCCGGCGGCGGGCCCGCCGGGGATCGGCTGTGCCGCCGCGGGCGGGGTTCATGGGCGGTCGGTGGCAGCGACCGGAAGGCGCGCCGCTTGTTCGGCCTCGCTCGCGCGCTCGCCGGATGCCGCAGCACCGGGCGGCACGGCCCTTGGCGCTGCAGCGGCGGCCGGCGGCAGCCCGCTGAGCTCGCCGGAGACCCGCCCGCCGGTGGCGATGGTGATCTGCCCGTAGCTGATCTTGCCGCTCATCCGCCCGGTGGTCTGCACCGCGAGGCGCTCGCGGGCGATGATTTCGCCCTCGAACAGGCCGGCGATGTCCGCCTCGATCACCTCCGCGCGACCGCGAAAGACGCCAGTGGGGGCGACCTGCAGGGTGCGGCCGTCGCTGAGAACCAGCTCGGCCTCGCCCTCGACCACCACCTTCTCGCACGCCGTCACCTCGCCCCGCAGCTTCACCCCCTTGCCGATGAGCAGGCACTTCTCGCGCACCAGCGCCGGCGCGGGACCGACGGCGGCAGCGGCCGGCGCCGGTTCGGTACGCCGCGGCGCCGGCTCGGTGCGGCGGGCGAGATCGGGGGGGACACCGGGATTGGCGAGCGGGCGGATGGGCAGGGTGGCGGGACGGCGCGGCTGCGGCGGCTTCGGCTCTTCCGCCGCCGGCTCGGCGCGCGGAGCCGCGACCGGCGGAGCCATCTCGTCGCTGCCGGGTGCCTTCTTCCGGAACATCGCCTTCTCGCCTCCTCGTCTGCCGGGAGCCCCGGCTAGCGAACCTTATCACCCTGCTGGATCCGCGCGAACAGGTGGACCATCGCCGCGGTGCCGATGAGCGGCGCCAGCAAGTTGACCACCGGGATCGTCAGCAGCAGCGCCAGCAGCACGCCCGCAGCAAATATGGTGCGGGCGTGCTGCCGGCGCAGTGTCCGCGCGGCAAGCGGATCGAGACGTCGCGCCGCCACCACCTCGAAATACTCGCGGCCCAAAAGGTACCCGTTTGCCCCATAAAAGACAAACGGGAACACCGGCGGCACCAGCAGGAACAGCAGCGCGACAATGTTCAGTACCAGCATGATGGCGAACAGCTTGCCCGAGGAGGCGAGGATCTCTGCCAGCGGCTGCGGCCGGGTGGGCGGCAGGCGGGGATAGTGCCGGCGTTCGACGGCGGCGGCGACGTCATCGAGGAAGAAGCCGGTGGTGGTGCTGACGACGGTGGGAAAGAGGAACCAGCTCACCGCCAACGTGGCAAGCCCGCCGAGCACGTCGATGGCGGCGTCGAGCCAGCCGGTCTGGAACAAGGTGACGTGGGCCAGCGCCCAGCCGACGCCAAGCCAGACGGCAAGGAAGACCAGCAGCGACAGCCCGATGCTGATCCACAGCGGCCGCCTTATCGCCGGATCGCCGAGCTGGCGAACAGCCTTGGCAAAAGCGTCGAACACCCGGCGATTCCCGTTCCGTGCTCCCCCGCGCCCTGATGTAGCCGCCGGCCCCGCCGCCGGCAAGGGACGCCGCCGCCGCCGATGCGGCGTCCGATGCCGCGTAGGGTGCCGCTGAGCGGAGCGAAGCGCACCGTTTCATCCCGCACCCGGGCGGCGCCGGCGCGAA
>JAEULG010000195.1 GCA_016793875.1 Rhodospirillales bacterium | reverse complement strand
TTATTTACCGCTCGGGAAGCATTCATCGCCGCAGTCTCGCGGACACGACGTCGTCTCTTCAAGATAATCTCACCTCATTTCCCGTTTCGTAGCCGCTCTAGGCATGGTTGATTTATGAGACATTCTGGAAAATCGCGGCTCTATTTGCGGTTGATCAGCTCGGGTGCGGTCGCGCCGGCAGGTCCGGCGGTGACCGAGGTAGCAGTAGAACTACACGAGAGCAGCTAACTTGAGATGCGCATACCTCATTACTCCGCTATATCGCAATAAATCAGATAAGTTGTCAGCTATCTGAGTCAAAAACGAGTGAAAAAGCGCACAGGCCCCGAGCCTCTACCCGACATCACCGGACCTTATTAGACTCGTCATTTAATATTAGCGCAATGTCAAGCTGATTATTGCGCTATGTACTTTCTAATTACTCTACATTTAGATAGCATAATGCCATTTCTGCCACGAATGGGGTTGGCAGACTGATCAAAAATCGCGTGCTGGTGGCGATTGCGGATGGGGAGGTGGGTTGCCGCCCGACCGCGTGCCCGATCAAAGCGTGGGCGGCGCCCGGGCGCGCACCCACGCATGCGCAGGCCGTGCGGGAACGCCGTCGTCGGGGATGGGGGGTGCCGACGCCGTGAAAACGATCGGCGTCGAAAGCACCGGCGGCATTGCAAGCAGCATCGCCGCCGCAGCGTCGCGGATGCTGGTACAGAGCGGGCAAACGTCACAGTCCGGCACCTGCCCCGGGGCCGGGCCGTCACGCGACTGCCCCTGCCGGCCACCGGGACCCGACATCGCCGCGCAGATGGTGGCGTCAGGGCCGAACGTCGCTACGAAGCGCGCGTAGGCGTCGTCGATCGGCGCCGAGGGCAGCCACCCCTGCGCCGATACGGGCATGATCAACGCCGACGTTAACCGCAGCAGCGTTGCGAGCAGCGCCAATGCCGCGATGCTGGCTCGCGCGGTCGGCAGCCGCCAGGCGGTCATGCGTTTAGGCACCCAAACAAGACGTCTCCCAGCTCGCTTGCTGCGCGCCAGGCGCTCGCACACAAAGGTGTCTTAACGGCCTGAGCACGGACAGCCAAGCCGCGGCGTTGGCCGGTATGCGAAAATCCAACGCCTCAAGGAGGCCGATGTCATGAAGATGCGCCTCGTGAAGGCGATCGATGTGAAGGCCGGCGCGCCCGCCGTGCTTGAGCCGGGCGGGCTCCACATTATGCTGATCGGCCTGAAGCAACCGCTGAAGGAAGGCGAGAAGTTCCCGTTGACGCTGACCTTCGAGAAGGCGGGAAGCGTATCGGTCGAAGTCGCGGTGGAGTCGGTCGGCGCCGGCACTCCTGAGGTCTCACACACGGGTGAGCACAAGCACTGAGCCCAGACTGGCCTTCTGTGTTTCGCCGGCTTCCCCGGCATGGAAGACCACCGCATCCCGGGAACGCCGGCGCCACCGCACGGCCAACCCGAATATCAGAAGGAGATCTGTCCAATGGTGTTTACGTCTTCGCGCCGGAACGATGTCACTTCCTTAGTCGTCGGCGCGGTGTTTGTGTTGCTCGGCCTGTTGTGGATCTGGTCGGTGCAAGCGCATTCCCCGAAACAGCTATTTGCCATTTTCGACCATCCATTCCTGATTGCCCTGTGTGTCGCTTCCGCGGTCGCCGCCGGCTGGCTCTTGCGACGCTACCGACGCGGAAGCGTGGCTGTTCCGGCTGATCCGTCTGCCCGCGGCTCCGAGCGGGAGCCGGCGAGCGCCGAAGACGACGAGACCCGCAAGTGGCTGGTTCGCCTCGGCTGCGTAGCATCAGCGATACTGCTGGCTGGACTGCTCATTGGCAATCTGGCCGCGGTCATTGTCGCCGTCGCTCTCGCAGAGGTAGTTATCGCATTCGTGCTCATGGCGTTGCTGATGCCACGGGGCCTGTAGCGAGCCTTGCCCGGATGGCGGGAAGGCCATTGCTGCGGGCTGGCCGTCGGCGTCCATGTTACCGGTAACGGTCAGCCGGCGGCTTGCTGGCTTGCGATAACAATGAGCTGCGTGACCAGGTGGACCGCCTTCGTAAAGTGAATTCGTTTGGGCGGTCTTGGATGCGTGTTGACGCATCGGCGAATTCGTTCGAACATGCTGGCGACGGTTTTCCGATGGCTGATGCCTAGGAAATGAAAAGGGAACACGGTGAGGCGTACCCCACGAGGGGCCGAAGCCGTGACTGCCCCCGCAACTGTGAGCGGATAGCCGCGACCACCGACGCCACTGGGAAACCGGGAAGGCTGGTCAAAGGCGACGACCCGCAAGTCAGGAGACCTGCCGTCGATCAGCGATACCGGATTACTTCGGTATCGTTCTGCAACCGGACGCCGGGGTGCGCGTTTGGCGGTAGGATCGGCGGCGGCCCTCCGACCGTTGCTCCTCATACTGCCCAACTCCGTTCGTCCTCCCAGTGATGCCCAGCCCGAGCATCCGCTTCGGCGAAGGGCTCGTTGTGAGAGAAGCGAGACGATGAAAATTGGCAAGATCCTGAAGATCGCCGTAGTGGCGGCCGGGGTGGCTGGTGCGCTCCTGCCGATGGGAGCGCAGGCCCATTTCCAGCTAATCTACACGCCGACCGTGAACCTGCAGAAGCCGGCTGACATTCCAATCCTGTTGCTGTTCTGGCACCCGTTCGAGAACGGCCACGCCATGGACATGGGCAAACCGGAGCAGTTCTTCGTCACCTACAAGAGCAAGAAGACGGAGCTGCTCGACAAGCTCACGCCGGTGACCTTCAAGGGCGCGGAGAATTCTGCTGCTGCCTTCGAGACCAAGTACCAGCTCAAGGGACTCGGCGACTACATCTTCGCGCTGGTGCCGGCCCCGTACTGGGAGAGCACCGAGGAGCACTTCATCCAGCAGATCACCAAGGCCTATGTGAAC
>JAEULG010000189.1 GCA_016793875.1 Rhodospirillales bacterium | reverse complement strand
AGCGCAGCGGGCGACCATCGCATCGGCAAGCGGCAGCGAGGCCGCCGGCATCCGCACCGCAGCCCTGATCAAGGCGCTGGCGCGGCTCGCGGTGCTCGACTGGGACGGTGTCGGTGATGCCGCAGGAACCGCGGTGCCGGTCACGCTGGAGAATGTGGACGCGCTGATGGACCTGTGGCCGATCGCCAGCGCCTTCGAGAGTACGTACCTCGGTCCGGCGCTGCTGCTGGACACCGAAAAAAACGCATCCGGGCCCGTGCCGAATGGCACTTCGGCGGCGGGCCCGAGTACTGCAGCAACTGCGCCGCGCTGAACCGACCCTGCGCCCGGGGCGAGGCCGGCGCCGATGGCCAGCGCTGCCCCTACCTCGAACATGAGCCGCTGACCGATGCCGGCTGGCAGGCCTGGGATGTGATCACCCGCTGCTCGGGCCAGCTGCGCCTCGGACCGAACGCGTCCGTGGTCATCGGCCTCGATCTCGCCGTAGCAGTCTCGCTGGCGACGGCACTCGGCTACGACGCCCGCGCAGTGGCGGAACTGCTGCCGGCAGCAGAGGCCGGACTCACGAGGGCGCTGAACGAGCGCCGCGCCAGTCAACACGATTGAAGGTCCTCTTCCATGGCCGATCGTAGTCTTGCCATCCGCCTCGCCGTGATCGACGGCGGCAAGGTGAAGGCGGAGCTGCGCGATGTTGGCGATGCCGGCAGCCGGTCGCTGCAGCGGATCGAGGATGCGGCACGCCCGGCCTCGCGCGCGCTGCAGGCGCTCGACAGCGTCTCCGCGGAGGTGCGCGGCGGGCTGGAGGCGATGAGCGGCCGGCTGGGCGCGGTAGGTTCCGGCCTTGCCCGGCTGGGGCCCCTCGGCCTTGCCGCCGGCGCCGCACTCGCCGGCCTCAGCATCGTGGTGAGTAGAAGCATCGAGGAAGCGGCGAAGGCCGACCAGTCCTATCGCCGGCTGGAGGCGGTGCTGAGGGCGACGGGTCATGCGTCGGGACTCACGGCAGACGAGATCGCGTCCTTCGCCGACGGCATCGAGCGCTCGACGCTGGCAACGGCGGAAGGCGTGGAGGATGCCGCCTCGATCCTCGCCACCTTCCGCTCGGTCTCCGGCGACACCTTCACCCGGGCGCTGACGCTGGCCCAGGACATGTCCGCGGTGTTCGGAGGCGATCTCTCGGGAGCCGCGACACAGCTGGGCAAGGCGCTGGAGGATCCGATCGCCGGGCTGACCGCCCTGCGCCGGGTCGGCGTCTCGTTCTCCGATACGCAGAAGGAGCTGATCGGCACGCTGGTCGAGACCGGTCAGCAGGCCGAGGCGCAGCGGGTGATCCTCGATGCCCTCGAACAACAGGTCGGCGGCGCTGGTGCCGCCGAGGCCGGCGGACTGACCGGTGCGACCAACCGGCTGCAGGACGCCTGGGGCAACCTGCTGGAGGCGATCGGCCGCACGCCGGCGGTCACGTCCATCGCGCAGGGCGCGCTGGGCCTGCTGTCCGGCGCGATCGAGGGGGTGACGTCCGCCATCGAGGAAGACCCGATCGGCGAGCGCATCGCCGCGGCAACGGCACAGCTGGAGCAGGCCCGTGATGCGCTGGCACGCCTGGAAGCAGGCGGACCCGGTACGCCGATGCTGGGCCAGCGCTTCGCCGTCGACGAGCAGCGCCAGCGGGTGGAGGCGCTGGAGCAGGAGCTGGCGACGCTTACCCGGATCGGCGATGCGGAAGCGCAAGCCGCGGCGGAAGAACGTGGGCGCGCCGAGGCTGGCAGGCTTGCTGCCGAGGCCGAGCGCCGCTCGGATGCTCTCGCTTCCCAGCGCAGCCAGTTGGACAAGGCGCTGGAGCAGTTGGCGACCGGCCCTGCCGAGCGCATCGCCCAGGTCAACCGCGAACTGGCCGAGACGAAGAAGCGCCTGGAGGCGCTGCGCGCGCCCGACGGCGGCAATGGCGGAGACATCGCCGCCGCGATCCATGAGGCTGAAGAGATCGCCCGGCGCAGGATCGCGGCGATCAATCAGCCGCTGGAAGAGGCGGCCACGCGCGGCCGCGAGACCCTCGAACGGCAATCGGCGGCCGAACAGGCGGCCGCGGAGCGGGTCTACCAAGCGAACGAGAAGGTGATCGACGATCTGGCGAAGCACCTGGCGCTGTTCGGCGACGAGCGCCGGCAGTTCGTCGACCAGGCGCTGTCACGGCTCTCGGAAAGTGCCACCGACGAGCAGTGGGTGCAGGTCGAGCGGCTGGCGAACGCCCTCTACGACGAGAAGCAGGCGCGCGAGCAGCTGGCCGAGAGCCTGCGCGCCGAACAGCAGCTGCGCCAGCAGGGCGCGCGGCTGATCGGGCAGATGCGCACGCCGGCGGAAGAGCTGGCGGTAACCTTGCAGCAGCTGGATGCACTGATGCGGGTCGGCGCCATCGACGCCGAGACGCACGGGCGTGCCATCGCCGAGGCGTACCGCGAGGCGGAGCAGGCAGCCGACCGGATGCTCGCCAGCAGCCGTGACTGGCAGGACGGCGTGACGCGGGCGCTGGGCGATTATGCCGATCAAGCGATGGATGCGGCGAGCGCTGCCGAGCAGGTGACGACCCAGGCGTTCCGAGGGATGGAAGACGCGCTGGTCGGCTTCGT
>JAEULG010000177.1 GCA_016793875.1 Rhodospirillales bacterium | reverse complement strand
CAAGGATACGGCATTGGTCGGCCGAGACGGCCTGGTGCGCCGCCGCCACGACGGCGTCATCCACCGTGAGAGGGCCGCAGCGGTCGTTGCCGATGAGCAGGGCGTGCGCGCCGCCTGGCAGCTCGCTGATCAGCACCGCGGGACGGCCGCCGGAGCGGGTCTCCGACAACAGCCGCAGAGCGTGGCGCTTGCCGGCAACAGGCTCGACGAAGAGCTCGATGCGGCCGCCGCAGGCCAGTCCGACCTCCCACGCCATCGTGTTGCTGACGTGGAACTCGATCAGCCGCGGCACCCGTGACGACAGCACCGCCAGCGCCTCACTCACCACCGCGCCTTCGATACATCCTCCTGATACTGACCCCGAGAAGAGGCCGTTCTGGTCGACGCAAAGCTGGCTGCCGACCGGCCGCGGTGCCGAGCCCCAGGTCGAGATGACGGTCGCCATCGCCACATCATGCCCGCTGCGTTGCCAGGCGACGGCTTCCTCGAGAACATCGTTTCCGCCCAATGCGCGACCCCCTGTCTGCCTGCTCCACGGCGGTGCAATCGTCATTTTGGTTCCCCTGGCTGCTGTCGCAATGAGCGCTCGCTGCTGTCATCGCAATACGCTGGCGGGTGGCCGTTCAGCAGCATGCCGGATCTGCGCGCATTCCGCGTGGCGCGGCGCGAGTTCCGCGTTAAACTGGGCGGGAATGATCAGGCAAAGCGCGGGCGGGCAGATGAACGGGAACCTGGACGAACGCATCCGCGGGTTGGCGCAGCCCTTATGGGAGTCGGCGGCGCGCCCCTATGGCATGGCCATCGATTTCTGGCTGATGGCTGAGCAGATGGTCATGGAGGTGGTCACGACGACCGCCCGGCTGCAAAGCAAGGCAGCGAGCCGGCCCTCGCCTCCCGATGGCGAACTTCCCGAGGGCATGCCGGTGGCGCGCGTTCGTGAGCTGGCCGAATGCATGTGGGAGGCGGCCGGCCGCCAGTACGGCATGGCGCAGGAGTTCTGGCTTGCGGCCGAACGGCACGTGCTGGCAGCGCTGCGGGCCTCGGCGTTTCCCGCCGACGCCGAGAAGCCGGCTTGGCCATCCGAGCTCGCTACCCTGGCGCCGGCAGCGTACCTCGAACATATCCGCAAGATGGCCTACTACTACTGGGAAGCGGCTGGGCGTGGTTACGGTCAGACGCTCGATTACTGGCTGCAGGCAGAGCGCGATCTGCTCACAATGATGACGGCGGCGACCGAAGGCGGCGACCGGACGTCGCCACCGGCGGACGGTATCTCTCCGGCCGGTGCACCGAAAGGGGCAGCTCCGACCGACGTGCCGGCGCACCCGACAGCAGCCGCTACGCCATTGCCGGCTGCGGCCGAGGTTGTCGCTGCATCGCCGACGGCCGCTCGTGGCAACGCCGCGGCCGGGAAGTCGGAGCCGGCACGCACGGCGGCGTGAGCCGGCATTCGCCGGCTCGCCTCGGAAGCTTCAGTTGCCGCCGACGTCGATCACTGTCCGGCCCCTAACCTGCCCCTTGAGGATCCGCCCGGCTTCCTCGGGCACGGCTGCCAGCGGTATCACCCGGGTCGTCGCGTCCAGCTTGTCCATGGGCAACTCGCGCGCCAAGCGCGGCCAAGCAATCATCCGCCGCTCGTACGGACAGGTCGCGGAATCGATGCCCAGCAAGTTGATCCCGCGCAGCAGGAACGGGATCACAGTCGACTCAAACTTAATGCCGGCGGCATTGCCGACGGACGCGCAGCTTCCCCAGTAGCACAGCGATGCCAGCAGATTGCCGAGGAATGCACCGCCGACGTTGTCGATGGCGCCGGACCACCGCTCGGGTCCCAGCGGGCCCTTCGATGGGGTCTCCAGCTCGCTGCGGGGCACGATGGTTGTCGCGCCCAGTTGGCGCAGGTAGTCGTGCTGATCGGAGCGGCCGGTGACCGCAGCGACACGGTAACCGAGGTTTGCCAGTACCGCGATGGCGATGCTGCCGACGCCGCCCGCCGCACCGGTAATCAATACCTCGCCCTTGTTCTCCGGCTTCAGGCCATGCTCCTCAAGTGCCATCACTGCCAGCATGGCAGTGAACCCGGCGGTGCCGATGGCCATCGCCTGCTTCGGCGTCATCCCCTCCGGCAGGGGTACCAACCAGTCGGCCTTCACCCGCGCCTTGCCGGAGTAGCCGCCCCAGTGCACCTCGCCGACCCGCCAGCCGGTCAGGATTACGGCATCCCCGGGCTTGAACTTCGGCGATGCGGACTCTTCGACGATACCGGAGAAATCGATTCCCGGTACGTGCGGATAGGTGCGCACCAGCTTGCCCAGGCCCTTGACGACCATGCCGTCCTTGTAGTTCAGGTCGGAGTAGGCGACGCGGACGAGCACATCGCCGGCCGGCAGGGCCGTCTCGTCGAGCGTGCGGAGTTCCGCGGAGACGTTTCCGTCCCGCTGTTCCAGCACCAGTGCAGGGAATTCGCTCGCCGCCATCGTTGGCTATCCTCCCGGATGATTTTTCGGCTCCCGTATGAGTGGCACTCTCGTTGAAACCGCCGCCGCGGTCAACGCGGCCTGTCTTCTCTACCGGCAAACGGCGGCCGCAGCCCGGGGGGCAGAGAGGTTCCTTTGGCCCTCCCCATTCACCGGAGGTTCCGTGCTAACGTCCGCCGAGGGCAGAGGGAAAGGGGACTGGTTCGATGATGCGGCACCTCGCGTGGAGCTTCGCGGTTGCGCTTTGGGCGGGGGCAACGGCCGGCCCGGCCGTTGCCCAGACGGCGGGGCCGGCCCAGTACGTGCCGGCGGAGCGAACGTTCCGCGACTGGGTCGTCGGCTGCGATAACGTCCGCGGCTGCATCGCCCTTGGCCTCTCCCCGGCCGAGAGTGCCGAGACCGCTTTCCTCCATCTGCAGCGCGACGCCGGCCGGGGCGCCCAGCCAGTGGTCTCCCTCGTTCTCTACAACGACTCCGAAGAAGCGCCGCGAGACCGGCAGATACACCTCACCATTGATGGAGCGACCATCGAGGGCGTCGCTTCGCGGCGGCTGGCGGAAGCCGTTCCCGATTTCCCCGGCTTCCTGCAGGCGACACTCTCCGCCGCCGAGGTCGCCCCGCTGATGGCAGCGCTGCGGCGCGGCAATCGCCTGAGTATCGCCATCGACGGCGGCACCGCCGTCGATGTCTCGCTGGCCGGGGCGATGGCGGCGTTGCTGTTCATTGACGACGTGCAGGGCCGGGTCGATTCGGTCGGAGCCCTCGCCCGCTCCGGCCGCCGGCTGGCGACCGTGGTCCCGGAGCCGCCGGCGCTGCCGGTGGTGGCGGCACGGCCGGCGCCCGAAGGGACCCCCGTCGACCCGCAGCGGGCGGAGGCGGTGAACAACGGCTGGGCTCGCCAGGCGGTGCGAGATTGCACCCTCGATGAGCCGGAGACCGCGGCTTCGCCGCCGACGCTCGGGCCGCTGTCCGGCGGCCGCCTGCTTGTCGGCGCCAGTTGCGGCGGCGGCGCCTACAACTTCGACTCTGTCTTTGGTATCGTCCAGCCGAGCGAGCCGCTGCGGGTCGAGGCCGCCCGCTTCACGCTGCCGGCGGTGGATGGCAGCGGGCCGGGCGGCAGCAGCGAGAGCCTGACCAATCCCGATTTCGAGCCGGCGGACGGAACCATCGGCTTCATCAGCAAGGGACGGGGGGCGGGTGACTGTGGCAGTAGCGGCATCTACACCTGGACCGGCGACCGCTTCGCACTGTCGGCGTGGCGGGTGATGCCCGAGTGCCGTGGCGTTCCCGAGCCGTACTGGCCGGTGCTGTGGCGCACGCGCGAAGGCTGAGCTGGAGCGGCTGCGGAGCTGTCTGCCGCTGTATCGACCGGCGTTCCGCGAAGGATTGACGCCCCCGCGCCGAGAGGGCAGCGGAAG
>JAEULG010000147.1 GCA_016793875.1 Rhodospirillales bacterium | reverse complement strand
CCTTTCGCTCCTCTACCGGCTGCCGCCGGACGTCTGCAAGCTGATCCTGATCGATCCGAAGATGCTGGAGCTTTCGGTTTACGACGGCATCCCGCACCTGCTTGCCCCGGTCGTGACCGAGCCCGGCAAGGCGGTGGTCGCGCTGAAATGGGCTGTCCGCGAGATGGAGGAGCGCTACCGGGCGATGTCGCAGCTTGGTGTGCGCAATATCGCCGGCTTCAACGCCCGGGTGGCCGAAGCCCGGGCGAAGGGCGAGCAGCTCAAGCGACGGGTACAGACCGGCTTCGACGAGGAAGGCAAGCCGCGCTTCGAAGAACTGGAGCTGGATCTGGCACCGCTGCCGCTGATCGTCGTCGTCGTCGACGAAATGGCAGACCTGATGCTGGTCGCCGGCAAGGACATCGAAGCGGCGGTGCAGCGGCTCTCGCAGATGGCGCGCGCCGCTGGCATCCATCTGATCATGGCGACGCAGCGGCCGTCGGTGGACGTCATCACCGGCACCATCAAAGCGAACTTCCCCACCCGCATCAGCTTCCAGGTGACTTCGAAGATCGACAGCCGGACCATCCTCGGCGAGCAGGGCGCCGAGCAGCTTCTCGGCCAGGGCGATATGCTGTTCATGGCGCCGGGTGGCCGCGTCACCCGCGTGCACGGCCCGTTCGTCTCCGACAGCGAGGTCGAGCAGGTCGTCAAGTCGCTGAAGGCCCAGGGCGAGCCCCAGTACGTCGAGGCGGTGACCGAAGAGGAGGACGAGGCTCCGCTCGCACCCCAGGCCAGCGACGAGGACGACGAAAGCGCCGCGCTTTACCGCGAGGCCGTGGAGATCGTGCTGCGCGACGGCAAGGCATCCACCAGCTTCGTCCAGCGCCGTCTGCAGATCGGCTATAATCGCGCTGCGCGGCTGGTCGAGCGGATGGAGGCGGAGGGCCTCGTCAGCAAGGCCGACCGCGTCGGCCGCCGTGAAATACTGCAGGGCGAACGCGCCGTCTGATTTCTCGCGCGCTAGTGATCGCAGCCGCGGTCCCTAACCGCTAGCCTCGCCCTCGTGCCGCTTTCCGGGGTCCCCGCTCGCGGCCGGCTTGGCAAACTGGAGGAATAGTCCATCCGATGCGGCTTCCGTTCCCTGCTCCCGTTGCCCGCATTGCGGATTTCCTGATCGTCCGCTGCCGGACTATGCTGCTCGCCGCAGCCGCCGGACTCCTCTTGCTGGCACCGGGCGAAGCGAGCGCGGTCATCGCCCCGCAACTCGCCCTCGATCAGGACGCGCTGGCACAGCTGCAGCGGATCGAGGACAGCCTCAACGCCGTCAAGACTGTCCGCTCGGCCTTCCGCCAGTACGCATCGACCGGCGAGAACGCGCAAGGCCAGCTTTACCTGAAGCGGCCAGGACGGCTGCGCGTCGAGTACCAGCCCCCGGTACCGGTGCTGGTCGTCGCCGATGGCACCTTTCTCGTCTATTACGATCGCAAGCTGGAACAGGTGAGCCATATCCCGCTGGGCTCGACACCGGCCGGCATCCTGCTGGACAAGCATCTCTCGCTGGCCGACGACAAGCTGCTGGTTACCGACTATCAGCGCGTCGACGGGACCATCCGCGTCGGCGTGACGCGCAAGGATGCGGCCGGTGAGGGCTCCATCCTTCTGATCTTCGACGAAAAGACGGCGTCGCTGCAGCAATGGGCAGTGACCGACGCGCAGGGGATCACGACGCTGGTCACATTGGTCGACCCCGCCTTCAACGTCGATCTCGATTCATCTCTGTTCGTCTTCAAGGACCCGCGTGTCGGGGGCGGCTTCTCGCGCGACTCGCCGTAGGGGCTAACGTTTAGATACGTAGTAAAGTTTCATTTGGTTCATGCGCTAAGCGCATGGCTGCACTGCAATTCCCTCATTGGCCAGCCCCGCAAGCAAAACCATGTAATGCCGTGGAGCGTTTGTCTCCTCCCGGAGACTTCCTCCCGGATGGTTCCCCTGCCATCCGACAGCTTCCTTCAAGGAAGCTTAAAGCGCCCGGTTAACCCCCCTGGCCGGGCGCTTTTTTTTGCCTATTGCTTATCAACTTGTGGAAAATATGCCGGCATTGATGCGCCAACGCATCGCGCCGGATGCCGACAGCATCCATTGTTGACCTGCCCCCGGTGTGGACGCGGATAGATTGGTTGGTCGCTCAGGTGTGGAGGGAGTACAATCTTACCATAATAAACCTCACTGAGGGTTACCCTGCTTTCCCCATAAGTAGGATCAGCGACTGCGTTACGATGCCAGCCTTTCTTTGACGATACCAAGCGCGAGGCTGATCGCACGGGCGAAGTCCGCCACTGTCTTCGGATCGGTAAGCGCCGGTGCGCGCCAATTGAGGATGAAGGCGAAGTAGACCCAGCGGTCGAGGACCAGCTTGATGGCGCTGCCCACGAACAGCCGCTTCGATGGCGACAGCACTACTCGCATCCCCCGCTTACCGGCCGCGGGCGGCGCGACGATCTTCAGCGAGACGGTAACCGGCATCCTGTGAACAGGCTGAGAATTTGATGCGCCGCATCGGTCGTTTCCGGTTCAGCCGCGCCTGCTGCCGATGTGCCGAGCCCGGTCCCCGCTGCCAATAAGCCACCGCCGTGACGGCCCGGTGACGGCCCGGCAGTCTCCCAGTCCCACATTGCCCCCCGCCTGCTGCCATCAGAGTGCTCTTCGAGAGGTACTTCTGGTCCGAGCAACTTCAAAGAATGTGCGTCGCACACTCATCTGAACGAGCGGGGAGAGATATACCCCGAACGGGGGATCGGGGTACCGCCGGCGCCACTGCCGACTGCTTTACGGGACGAGGCGATAGCCGCCGGCTTCGGTGACGAGGATGCGGGCGCGCGACGGATCCTCTTCGATCTTCTGCCGCAGGCGGTAGACGTGCGTCTCGAGGGTGTGCGTGGTGACGCCGGCATTGTAGCCCCACACCTCGTCGAGCAGGACGTCGCGGCTGATCACCCTGCTGCCGCAGCGATAGAGGTACTTCAGGATCGCCGTTTCCTTATCGGTCAGCCGGATCTTCTTCCGCGTCGCGGGATTGACCAGCAGCTTGGCTCCCGGCTTGAAGTTATAGGGACCGATGCTGAAAACGGCGTCGTCGCTGCGCTCGTGCTGGCGGATGTGCGCGCGCAGCCGGGCGGCAAAGACGCCGAGCCGGAACGGCTTGGTGATATAGTCGTTGGCGCCTGCTTCGAGGCCGGAGATGGTGTCGTCTTCGGTATCGACACCGGTGAGCATGATGATCGGGCTCTTCACGCCGTTGCTGCGCAATAGTCGGCAAAGCTCCCGGCCGTCCATGTCCGGCAGCCCGACGTCGAGAATGATCACGTCGAAATGCTCGCCCTTCGCCAGCTCGACCGCTTTCGCCGCGGTTCCGGCGGTCGTCGGGGAAAAATCCTCGTGCGCCCGCAACTGCTCCGCCAGCATCTCCAGCAGCGTCTCGTCGTCATCGACAAGCAGGACCCGCCTTGCAGCCGTCACCCTTCCCTCATCTCTTCTGGGGCGGCGTGCATGCAGTGCCACGCCGAGCCTGTTGCGCGTTGCACGGCGATCATATCATGGGCACATGCAAAATCGACACGGCCGAACACACGAACACCGGTCTCTCCCACACTATCTTGCGCATGGGCCTTTTGCCGCGCGCCATCGCCCGGTAAGCTGTGGCTGCCGAAAGGACCATCAGGCCAACAAATGAGTCGCCTCCTGCAAGTCGTTCCGGTTCCCGCCAGCCGTGAGCCGGTCAGCTTGCGCGCGGTCGAGCGCGCGCTCGCCGACCTTCGCCGCGGCCGGCCGGTCGCCCTGACCGGCGGCGGCGGCACCGCGGTGTTGGCCCTCGCCGCGGAGGCCGCCACGGCGGAAAGCCTGTGCCAGCTTGCCGGAACCGCGATGGCCGAGCCGGCGCTGGTGCTGACCGCCCGCAGGGCCGCCATCCTCGGCCTCACCCGCATCGGGCTGCGCGCTGCCGTCGTCTCCTTCGACCCCCGGCTGTCGGCAGAGATGGTCCACGCGCTGGCCGATCCGCTGTCACCGACGCCGGAAATGCCGCTGGGGCCCAGCGACGTCAGCGAGGCGGCCGCCTATTCCTGCGAAAGCGCCTCCGTCCTGCTGGCCAAGACCGCGCGCCTGCTGCCGGCGGCGGTCGTCGCCCCGATCCACGATCCCGACGCCGACGATCTGGCGAAATGGGCCAGCCGCCACGACCTGCTGCTGGTCGATGCCGGCGATGTCTTCCAGTATGACTTCACCGCCGCACGCACGCTCAAGCCGGTCAGCGAGGCGCGGGTGCCGCTGCTCGGCGCCGAGAATGCGCGGATAATCGCCTTTCGCCCGCTAGACGGCGGTCTTGAGCACCTCGCCGTCGTCCTCGGCGAGCCGCGTCCGCCAGGGGCGGTGCTGACCCGGCTGCACTCCGAGTGCTTCACCGGCGATCTGCTCGGCAGCTTGCGCTGCGACTGCGGCGACCAGCTCCGCGGCGCCATCCGCGAGATTTGCGCCGCCGGCGGCGGCCTGCTGCTGTACTTGGCGCAGGAGGGGCGCGGCATCGGCCTCGTCAACAAGCTGCGCGCCTATGAGTTGCAGGACCGTGGCTTCGACACGCTGGAAGCCAACGAGCAGCTCGGCTTCGATGCCGACGAGCGGGTCTACGTCCCCGCCGCGCAGATGCTGCGCCATCTCGGCTTCGAGCGGGTCCGGCTGCTGACCAACAACCCCGGCAAGGTGGACGGCCTCGCCCGCTGCGGCATCCTCGTCGAGGAGCGGGTGCCGCACGCCTTTCCCACCAACCGCCATAACGAGATCTACATGCGCACCAAGGCCGGCCGCGGCGGCCACCTGCTGTAGGCTCAGCGGCGCAATCTTTCACTATCGTGGACATCCTGGTCACCGACGATACCTTGCTGTGGAACGGTCGCACCGTGCGCTGCGCCGTCGGCCGCGGCGGCGTGCGGGTCGACAAACGCGAGGGTGACGGCGCCACCCCGGCCGGTCGCTTTCCGCTCGTCCACGTATGGTACCGGCCAGATCGGATCCCGCCGCCTTCCGGCGGGCTGCCGGCGGCAGCGATCGCATCGGATATGGGCTGGTGCGATGATCCCGCCGATCCTGCCTACAACCAGCCCGTCCGATTGCCGTTCGCCGCCTCGCACGAGCGGCTGTGGCGCGACGACGGTCTCTACGACCTGCTGGCGGTGATTGGCTACAACGCCCGGCCGGTCGTTCCCGGCCGCGGCAGCGCCATCTTCCTGCACGTCGCCCGCCCCGACTTCGGCCCCACCGAGGGCTGCGTGGCGCTGGCGCTGGCTGACCTTGCCGAGTTGCTCGCCCACTGTCGGCCCGGCGATACCATTTCCATCGCCGCCCCCGGGGGAGCCTGATGTGCCCGCGCACGCTATTCCGGTGCCGGCCGCCCGCCGAAAATCGCGGTGCCGACGCGCACATGCGTGGCGCCGAAGCGCACGGCCACGGCAAAATCGGCGCTCATCCCCATGCTGAGCTCGTGCAGGCCGTTGCGGCGGGCGATCTCGCGCAGCAGCGCGAAGTGCAGCGACGGTTCCTCATCCACCGGCGGAATGCACATCAGCCCGCGCACGAACAGACCGAAGTCGTCCCGGCAGGCGGCGACCAGTACATCCGTCTCCTCCGGGAAAACCCCTGCCTTCTGCGGCTCCTCACCGGTGTTGACCTGGACGAAGATCTCCGGGGTCATCCCCTCCTCTCGGCCCGCCTCCGCGACCGCCCGCGCCAACTCGGCCCGGTCGATGGTCTCGATGACGTCGAACAGGCGGACGGCCCGGCGCACCTTGTTGCGCTGCAAGGGTCCGATCAGGTGGAGGACGACGTCGGGGTAGGCGCTCTTCAGCGCCGGCCACTTGCCTTCCGCCTCCTGCACCCGGTTCTCGCCGAAGACCCGGTGCCCGGCGGCGAGCGCCCGCGCCACCACCGCGGCCGGCTGCGTCTTGGCGACCGCCACCAGCGTAACCGCGTCCGCCAGCCGGGCGGCGGCACGCGCCGCAGCGGCGATCTCCGCCTCGACCGTGGCGAGATTGGCGGCGATATCGAGGGCCGCCGTCTGTGCCGCCGTGGGCTCGATCGGGTTCACCTGCGCCAGCGCTCCCTGTCATGACCAGATATCCCAGCGTAGCAGAGGTCGCCCGGCGCCTCAAACGGCCGGCGACGGCCGTGTCCCTGCCCCGCCTGATCCTGATGACCGATCATCGCCGCCTGCCCGACCCGCTGCCGCTGCTCCGCCGCCTGCCCCGCGGCAGCGCCGTCATCGTCCGCCACGGCGATACGGCCCGGCGGCGAGGGCTCGTCGCCGCCCTGCGCCAGCCGTGCCGCGTGATGCGGCTGTGCCTGTTGGTCGCCGCCGACGACCGGCTGGCGGCAACAGCCGATGGCCTCCACCTGCCCGAGGCGATGGTGCGCCGCGGCTGGCGGCGCCGACGGCGATCCATGCTCGTCACCGCCGCCGCCCATTCCCTTGCGGCGGTTCGGCGCGCGGCGGCGCGCGGAGTCGATGCGGTGCTGATCGCGCCGGTCTTCGCAACCGCGAGCCACCCGGGCGCACCGACGCTCGGGCCGCTGCGCTTCGCCCGCATGGTGCGCGCCAGTCCCCTGCCGGTCTACGCGCTGGGCGGCATCGATGCCCTGGCCGCCCGGCGACTGCTGCGCAGCGGTGCGGCCGGCTTCGCCGCCATCGGCGCGCTCACCGCCGCCGCTCAACCCGCCGGCAGATCCGGCGCCGCCTCGGCATAACCGAAAGCCGCAATGAACGGCTGTAGCACCGGGGTGACGTCGTCGAAGGCAAAGGCGTAGTGGCGCCAGCGGTTCACCGAACGCCGGTAGATCGGCTGCACCACCTGGTGGTAGCTCGGAGTCGAGATTGCACGCGCCCTCGCGTGCTCGGCATAGCCCAGCACAGCGTCATCCCAGGGCAGGCCGAGAAATTCGAGGATGCGGCGAGCCTCTCCGGGCAGGTCGGCAATCAGGTCCTCGTACCTGACGGGCAGCACCGCCAGCGGCAGGACCGTCCGGTACCAGCCCCACAGATCCATGACCTGGGCGTAGAACCGGGCGGTGGATTCCAGGCTGTCGAACAGCACCATCGCTGCGTTCGGCTGCATCGCCTGCATGAAGCCGCTGAGCACGACATCGCAAGGATGACGCAGCGCCAGCAGCAGGCGCGCTTGCGGGAACAGCCGATGGATCAGCCCGGCATCAATGGTGTTCAGCGGCATCTTGTCGACAAGGGTGCGGCCGCCAAGATCGCCCATGTGGCCGGCCACTTCCGAACAGTAGAGGTGGCGGAGGTCGTCGAGCGCCGCGGCCTCCAGGTTCGCCAGCGCGTCGGGATAGCCGCCCGGAAGCCGGTCCACGGCGCGCCGCACCTGATCGAGGGCGTCCTTCTCTTCCAT
>JAEULG010000116.1 GCA_016793875.1 Rhodospirillales bacterium | reverse complement strand
GCTGCTGCGGCTGGGTAGGTGGCTGTTGCGGCTGTGCCGACGGCTGCGGCTGTGGTCCCGGCTGCTGCGCCTGGGGAGCGGGCTGCTGTGACGGCGGTGCTGGTTGCTCCGTTACAGCCGGCGCCTTCGGTTTGGCAGGGGGCGGAGCGGAGCGGTGCCTGGGCGGGGGCGCCGGCCGGGGTACCGGCATCGGCAGCGTCGCCTCCGGGGGTCCTGCCGGCGGCGATTCAGCAACCGGCTGCTGCTCTGGCAGAGGCTCCCCGGCAGGTGGCTGCTCCGCCCCACCGGGGCGGGCTGCCGGCTCGCTCGCGCCAGTCGCGCCTTCCGGGGCCGGTGGCACTTCCGCAGGCGTCGGTGGCGCCGGCGGCTGCACGACCGCCGCCGGCTGCGGCGCTGGCCTGTATTCCGGCGCTGCCTGCACGTCGGCCCGCGCCAGGTCAAGCATGATCGGCGAGTCGTGGTCTGCCGGCCGGATGCGCAGCGCCTGCCAGTCGACGGCGATCCGCCGGCTGCCGACACCGAGGAAGCCGCCGAAATCGATCACCGCAGCGCGCGGCCGGCCGCCCTCATCGACCAGCACGTCCACGACTAGGCCCATGTCCTCCCCATTCGGGCCGCGGGCGTGCTTGCCGAGGATGCCGACCGCCTCGCCGGGAGGCATCGTCGCGATGATCGGGGCGGGCTTCGGCGACGGCTCGGGCGGGAAGTCGCGCCCCCAACCCCCGGCCCGCTCAGGATCCGCGGCTGCCGGAGCCGCGACGAATAGGGTCACGACTACCGCCAGCAACGGTACGAGCCGGCCAACCCGACCGCCCCGCCGGCTCACGACAGTGAGGCCGCGGCCAGTTGCCGCAGATACATGCGGCTATAGATGCCCTTGCGCTCCAGCAGCTCCGCCGACGAGCCGTCCTCGACGATGTGGCCACGGTCGAGCACAATGATCCGGTCGAACGAGTCGAGCGTCGAGAGCCGGTGGGCGATGGCGATGACCGTGCGTCCCTTGACCAGGCGCATCAGCGCCTCCTGGATCGACTGCTCGGATTCGGTATCGAGCGAGGAGGTCGCCTCGTCCAGCAGCACGACAGGGGCATCGCGCAAAAAGGCACGGGCGATGGCAAGGCGCTGCCGCTGGCCGCCGGACAGCTTCACGCCGCGCTCGCCGACGATGGTATTGAAGCCTTGCGGCAAGCGATTGATGAACTCGGTACAGTGGGCGGCTTCGGTCGCTTGGTAGATTTCCTCGTCGGTCGCGTCCGGCTTGCCGTAGCGCAGGTTCTCCAGCACCGATCGGTGGAACAGCGAGATGTCCTGCGCGACGACGGCGATCGCCCGGCGCAGGCTGTCCTGAGTGACACGGGCAATATCCTGCTCGTCGAGCATCACCCGCCCGGCGGTGGGATCATAAAGCCGCTGCAGCAGGGCCAGGATCGTCGACTTGCCGGCGCCGGACTTGCCGACGAGCCCGACCTTCTGGCCGGCGGGAATGTGCAGTTCGAAATCCTGCAGCACCACCTGCCCGTCCGGATAGGCGAACGAAACCCGCTCGAAGGTGACCGAGCCGCCCAGATTGATCAGCGGCTTGGCGTCGGAAGCGTCGATCATCTCATGCGGTAGCCCCAGCACCCGCACCGCCTCGCCCAGCTTGGCGAAGTGCTGCAGGAGATCGACCAGCGCCATCGCCAGGTCGCGCGAGGCGTGCAGCACCGTAAAGCCGAGCGTCGTGGTCAGTACCACGTCGCCAGTGGAAATGCGGCCGGCCCGCCACAGCGTTACCGCCCAGACCAGGACGCCCGCCGTCACCACGAACACCGAGACGGCATGGAACAGCCGGACCCGCTCCAGCGAGCGCAGGCTTCGCCGCTGCGCCGTCATCTCGTGGCGGATCTTCGCCGACAGCCGCTCGCGCTCGCGCAGCGTCGCACCGAATGCGCGCACCAGGCCGATGTTACTGACGACGTCGGTAAGATCACCGGTGACGGCAGCGGCGCGGCCGGCGAAGCGGGCGTGCAGGTGGTGACCGCCCGCCGCCAAGCGGGCAATAATGCCAGCAAGGATGCTGACGATGGCGACCAGCACCAGCGTCATTTGCCAGTCGATCGTGCCGAGGACGATGACAGCAGCGATGCAGGCGGCAGCGGGCGGGATCGTCGTCCAGGTGAGCGAGCTCTGGATGGTCCACGCGGCGGTGGCGGCGGTGGTGATCCGGCCGGCGAGCGCGCCGGGGAAGCGGTCGGAGAAGTAGCGGGTGCCGTGGCCGGAGAGATGGTGGAAGAGGTCGATGCGGATATCACCGCCGACAGCAACAAAGGCATAGGTCGACACCCAGCCGGCGAGCCGCCACAGCAGGTTATCTCCGGCGACAAGGGCGAGCAGCAAGGCCACCGCCGACCATAGCTGGACGTCCGTCGGCTTGCGCGAGGCCAGCACGTCGACGAGATTCTTGACGCCATACTGCGCGCCGATGGAGCAACCGACCGCCGCCAGTACCGCCAGCAGGACCACCAAGTGGCTGCGCCACCGGCGGCGGATATAGAACATCAGGAAGTGCACCGGGCCGCGAGCTGCGGAACGCGGTAGTGACATCGACGATCCAATCGGTTTGACGGCCTGCATCGGGTTGAACGCGAGACCTGCCGTAAAGCTCCCGCCTGCATGCACGCGCCGTGCCCCGGACGGAGGCAGTCAGCAGCGCCGATGCGCCACCGCCGTTGCAGCGGGCAAACCGGGATTTAACCGACTGTAACGTCAAGAAAAAGGCGAACGAGACTTAAAAAACGCCGAACGTACTGGCTTCCCGCAGGGTCCACCAGCAAACGGCGTTGCAGACACAAGGTTTCGGGAATGCGGCCGTCCTGATGTCAGCCGGCTTGTGCCGTCGCCGCCGGCTCGGCCGGCTGAACGGCATCGGGCGGGCTTGCCGGTGGTACGCTCCCTCCTGCCGGCAGGGTTATGCGGATCGGATACCCCTGGCGGTTGGTCAGTGCCTGCTCGACCGCCGGCCAGTCCAGCCGTTCGCCGGCATCTCCCGCCCGCAGCAAAATGCGGTCGGCCTCCTGCGCCACCGGAATCGGGTCCGGCGGCGCCGGCGCCCGGCTCGTCTCCTCCATCGTGTCGACCTGGCTGGTCGACGGCTGCACCTCGATGTACAGCTCGCCGTCCTTCCAACCCAGCTTCACCGGCTGGTTGACCACCGTGACCTGGGTGCCGATCGGAACGTGGTTGAACAGAAATTCGATATCCTCGGGATACATGCGGATGCAGCCGCGGCTGGTGCGCCGGCCGATGCCCCAGGGCGTATTGGTGCCGTGAATCAGGTAGCTGGGCCAGCCGAGATACATCGCGTACTCGCCCAGCGGATTGTCATCACCCGGCGGCACCACCCGCGGCAATTCCGGATGATCGCGGATCTCCGAGGGGGTGAGGTACCATGACGGATGGTCCTTCTTGCGGACGATCTTGGTGGTGCCGACCGGCGTCAGGTAGCCGTCGCGACCGACGCCGAGCGGATAGGAGAAATACCCGTCCTCGGCGTCGTAATAGTACAGCCGCAGCTCAGCGGTGTTGATGACGATGCCCTTGCGCGGTGCGTCCGGCAGGATATGCATGGTCGGCAGCAGCAGGTTGACGCCCCGGGTCGGCACCCACGGATCGATTCCCGGATTGGCGACCATCAGCTCGATCAGGCCCAGCTCGTCGCCGCGGGCGATATCGAGCATGTCCTCGTCGGCGCTCCAGGTGGTGTACTCGTGCATCTCGCCAATGAGATCGCCGTTCCTTGCCGGTGCGGCCACCGCCGCGACGGTCAACGCCAGCACGAAGAGCGCTGGCAGCACCAGGCGGACGGTCTGGGCAAAAGCAGAAAGGCGCGCCGATCGACGGCGCGCCGGCAATTTCGGCGTCGGCATGGCGGGCAGGTTGTCTCCGGTTGGATGGTTACGGATGGTCAGTGTACCTTGGGATGAACCTCGGCGATCATCTGCACGGTACCGGGGGCCGGCGCCGGCGTGTTGATGAGCGGCTGCAACTCCGGTGCCAGGACCTTCAGCACCTGGGTCGGCAGGGCGCTAGTGAACTTGTAGCGCCGAGCCGTCTCACCGGGAACATAGGCGGTCAGCACACCGAAAAAGCGATCGCCGATGAAAAAGGCAAAAGCGGCGGCCCGTCCCACCTCTTTCTCGCGCAGCGGATTGTTGCCGAACGTCTCATCGCCGGTGCCGGTCTTGCCGCCGAGGATCAGCGATCGGCCCTGAGCATCGACGAACGCACCCGCCGCCCGCTTGGCGGTGCCGTTGGCGACGACGTCGGCCAGGGCACGGCGCAGGGCGACAGCCACCTCCGGCGGAAACAGGCGCTCGCCTTCCTCCGCCGGTCGGATCAGGTGGGTCTCATAGGGCGTGCCTTCGGCCAGATCGACCGACTCGATCCGAGCGGTCGGCTGACGCATTCCGTCGTTCAGGATGATGCCAACCAGTTCGGCCAGCGCCGCCGGCCGGTCGGCCGAGCTGCCGATGGCGGTCGCGTACGACGGCACCAAGCTGGCAAACGGATAGCCGACGCGCGCCCAGGCATGATGCAGCTCGCGGAACGCCTCGCCCTCGACCATGATGCGGATGCGGTTGTCGGCGGCACCCTTGCGCTTGGACTTGAACAGCCAAGCGTAGACCTCCTGCCGCTGTTCGGCGCTGGCCGCCATCGCCTCGCTGCGCGAGGCGCCCGGGTGGCGCTGGAGGTAGTTGACCAGCCACAGTTCCAGCGGATGCACTTTGGCGATGTAGCCGCGGTCGTGCAGGTTGAATTTGTCGGGCCCGTACGAATTGTAGAGCTTCAGCAGGTCGCCGTCATCGAGATCGGTGGCGCCATTGAAACGCGTCTTCATGAAGGCGCGGAACTCGGGGAAGTCCGCCTCCGGCCGCACCGAGCGGAACACGGTGGCGACGCGGTGCGGCGTCGGCCGCGACCGGGATGCGGCCATCGCCAGGGTCTCGTCCGGGCTATGCCCGCGGTAGCGCCGGTAGAAGCGGTCGAGGAAGACCCGTCCTTCCATGTCGGCAAACTGCTCGAGGTAGTCGCGGCGGGCCGGGTGCTCGCGATCGGCGAGGATCGCCTTGACCGGCTCCGGCCGTTCCGCCTGATAGTAGCGGATGATATCGCGCATCATCCGGATGAACACGAGGTTGACCGAGTTCCGGAAGGCCTCGGCGACCGGCATCATCCGGCCCTTGGCCTTGCGGTCGAAATTGGCGAAGACGTGCATGCCGCGGCCGGTAAAGAAGGCTTCGCCGGTGCTCGACGAATATTTGCGCTGCATGGCGGCGTCGATCATCGCCTGCAGCCGCTGATCCGGGGCGGCAGCAAGCCACTCCACCGCCCACTTGGTCAGCGCGTCCTGCGCCTGTTCGGACACCTGCTTGAGTTCGGCGCCGGAGAGGCCGGCGTAGCGGTCGTGCAGGTCGCTGATGATCTCCAGATAGGTCACCGTCGTCCGCAGCTTGGCAGTAGAACCGAGGTCGAACTTGCCGCCCTCGTTGACGTCCAGCGGCCGATCGAGATTGTCTGCCTGGATGCGCAGGTAGTTCAGCCCGGCGGCGCGCTCATAGAGGGTGAAGCTGTAGGTGACCCCCGGCGCATCGTTCTTACCCAGCAACCGCTCGCCGACGAGCCCCAGCCGGGCCGCCTCGGCGCTGTCGTTGAGCGTGCGCAGCTTGGCGACGACGCGCCGCTGGGCCGCGGCATCGAGGGAGGCGCGCGCGTTCAGGTCGAGCCGATCGAGCTCGTAGAACTGCGGCACCCGCAGCACCGACAGCAGCTGCGCTCGCATGGCATTGGTCGCCTTGCGGTCGATGAACGAGACCTCGGCCGCCGGCGGCGGCTCGCGGCGGAAGCGCAGGGGCGCCGAAATTGCCATGTCGCGCAACTGCTCCGAGATCAGGCCGTCAGCCGCCATTAGCCGCAGGTATTTCGCCGCCAACGCATCCAGGTCGTCGTGACCCTGCAGGAGATAGTGGGATGGCCGCCGCTGCGCCAGCAGCAGGCACAGCACCTGCTTGAAGACTTCCGCTGCGCGCAGCCGCTCGACCTGATTGCGGTGCGGACCGTTGAGCAGCCTGACCGCTTCGTCGAGGTCTGTCTCGAACCACGCGTTCAGGCCGTCGCCGAGGCCGATTACCTCGCCGAAACCCGGCCGCGCCGACAGCGGCGTCGAATTGATGTAGTCGAGAACGATGCGTTGGCGCGCGAGGCTGGTGTCAGGCCCGTCCTGATAGGCCCGCACGCTGGCGGTGGCGATCTGCCGCAGCTTGTCCTCGATGCCTGAGGTGCGGCCCTCCGGCGAGTGCCGGTACTTCTCCAGCTGGGTCGCCAGCGTCGAGCCGCCGAAGCGCTTGCCGCCGGCATCCAGCTTGCCGGTGACGACATTGGCGACGGCGGCGGCGAAGCGGTCCCACTCGACAGCGGGATTGCGGGTCGGAAAGCGATCGTCCAGCAGTTCCCGATTTTCGACGAACAGCAGCGTATCGACGACCAGTTGCGGAATCGCTTCGAAGCTGGTGAAGACGCGCTCGGGATGGCGCGACAGGTACAGCACCTCGCCGTGACGGTCACTCAGCGTCAGGCCGGTTCGCGCCTTCTCCCGAAACACCGCAAAACCGCCATGATCGATGAACGCCGTCAGCTCCGGCGAGAGGCGGGCCTGCCGGGTGACGACGAAGCCCTGGTCCTGCAACGAGCGGATAAAGCCCGGCATGCGGGCATAGCCGACGCGCTCGTCGTACGGGCCGGCGGCAGGAAAGCGCGCCTCGGAGTTTGGCCCCGGCTCGACGACATAGCCAAAGCCGCTCGCGATCTTCGAGAACAGCCGGGATTGCAGCGGCGAGGCCTCAAGCTCGATAGAAAGACCCCAGGCGACGACGCCGGCGACTCCTGCCGCCAGCACGACGACCACGACGCGATCCCAAGACAGCCGCCGACGACTTCTGCCCGAACGCATGTGTCATTGACCTAGAAGTGACGCCGAGATTGTTGTTCAGCGAAACGCCACGTGAAGCCCTCGGCTGCCGACTGCCAAATTCAGTACGACAACTTGCTGGCCATTTTACGACTGCGATCAACTCGCGCAAAGGTCGAAACCACGGGGGTTACGCGCGCGATCGGGAGAGTGACAAAAATGCGACGCAGCCGCTGCCAAAGTGTGGCAGCCTCGCCGGTGCCGGCGGTCACCGGTGGGCACTGTGCCTCCGTTTGAGAACCTCGAAGGCGGCCATCGCCCGCGCCCGCGCCACCACATGATCGACCACCGGTTGCGGATATGTGGTGCCGAGGCGCACGCCGGCGGCCGCCAACTCCGGCGCCGGTGCCTGCCACGGGCGGTGAATCAGCGGCGCCGGCAGCCGGGCCAGTTCCGGCAGCCAGCGCCGGACATAGTCGCCGCGCGAATCGAACTTCTCACCCTGCAGCACCGGGTTGAGGATGCGGAAGTAGGGAGCGGCGTCTACGCCGCAGCCGGCGACCCATTGCCAATTGCCGGCGTTGTTGGCGAGATCGGCGTCGACCAGCGTGTCCCAGAACCAGGCCTCCCCCTGCTGCCAGGGAATCAGCAGGTGCTTCACCAGGAACGAGCCCACGATCATCCGCGCGCGATTGTGCATCCAGCCGGTCTGCCACAGCTGACGCATGCCGGCATCGACGATCGGATAGCCGGTCTCCCCCCGCTGCCAGGCACGCAGCAGCGCTGGATCGTCCGCCCACGGGAAGTCGGCGAAGCGTTCCTGCAGCGGGCGGTCCGGCATTGAGGGATTGGCCGCCAGCAGATGGGCGCAGAACTCCCGCCAGCCGACCTCGCGCAGCCACGTCCAGCCTCCCTGGGCCGACTGTGGCCCGGCCTGCGTGCGGGCGGCAACGGCGTGCCAGACCTGCCGTGGCGAGAGTTCACCGAAATGAAGAGGGGCAGACAGCTGCGAGGTTCCGCCCGGCTCCGGGCGGTCGCGGTCGCTGTGGTAGTGCCCGAGCGCGTCATCGGCGAACGTCGCCAGACGCTGCTGCGCGGCGCCCTCCCCGGCCCGCCACATCGCCCGCAATCCGCCCGCCCAGTCCGGCCCGGCCGGCAGCAGGCGCCAGCCGTCGAGATCATCGCCCGGCACCGGCGGCGACGGTGACCGCAGCGTCGGCGGCGGGGGCAGCGGCCGCGGCGGGGCCCCGGCCGCCTGGCACGCCCGCCAGAATGGCGCGAACAGCTTCGGCTGCCCGCCGCCGCGGTTGCGGATGGCCCCCGGCTCGAACAGGGTGGTGCCGGCGAGGATATGAAAGCCGATGCCGTCGGCCGCAAGCAGGGCGCGCAGCTCCCCGTCGGCGATGCGCCAGTGCGGCTCGACGTGGCGGGTAGCGAAGACGGCGGTGGCAGAGACCGAACGGGCCACCGCGGCAACGGTTCGCGCCGCTTCGCCGCGGCGCAGCACCAGCGGCGAGCCCAGGCGGGTGAGGTCGCCGGCGAGCGCCCGCAGGCTGCCGTGCAGCCACCAGCGGCTGGCGCCGCCCATGCGCCATCGTCCGGGCAAAACGTCGTCGAGGACGTAGAGCGGCAGGACGGTACCGCCGGCATCGGCGGCCGCCCTCAGCGCCGCCTGATCGGCAACGCGAAGGTCCTGGCGAAACCAGACGACGGCGGTCATGACGTTCCTCGGACAGGTCATCCCGATCGGTGCTGGCCTCGCGGCCAGCACCGGCATCACCTCAACGGCTGGCACCGCGGGTGGTTGCACGCCGAGTCGCTGCCGCAAGGTTAGGGAAATCGTCGCACCACCGGCACGTTGGCGTCACGCTGTCGAAACGACCGGGATGCATACTGCCCTTCTGCCGATACCAGCGAGGATGGTCGACGAACAGGCCGCCAAGCGTTGCAGCCGATCCTCACCATGCCGATCCGCTGAAGAAACGTGATCCGGAACACTGACGGTCTCCGCCGTCAGTGGCATCACCAGCGCCGTCCAGGGCACGCTGCAGGAGGAGGAGACGGTTGATGAACACGCCGCGCTGGTATGGCTCGATCGGGGTGATGAACGCACCGCACTTGCAGCGCCGGCGCCATCGAGGCCTACGTCGCCGCGTCTTGCGGGCGCTCGCCGCCGCATTCCGCCGGCCCGTGCGCTGACCGCGGCTGCGGCGCGCCGGCCCGCCGCTAGCCTGCCGCGAGGCGCAGGAGGTAGGTGGCGATCTGCGCGGCCGTCGGCGCTTTCGCCTTCCGCGGCAACTGCCCTTCCAGCGCCTCTTTCACCAGCAGATGGTTCTCGACGTTGCCCAACTTGACCTTGATGATTCCCGGCGCCCGCCTGAGCTGCGGGTAGTAGGTAGGATCGACCATCGCCTCCTTGCGGGCAACCCGGCCGAGGAGCACGTCCAGATCCGTCTCTGCGGTCGTTTGCGCCGCCAGCAAGGTCCAGTCGTTGCGACCGGCGTGGCTCTCCTCGTTCAGGGTCGCGACCGCCGCCTTCGCCTCCCCATCGCTCAGGCCGAGCTTGTAGACATGCCGGGTCAAACCGACATCGGAGGCCCAGCCCTGCTGGCTGTCGCTTCTCGCCACGAACGCTGTCGGCATCCCTGTCCCTCGCTGCCCGTCCCGCCACCCCAGCATAGTCTAGGCCATAATCGGCAGCGCCGTCCGTAGCTGCTCGAGGCCGCCACCGCACGGTTGCCGGGCACCCTGGCCCCCGTTACTTTTGGCGGGTCATGGAGGACGCCCAATGGCCCTGCAACCGCGCAACCCAGACTACCGCGCTGCCGTCGAGCGCTATGTCGGGGCACAAGAATACCTGACCCTGATCGGCGTCGCCCTCGTCCGCATCGAGCCGGGGTTGGCCGAATACCGCGTTCCTTACCAGCCGGCGATCGGCCAGCAGGACGGCTTTTTCCACGGCGGCGTCATCGGCGGCGTCGCCGAAGGCGTGATGGGAGCGGCGGCGGCTACCCTGGTGGAAGCGGGAGCCAACGTCGTCGGCGCCGAATACAAGGTCAATTTCCTGGCGCCGGGCCGGGGAACCCTGCTGGCGCGCGGCATCGTGCTGAAGCCGGGCCGCCTGATCGTCTGTCGCGCCGACGTCCTCGCGGTCGCCGACGATGGCAGCGAGACGTTGTGCGCCATCGCCCAGGGTACCATGGCCGCCGTCAAGCCGTCACGCGGCTGAATTCCTCGCCATCGTCATCAGCCGCTCGGCGGGGTACAGCGCTTTTCGGCCGATCGATTTGTGTGAGGACGGCAATTACGTGCAGCTCAGGACCCCGCCTGGAACCCTCCCTGCCGCGACGCTGGGTGGAGAGCGCCGCGCAGGCGCCCTCCAGACAGGATTCTAGCCTGGGCTAAACCGCTGGTACTGGTTCTGCACCCCGGGGCTCTGGCTCTGCGACTGGATGGCGTCCGGTTCCTCGACGACAGAGACGCGCACGCTCATGTCCTCGACGCCGCCTCCCTTACGCACGCCACGGACGGGCGCCGCGCCGGCATAATCGAAGGCAACCGCAAGGCGGACATAGGCATCAGTGGCGCTGCGGCTGTTGGCAGTGTCGAACGAAACCCATCCGACCTTCTCGTCGATGTAGGCTTCGGCCCACGCATGGCTGGCAAGCGACGGCGGCTCGTCGGCCTCCGGCACGCAGTACATATAGCCGCTAACATACCGCGCCGGCACTCCCAGCACCCGCGAACAAGCAATAAACAGATGAGCGTGGTCCTGACAGACGCCGGTACCCCGCTCCAGCGCCTCGCTGGCGGTCGTGGAAACGTCGGTGAAGCCCCCCTTGTAGCTGATGCTGGTATGGAGCCCGAGCATCAGCGCGTGCAAGGCGGCGATACTGCCTTCGTCGCCGATTCGCTCGCGGAATGGCTCGGCAAAGGCGGCGATCGCCGGTGTCACGTCGGTAAACGGCGTCGGCCGGCTGAACATCAGCGGCGGCAGGCCGTCGTCGGCGGGGAGCATGCCACAGGTATCGAAGGTCTCCACCTCGCCGCGGACGGTCACCGGCACCTCGTCGTGCACGCCATTCTGCACCGAGACATGCGCGATGTTGCCGAAGCCGTCGATCCAGCGCTTTAGCTTACCTGGCGTGTTCACCGACCAGGAGATCACCGTCTGCGAGGAGTCGGTTCGAGGGGTCAGGCGCAGGTACTGGATGCTGTGGTGCGCCGGCTCGCCGAAGCGGTAGTGGGTTTCGTGCTCAATGGTCAGTCTCATAGCACCAACATGAATTCTTGGCCGATCATCCCGTGCAGCTCGTTGTTGCGGGCGATGAAGCCATTGAGGAAACGCGGCAGTCCGGAGCGCAGGATACCGTCGATGCGATTGCGCTGCAGCCGCTCGTTGATTTGGCCGGAGAGGCGGGTGCAGGCCGCATTCTCGCGCAGGTGCCGCAGGATCTCGTTGACCTCGGCGGTGCAGGCGAACAGCGAGCGCGGCATGTCCCGGCGGAGCACCAGCAGTTCGGCGACCCGGCGTGGCTCGATGATGCCGGAGTAGACCTCCCGGTAGGCCTTAAAGGCGCTGAAGGCGCGCAGCAGCGCCCCCCACCGGTAGTAATCCTCGGCCGCCATCGGCCGGCCGCCGGTGGACAGCATGTCCCACTTCACCGCCAAAAAGCGGGCGGTGTTGTCGGCGCGCTCTAGGAAGGTGCCGAGCCGCGAGAAGGTGAAGGCATCGCCCCGCCGCATCGTCCCGTAGATGGCGCCGCGGAACAGATGCGATCGCTCCTTCACCCAGTCGAAGAACTCGCGAAAGCCCTGATCGACCATCTTGGCATACGACATCGTCTCCAGCTCAAGGTAGGTCTGGTTGATCCCTTCCCACACCTCGGTGGTGAGCTCCGGCCGCGTCGCCCGCGCGTTCTCGCGGGCGAGCCGGATCGACGAGCGAATGCTGGAGACGTTCTCCACGTCGAGGACCATGTAGGCAAGAACGTTGCCCGGCGTGATCTCGCCGAGTCGCGTGATGAAGTCTTCACGGTCGCCGACGAGTTGCAGCGGCGCTTCCCACTGCTGGGCATCGTTACCACTGGCGGCGGGTAGCAGCGACATGTGGTAGGTGCTCGCCAGCAGCCGCGCGAGGTTCTCCGCCCGCTCGACGTAGCGGGCCATCCAGTAGACGTTGTTGGCCGTCCGCCCCAGCATCGCGTCAGGCCTCCAGCACCCAGGTGTCCTTGGTCCCGCCGCCCTGCGACGAGTTGACGACAAGCGAGCCGTCGCGCAGCGCAACACGGGTCAGCCCGCCCGGCACCACCTGCGTCGTCTCGCCCGTTAGCACGTAGGGTCTCAGGTCGACGTGACGGGGCGCGATGTGGCCGTCGATCAGGGTCGGGACCGTCGACAGTTTCAGCGTCGGCTGAGCGATGAAGTTGTCCGGATCGGAAAGGATCTTCTGGCGGAAGTCGCTGCGCTGCTCGTTCGTGCTCATCGGGCCGACCAGCATGCCGTAGCCGCCGGAACCGCCGACCTCCTTGACCACCAACTCGTCGAGGTGATCGACGACGTAGGCGCAATCGTCGGCAATGGCGCAGCGGAAGGTGGGAACGTTCTTCAGGATCGGCTTTTCGCCCAGATAGAACTCGATCATGTCCGGAACGAAGCAGTAGATCGCCTTGTCGTCGGCGACGCCGGTACCGATGGCGTTGGCCAGGGTCACGCGACCATTGCGCACCACCGACAGTAGCCCCGGAACGCCCAGCATCGAATTCGGATCGAACGCCAGCGGGTCGATGTAGTCGTCGTCGATGCGCCGATAGATGACATCTACCCGGCGCGGACCGCTGGTGGTGCGCATGAACATCGTGTCGTCTTCGACGAACAGGTCCTGTCCCTCGACCAGTTCGACGCCCATCTGCATGGAAAGGAACGCATGCTCGAAGTAGGCGCTGTTGAAATGCCCGGGGGTCAGGACGACCACCGTCGGATCGATGATGCCGGGGGGCGCTACCGAGCGCAGAGTGCGGAGCAGAACCTCCGGATAGTGGTTCACCGGCGCCACGGAGTGCTGGGCAAACAGCTCCGGGAACAGCTTCATCATCGTTTCCCGGTTCTCCAGCATGTAGGAGACGCCGGACGGGACCCGGGCGTTGTCTTCGAGGACGTAGAAGTCCTCGGCAGAGACGCGGACGACATCGACGCCGGCAATATGGACATAGACGCCACGCGGCAGGTCGAGCCCAAGAACCTCCGGACGGAAGCCGGGATTATTCAGGACTAACTCGGCCGGGATACGACCAGCCTTGAGGATGTGCTGCTCGTGGTAGATGTCGTCGAGAAAGGCATTGATGGCGCGGACGCGTTGGCAGACGCCAGTACCGACCGTCTTCCATTCCTCGGCATCGAGGATCCGCGGGATGACGTCGAAGGGAATGAGCCGCTCCACCCCCTCCTCGCTGCCGTAGACGGAGAAGGTGATGCCAAGCCGGCGGAAGATCAGATCGGCCTGTTGGTGCTTTTCCAGCAGCCGGGTATGGGCGGTCGCATCCAGCCATTCCTGGTAGGTGCGATAGGCTTTTCGCAGGCCATTGTCCTGGCCGTGCATCTCGTCAAACGCATCACCTAATTTCATGGTTTTCAGCCGACCCTCGAGCTTTGGTTGGTCCCTACACAGCAAAGCTCGTGCCACGGGTCCGTCATACTGGCTAACCCGCTGAACCGCGACAAGGGACAAACAAGCTAAAGCTACTTAGCAGCGCTCGCTTCTGGCGCTGCCGCCGACATCCGACGACGCAGTTGCCCATCATAACAGCAAAAGTGGCCTAACGCCCATTTCTTGGGCACGCACCTGCTTCCAGCAAGCCGAGCCGCCCGCTTAGCGGCGTTTCAGATCAAGCCGGCCAGGGGAGAGGACGCATCGGCGTACCGCTTCTTCGGCATGCGCCCAGCGCGGTAGGCGAGCCGCCCGGCCTCCACCGCCAGCCGCATCGCCCTCGCCATGCGGACCGGATCCTTCGCCTCGGCGATGGCCGTGTTCATCAGCACGCCATCGCAGCCGAGCTCCATCGCCACCGCGGCGTCGGAGGCGGTGCCGACACCAGCATCAACCAGCACAGGTACCTTTGCCTGCTCGATGATCAGCCGGATGCCGACGGGGTTCTGCACGCCGAGACCGGAGCCGATCGGCGCGGCGAGTGGCATGATGGCGACGCAGCCGAGTTCTTCCAGCCGCCTCGCCAGTATCGGATCGTCGGAGCAGTAGACCATCACCTTGAAGCCCTCGCCGACCAGCGTCTCCGCCGCCGCCAGCGTCTCCACCATGTTCGGGTAGAGCGTTTTCTGATCTCCCAGGACCTCCAGCTTCACCAGGTCCCAGCCGCCCGCCTCGCGCGCCAGGCGCAAGGTGCGGACCGCGTCGGCGGCGGTGTAGCAGCCGGCGGTATTGGGCAGGTAGGTGTAGCGGCGCGGATCGACGTAATCGACCAGCATCGGCTGATTGCGGTCGATGATGTTCACCCGGCGGACGGCGACGGTGACAATCTCCGCCCCCGACGCCTCGATCGCCCGCGCGGTCTCCTCGAAGTCCTTGTACTTGCCGGTCCCGACCAGCAGCCGCGAGTGGTAGCTGATGCCGGCGACAACCAGCGGATCATCGTCCGCCGCCGCCGCGTCAGGCAGCCCGCCGCCGATGAAATGGACGATCTCGATGCGGTCGCCATCCGCCAGCAGCGCTTCGCGGTAGCCGGATCGCGGAACGATCTCGAGATTCCGCTCAACCGCCACCTTGCGCGCGTCGAGGCCGCAGGTGTCGAGAAGTTGTGCCACCGTCAGCGGCTGTGGAAAGCTTCGGGCTTCACCGTTGATCGTCAGGTGCATCGCCAGCGGGGATCCGTCGGTCGGAGATCAGAAAAAATGCAAGGCCGCCGCGCGACCCCGCGTTCTGATAACATATTCGCGCACGCGCTGGACACAAGGCTGGCGCCTATCCCGATACGCCAGGGTCTCGGTCCCGGATGACAATGATGCTTCCCAAGGTTCTTATCCTCAACGGCCCCAACCTCAACCTGCTGGGCACCCGCGAACCGGAGATTTACGGCCGTGCTACGCTGGCTGACCTTGCTGCCGCCTGCGAGCAGCGCGCCGTTGCGCTTGGCCTCGCCATTGATTTCCGGCAGAGCAATCATGAGGGCGAGCTGGTCGACTGGATCCAGGGTTCCCGCGGCACTCATGGTGCCATAATCATCAATGCTGCCGCCTATACCCACACTTCTGTTGCCATCCTCGATGCGCTGAGCGCGCTCGAAATGCCGATCATCGAGGTTCACCTTTCCAACATCTTCCGCCGCGAGGCTTTCCGCCACCACTCGTACGTCTCCGCCGTCGCACACGGCGTTGTTTGCGGCTTTGGCGGGTTCGGTTATGAGATGGCATTGGAGGCGGCTGCCCGGCTTATCGGCACCGTCTTCGCCAACGACCAGCCGGCGGGATCCAATCGATGACAACACACAAGAAGCGCGCAGCCATCGACGTCGATGTCGTTCGCCAGCTGGCCGAGGTCCTGTGTGCCACCGGCCTGACCGAGATCGAATGCGAGGGGGACGAGTGGCGGGTGCGCATCGCCCGAGCCCCGGCCGGAGGTCTTGTTCCGTCTCCCGCCGCGCACCCGGCGGCGGTGCCGGCAACCGCCCCCAGCGGCGGCGACAGCGCCGCGAAGACCGAAGCCGAGGCGGTTGCCGATGACCCCGGGCTGCTCAAGTCGCCCATGGTCGGCATCGTCTATGTCTCGCCGGAACCGTCGGCGCCGGCATTCGTCAAGCCGGGCGATACCGTTGCCGTCGGCGATACAGTGCTGCTGATCGAGGCGATGAAGGTGTTCAATTCGATCAAGGCCCATCGCGCCGGTCGCATCGAGCGGATCTTCGTTGCCAGTGGAACGCCGGTCGAGTACGGCGAGCCGCTGTTGCAGATCGTCTGATCGCAGCCGTGTTCAACAAAGTCCTGATCGCCAACCGTGGCGAGATCGCCCTTCGCATCCAGCGTGCGTGCCGGGAGATGGGGGTCCGCTCGGTAGCGGTGCACTCCACCGCCGACGCCGACGCGATGCATGTCCGTCTTGCCGACGAGTCCATCTGCATCGGCCCGCCGCCGGCGTCCGAGAGCTACCTGAACCAGGTGGCGATCCTGACGGCGGCGATCATCAGCAACGCCGAGGCCATCCATCCCGGCTACGGCTTCCTCTCCGAGAATGCTGATTTCGCGGCGATGGTGGAGGATCACGGCATCACCTTCATCGGCCCGACCGCCGAGCACATCCGCCTGATGGGCGACAAGGTGGCGGCCAAGCAGGCCTGCAAGGCGGCGGGTATCCCTGTCGTTCCCGGGTCCGACGGCCCGATCGCCGACGAGGACGAGGCGGCACGCATCGCCGCCGAGGTGGGCTACCCGGTGCTGGTCAAGGCGGCTGCCGGCGGCGGCGGCCGCGGCATGAAGGTCGTTCGCGCCGCCAACGAGCTGGCTTCTGCGATGGCGACGGCGCGCGCCGAAGCGACCGCCGCCTTCGGCAATGGCGAGCTCTACCTGGAGAAGTACCTGGCGCAGCCCCGCCACATCGAGGTGCAGGTGCTAGCCGACAACCACGGGAACGTCGTCCACCTGGGCGAACGCGACTGCTCGCTGCAGCGTCGCCACCAGAAGGTGCTGGAGGAAGCACCATCGCCGGCGCTCGGACCGCGCACCCGCGCCCGCATCGGCCGTCTCGCGGCGCAGGCGGTGGCGCGCATCGGCTACCGCAGCGCCGGCACCTTCGAGTTCCTGTACGAGGACGGCGAGTTCTATTTCATCGAGATGAACACCCGCCTGCAGGTCGAGCATCCGGTGACCGAGATGATCTGCGGTCTCGACCTGGTGCGCGAGATGCTGCGCATCGCCGCCGGCGCCCCGCTCGGCTTCGGCCAGCAGGACATCCGCCTGAGCGGTCACGCCATCGAGTGCCGGATCAATGCGGAAAATCCGGAAACGTTCGTCCCCTGCGCCGGCCGCATCGCCGAATACCATGCGCCGGGTGGCCTTGGCGTTCGCGTCGATTCGGCACTCTACGCCGGCTACCGGATCCCGCCCTATTATGACAGCATGATCGCCAAGCTGATCGTCTACGGCCCCGACCGCAACGTTTGCCTGATGCGGCTGCGGCGGGCACTGGATGAATACGTTATCAGCGGCGTCGACACCACCATTCCCCTGCACCGCAAGCTGCTGCAGGCACCGCCGTTCATCGACGGCGACTACACCATCCACTGGCTTGAAGAATTCGTGCGAGGCGAAGATTAGACGGCTGACGCAAGACCACCCGCTCACCCCCGAGATGGTGATGCGGGCCTATTCCATCGGCATCTTCCCGATGGCCAGCCACCGCAACGACCCCACGGTTCACTGGGTGGCGCCGACGATGCGCGGCATCCTGCCGCTGAACAGCTTCCATATACCGCGCCGCCTGCGCCGCCGCCTGGCCGACGGGACGTTCGAGGTCCGCTGCGATACCGCCTTTGCCGCCGTCATCGCCGCCTGTGCCGAGCCGCGCGACGGCCATCCGGAAACCTGGATCAACGCCGAGATCGGTCGTGTCTTCCGCGAGCTGCACGCCCGGGACGACGCCCACAGCATCGAAACCTGGTGCGACGGCAAATTGGTTGGCGGCCTCTACGGCCTCGCGCTGGGCGGCGCGTTCTTCGGCGAGAGCATGTTCTCGAAGCGGACCGACGCCAGCAAGGTTGCCCTTGTCCATCTGGTGGCACGGCTGCGCCTCGGCGGCTTCGCGCTGCTGGACATCCAGTTCGTCACCACGCACCTCCGGCAGTTCGGAGCCGTCGAGCTGCCGGCAGTCAGCTACCTCCAGCTGCTCGACAAGGCGCTGCAAAGGCCGGCGCGTTTCTACGGCGATCCACCCTCGGATGTGCTGGCGGGGGCATTGGGAGAATTGGGAGCGCTGGCGACGCAGTCGAGCACCCACAAGTCGTAGACTGGGTGCTGCAGCGGCGACAGGCCGGGGCTGGAGGCGAACATCCAGCCCCGAAACACGTCCATGGGCTCCTGCCCGGCGCGATTTTCGACGATCTGCACGAACGCCGCCGATTCCGGTGGCTCCTCCGGCGGTCGCTTGTCGCAGACGTCGATGGTCACAGCGAGGGAACCGAAGTGGATGGTGCCGCCGACCGGCGCATAGACGGTCGAGACGCGCGCCGTCACTTTATCCAGCGTCCGCAGCACTGCGAACGGATAGGTATCGGCCCTGACCAGGGCCGGCAGCGCCACCACCGGCAGGGCGAGCGCCAGCAGGCGGCATCGCCCGGTCGCCGCCGGGCGCTTCGGGCTGCTCGGCCACGCCAGCCTCATTGCGCCGGCTCGTCGCGCTTGCCGGTGGCAAGAAAGATGATCTCGCCCACCTGATCCTCCAGCGAGCGGAAGCCGCGCGTCTCGCGGATGTGGCCCCCCGGAGGGATTGTGGCGGCGGCGCCGCCCGGCTCCAGCCGGACATAGCGGCCTCCCAGCGGCCCCTCGCTGGCAATCGATGCAATGGTGTCTTCCGGCAGTGAGATGCCACGATCGATGCTCATCGTCACCACCGCCTCGAAATTCTTGGTATCGAGGTCGCGGCCGGTCACGGAGCCGACCTTGATGCCGCTGATGCGCACGTCGCCGCCGATCGCGATGCCGCCCGCCTGGCCGAAGGTGGCGGTTACCGTGTAGCCGGGCGGGGTTCCGAGATGGGCGGTGGTATAGGCCAGCCACAGGAACAGCCCGGCCACCAGCAGGACGACAGCGCCCATCACCGTCTCGATGAGATTCCGCCTCATGGCATCGTCGGATCCGTCTGCGGCTGCGGAGAGGACCGCTGTGCCCGCCCCTCGGCAATGATCAGGTCCAGCAACTCGCTCACGACCAGCGCATCCTGGGTGAAGGTGATGACGTCGTCCGCCTTCAGCATGGCTTCGTCACCGCCGGGCTGCAGCACCACGAACTTGCGGCCGAACAGGCCATCGGTGTGGATCGCCGCCGACGTATCGGTCGGCAGCAGCACGTCGTCGTCCACCAGCAAGGTCAACCGCGCCCGGTGGTTCGGCTCCAGCGTCATCGCCGCGACCCGGCCCACCGGCACGCCGGCAACCTGCACCTCGTCGCCGACGGCAAGGCCATCAACACGATTGAATGCGGCATAAAGGCGCGTGCTGTCAGCGGCGGAGGCGTGACGCATCCGTGTGCCGACATAGGAGAACAACAGCATCGACCCGACCGCCGCGACGGTGACCAAGCCCACCAGGAAACTGCGAAGTTCCTCGCGAGTCAGCCGGCTTTCATCCGCCACGCCGCCCGCTGGACTCAATCCGGCGTCCACGGCTCGTAGTCACCTGGCGCTCGCTGGCGGTGGCCGCCAAGGAGCTGGTGTCCCGGCGGACGGTACGCGTATTGCGTCCCGGTGAGGTTCGGCAAGTGCGGCTTTTGCCACGGCCGGGCTTTCTTCGCCCGCTCGGTCAGCGGCGCCGGACTGATGTGGTGCAGCCAAGCGTGCCATTCCGGCGGCACCTTACTAGCTTCGTCGATTCCCTTGAAGACGACCCAGCGCTTCTCGCGGCCGTAACGCTTCTGCCGGCCGCCGCGCGACCGGTAGTAGGTGTTGCCGAACGAGTCGTCCCCGACCCGTTCACCGCACAGCCATGTGTATAGGAGCGTTCCGATCGTCGCCATTGTCGCTCGTCAGCCGATCTGATGAAACCGGGGAGCCGGCGCGCCTGCCCAATGCGGCACGCCAGAGTGGTGAAAGCGCGTCACTATGGCATCAGCACCGCCGCCCGTCCAGTCCTCGGCTGTCTGACCCAATCGCCGCCGGCGGTCCGCGGCCGCCGTCGTGCGATCTCAAGCCCTTGCCCGGGGCCGGGCAATCGCCGTGCGCCCATGATCACGATCTCAGCGCCGTTCTGCGATCGCTCCTGAGCCCAGGCGCGAGCCGAATGCATAAAAAAGGGCCGGCCCTTTTGGGGCCGGCCCTTCGCGGACGCTACGTATCGGCGAACGATGTCAGCCGGCCATGCTCCACGTCTGCGGGGCCTTGCCGGCGCGCTCTGCCAGAGCCTTGCGCTGCGCTTCCAGCTCTGCCGGCAGGTGGCTGCCGAAGGTGGCGAAATAGGACTTGATCTCCTCCGCCTCGGCCATCGCGCCTTCGCGGCTGATGTTCATGATCTTCAGGTACTTGTCCTTGGAGAAGTCGAGACCAGCCCAAGTGATGTCCTCGTAGGTCGGCATCATCCCAAACGGGCTCTCGACGGCACCGGCGCGGCCGCGCACGCGGTCAACGATCCACTTGAGCACGCGCATGTTCTGGCCGTAGCCGGGCCAAATGAACTTGCCGTTTTCATCCTTGCGGAACCAGTTCACGCGGAAGATGTTGGGCAGCTTGATGTCGGTGCGCTGGCCGAACTTGATCCAGTGGCCCCAATAGTCCGCCATGTTATAGCCGATGAACGGCAGCATGGCGAACGGATCGCGGCGGATGGCCGCTTGGCCGATGGCCGCCGCTGTCGCCTCGGAGCCCATGGTCGCCGCCATGAACACGCCGTGATTCCAGTCGCGCGCCTCGTAGACCAGAGGGAAGGTCTTCGACAGGCGGCCGCCGAACAGGAAGGCCGACACCGGCACACCCGCCGGATCTTCCCATGCCGGATCGATAGTCGGGCACTGCCCGGCCGGCGCGGTAAAGCGGGCGTTGGGATGGGCGCCCGGCGTGCCGGATTCCGGCGTCCAGTCGTTGCCCTTCCAGTCGATGCCGTGCTTCGGCGCCGGGCCCATGCCTTCCCACCACACGTCGCCGTCGTCGGTCAGCACGACGTTGGTGAAGATGCAGTTGCCGGGCTTCATCGTCTCCATCGCCATCGGGTTGGAGTCGTAGGACGTGCCCGGGGCGACGCCGAAGAAGCCGTACTCGGGGTTGATGGCGCGCAGCGTGCCGTCCGGTCCCGGCTTGATCCAGGCGATGTCGTCACCGACGGTGTACGCCTTCCAGCCTTCGAAGCCGTCCGGCGGCAGGATCATGGCAAGGTTGGTCTTACCGCACGCCGACGGGAACGCCGCGGTGACGTAGGTCTTCTCCCCTTGCGGCGATTCCAGGCCGAGGATCAGCATATGCTCGGCGAGCCAGCCCTCGTCGCGCGCCATCGTCGAGGCGATGCGCAGGGCGAGGCACTTCTTGCCGAGCAGGGCATTGCCGCCGTAGCCGGAGCCGTAGGACCAGATCTCGCGGGTCTCGGGGAAGTGGCAGATGTACTTGCGGGAGATATCCGGCTCGCACGGCCACGGCACGTCTTTCTGGCCCGGCTCCAGCGGCGCGCCGATGGAGTGCACGCACGGGATGAAATCATCGTCGGCGAGAATGTCGAGGACGGCTTGTCCCATGCGGGTCATGATCCGCATGTTGGTGGCGACGTAGGCGCTGTCGCTGATCTGCACACCTATCTTGGCGATCGGCGAGCCGAGCGGGCCCATGCTGAAGGGGATGACATAAAGGGTCCTGCCGCGCATACAGCCGTCGAACTGGCCGCGGAGGATGCCCTTCATCTTCTCCGCGTCTTCCCAGTTGTTGGTCGGCCCTGCCTCTTCCTTCGTCTTCGAGCAGATGTAGGTGCGGTCCTCGACGCGGGCGACGTCCGAGGGGTGCGACCGGGCAAGGTAGCTGTTCGGCCGCTTTTCCGGGTTCAGCCGGATGAAGGTGCCGCTCTGCACCATCTCTTCGCACAGCGCGTCGTACTCTTCCTGGGAGCCGTCGCACCAGTGCACCTTGTCCGGCTTGCACAGGGCGACCCATTCGTCCACCCAGGCCAACAATTTTGAATTTTTCGTACGGTCGCGTCCGGTCGAAGTCATTTCAGTCCCTCGCACTGGTTGAATGGCCGTCGCCCCCGCCCCTCGCTACCGAATTTCACGGCAGACGGCTTCCGGGTCGAGGTGCAACTGTTTTTTAGAAGTCTGTCCCGCTTACGCGCGAATTCGAGCTTGTACAATAAGCATTCCGCCGGGCCTTTCAAGAGAAACAGGACCAGCGGATGCTTCTGCTTCGCATTCGCGTTAACCCACTGAATTTGACCCCGGAAGGCCCTCCACACCCCCGTCCGCACGACCCTTGCCCCGCGCTTTTCCATTGGAGCGGTGCCGGAGGCCAGCTCGATGCTGCAGTCGCGCGGGAAATATCCCCGATCGCGGCAATCCGTATGGTTGATTAACTCAGACGTAATATTCCCGTCCTGGTTGACTTACATCAGGTGATTTGCTAATGATCCCGTCCGTGGAGGGGGTGTAGCAGAAGTATTCAGTGGGGATTCAGCAGGTCATGTGGCCTTATGCGGGGATCTTATCCCAAAATACATCCAACTGGGTAAACGTCGTACATACCAGACAAGCCATCTGGCCCACGACGATGTCTGTTTCACACCAACAGAAGACCAAAACAGCAGCGAGAAGCCCGTCATTTTCATCGTTTGAGCAGGTATGGCGATGATCACATGGACGGGCGGCGCCATCATCGCTATAGCCCTGGTCTCGGCGCGGCTGATGCGGAAGCCCGTTCTGATATTTTTTACCTTCTTTGTCCCGTTTTCAGCAACGGCTATTGCCAATATATCGGCTTTGACTTTCAGTATTACACCTTATCATTTGTTTGGAGGGCTGTTGATTGCCGCGGCCGGCCTCGCTTGGCTGAAGCAGGGAGTCAACGAGGCCGACCTCGACCTCGCCTGCCCCTTCTTCTGGATGGCGACGTTCATCGTGTTCCTGCTGGCTTGGCTATTCGCCGCGGCCGCCGGGCGGGGCATCAGCGCCACCGTGCTACTGCAGACGGCAATCCTGGTGATGGGCATGCTGGTCACGTGGGCGCTGGCACACAGCCTCGACTCACCAGAAACGGCACGACGACTTGCCGCCGCCTATATTGCAAGCGGCGTATTCGTTGCGTCCTGGGGCATTTTGCAATGGTTTTGTCTAAATACCGGCATCCACTTCCCAGACGCAATTTTCAACAACAGCATCAGCAAAGGCGTAAATGTTGACGAAATCTTGAAAAATATCAATTTTACCGTCTATCGTATGAGTTCGGTGACGCTGGAGCCGTCCTACTTCGCCCGTTTCCTCTGTCCCGCGCTGCTGTTTATCGTTGTGCTGCTGGGCGAGGGGGTCGGTCCGAAGCGGCTGCTCAAGGGTTGCTTCGCTCTCTTCGCTACCGCTGTGCTGCTGAGCACCTCGACGATCGGCTACCTGGGCCTCGTGCTCACCGGCATGGCCGCGGTCGTCCTCTATGCCCGCAGGCTGCTGCCGCTGATGGCGGTCATCGGTACGGCCGCTGCCGTCATCATGCTCAGCTTTCCGCCGGTCCTGCAGGCGGTGCTGTCGGTCACCGTCAACAAGTCCGAAAGCGGCTCCTTCGACTACCGGCTGTGGTCGATGGCGCAAGGCTACTACGCCTTTACGTCGGCGCCCTTCTTCGGTCACGGCTGGGGATGGTACGCCGGGGGGGCGGTCGCGACGGTGCACGACTTCGTCTTCAAGATGCTGTCGAGCGTCGGCGTCGTCGGCTTCACCCTCTTTGCCCTGTACCTGCTTACCGGCCTCGCCCGACCGATGACGACGCTGCGGATGCTGGCGAGCTACCGGCGCCAGTATCCGCTGCCGGCTGACGCCGCCGTGCAGGCCCGGGAGTTGCGCGCCCTCACGTTCGGCTTCCTTGCCGCCTTCGTCCTGATCTTCGTGCTCGACGCGATTGCCACCTTCTCTTTCTTTATCGGCCAGCAGTGGTTCCTGTTGGGCGCGATGGTCGGCATGTCGCGGGTCGTCGGCGGCTGGCTGAGCCAGCAGGCCGGTGCACGGCGGAGGACCGCCGTCGCGACCGCGGCCGCGCCCCGCCCTGATCCAGGAGGCGGTCCGCGGCGAGACCCGGGGGGTCGCCGGCGCCAGCCTTCAGCCGGTGCCATAGGGATTGCGGGTCCGGCGTACGCTCAGCCGCAACGGCACCCCGCCGAGGCCGAAGTCATCGCGCAGAGCGTTGCCAAGGTAGCGCAGGTAGGATTCCGCGACCGCGTCCGGGCGGTTCGCAAACAGCACGAAGGTCGGCGGACGCGTGTGCGTCTGCGCAACGTAGCGCAGGCGCACCGGCCGTCCGTGCGCTGCGGGCGGCGGCGTCCGCCCCACCGCCGCCGCCAGCCAGCGGTTGAGCTGCGGCGTCGGCAGCCGGCGGCTCCACCGCCGGTGCAGATCGAGCACCGCCGGCAGCAGCGCGTCTACGCCGTCGCCGGTCAATCCGGACAGCCAGAGTGGCCGGGTTCCCCGCACTTGCGGCAGCGATTCCTCCAGCCGGCGGGCGAGCATGGCGGCGGCGGCGGCGCGATCCTCGATCAGATCGCTCTTGTTGACGATGATCAGCGGCGCCCGCCCCTCGGTGATGACCAGGTCCGCGATGACCAGATCCTGCCGCTCCAGCCCGGCGGTGCCATCGATGACGATCAGCACCACCTGAGCATAGCGGATGGCACGAACGGTATCGGCCCCGGCAAGCTGTTCCAGGCGATCGTCCACGCGGGCGCGGCGCCGCAGGCCGGCGGTATCGAACAACCGGAACCTGCCGACGTCCCCGCTCCAGTCGATGGCGATGGCATCGCGGGTGATCCCGGCTTCCGGGCCGGTGACCAGGCGATCGCGCCCGATCAGGCGGTTGATCAGCGTCGACTTGCCGACGTTGGGCCGGCCAACCACGGCCAGCTGTACCGGCATCGCCGCCGCATCCGACGCTACCGCTTCGGCCGCCTCCGCAGCCGCCTCTTCGTCTCCCGCCGCCGCATCGGCCGCGACCGCCGCATCCGATAGCGGTTGCACCGCGTCGTACAGCAGCGCCAGGCCGTCCCCGTGTTCGGCCGAGATCGGGATCGCCGGCCCGAGCCCCAGCTCGAATGCCTCGGCAACGCCGGCCTCCGCGGCCCGGCCCTCGCATTTGTTGGCGAGGACGATCACCGGCCGGCCGCTACGCCGCAGCATCGCGGCGAACGTCCGGTCGAGCGGCATCACCCCGGCACGGACATCGAAGACGAACAGCACGGCGTCGGCCTCCTCCACCGCTGCTGCCGTTTGCCGCTGCACCCGCGCCGCCAGCATATCGCCGCGGGCATCCTCGAAGCCGGCCGTATCGACCACCCGGAAGGAAAGGTCACCGAGCCGGGCGAGGCCTTCCCGGCGGTCGCGCGTCACGCCCGGGGTATCGTCGACGATCGCTCGCCGGCCCCCCACCAGCCGGTTGAACAGCGTCGATTTGCCGACGTTGGGGCGGCCGACGATGGCCAGCACCGGACCTCGTGCCTCGTTACCACCACCCTGCCGGCCAGCCGGACGCGCCATTGCCGCCTCAGCGGTAGGCAGACAGCTCGCCGTCGTCGTCGAGCAAATAGATGGTGCCGTCGGCTATGACCGGGCCGGTGCTGAAACCGCTGCCGGCCGTCCGGCGATCGATGACGCTGCCGTCGCGTGCCGACAGCGTCATCAGCCGACCGTCGGTGGAAACCAGCAACAGCCGATCCCCGGCGAGCACTGGGCCGGCCCACAGGATCGGCCCGGTCCGCTCCTTCTCGTCCTTGAACGATGGCAGGCGGGTAACCCAATGGATCCGCCCGCTGTCCGTCGAGACACAGACGATCTCGCTGGAATTGCTGATCTGGTAGATCTGCCGGCCGGCAATCCAGGGGCTCTGCTGACCGCCGATCTCGCGATCCCACAGCCGCTGGCCGCTACGCAGATCAAAGGCTGCCAGGATGCCGCCGACACTGATGGCGAAGGCCCGGCCGCCATCGATCGCCGGCCGCGCCTTGATCTGCGCCAGCGACGACAACTCGTCGGTACGGCGGGCCGGCGCCAGCGAATCCGCCCATAGTGAGCGGCCGGTATCGGTACGCACTGCGACCAGTTCGCCCGAGGAAAACGGTACCACCGCAACCGGCCCGATCACCGCCGGATTGGCACCGCCCAGCAGCCGGGCGGTCTCCGCCAACGCCTGATAGGGCGGCCACAGATCGTTGCCGTCGGCGGCGGAAAGCGCCCGCAGCTGGTTCTCGACATTGACGACGAAGACCCGACCGTCACTCGCGGTGGGCGGTATATGCATCGGCATCCCGAAGGCGCGGCGCCACACCCGCTTGCCGGAAGAAGCATCAAGGGCGAACACCTTGCCGAAGCCGGTGGTCGCGAAGATGCGGCCAGCGTCCCAGGCGAGGCCGCCGGGAGCGGCGTCATCGTCCTCTTCTCCCCGCGCCAGATCGTTCTCCCATAGCCGCTTGCCGGTGCGTGCGTCGAAGGCGCTGACGACGTTTTCCGCGTCCATGGTGAAGACTCGGCCATCGGCCACGATCGGCGATGGCATCACCGGCCGCGACGAATCGACACCAGCACCGATATCTGCCTGCCAGAGAGGCCGGCCGACGGTGCCGGCCTGCAGTGACTGCATGACGTTGGTGGGATCGCCCCCGACCTGCGACCAGTTGGGGTTGAGCCGCGGTGGCGGCAGCACGATCGGCTCGCTGCGCGCTTGTGGATCGGCGGTTGGTCCCGGCTGTTCCTGCATGACGGAAACACGTTCACCCGGCAACGGCGCCTTGTCCGCCTCGCCGAACCAGACGCCGCAGCCGCTAAGAAGCAGCACAACTGCAGGCGCGGCCATCCACCAGTGCCGTCGCATTCGTCCCATACCCGTCGATCCGTTGATTGGATTTGTTTCGGCCTGATCCTGCTCCGTCAGCTCTCGGGCAGCTGCGTCAACAGCTGCTGCGCCCGTTCGCGCATGTCGGGCGGCACCTGCTGGTTAGCGACCAGTCCATTCAGCAAGGCGCGCGCGTCGGCGATCTGGCCGGTGCGCGAGGCCAGGACCGCGCTCAACTCCTGCGCCGAAAACCGCCAGGGGTTCGCCTCCGCCTTCAGCGGTTCAAGCTTCGCGGCGATGGCGTCGGCATCCAGGGGCACCGCCTCCGCCTGCAATGCCAGCATCGCCTCCCGCACCACCGCCAGGTCGCGGTAAAGCGGATTGCCGGCCGTTCGCTGCACCTGCTGGTATGCTGCCCGGGCGGCCAGAACATCGCCGCTTTCGGCGAGGAGCGCCGCCTGGCGCAACCCTGCCAGCACCGCCAACCCGGCTGGCCCGTCTCCGGCCAGCGCCGCCAGTTCGCGCTCGGCCGCCGCCCGGTCGGTCTCCACCAGCGCCGTGGCTGAGAGGAGGCGCGCCGAGGCGTCCTGATGCGCCGAGCGGATCCGGTACTGCCAGAACTGGTAGCCGGCGACGCCCACCAGCAACGCGACGATGGCGGCGACGATGTAGATGCCGAACCGCCGCCACAGCTCACCGTAACGCTCCCGGCGGAGGTCCTCGTCGATTTCGCGCAGCAGGCTCTCGTGAGAAAGATTGCTCATTGACCCGTTCCGGAGAATGCCGCGGCGTTTGCCGGCTTATGAGAAGTCTTCAGCATACGCACTCGCCCCCGCGGTGACAAATCTACGCGCAGGGCAACATACCGCGTCCTCAGGCCACTTCCCGCCATTTGATCGAGCAGCCGATGCTGGCGAGCTGTTCACGCGGGCCGCTGCCCGTCGCGGCAATGGCGATCATCGCCTCCAGCAACTCGCGGCGCGCGTCCGGCTTCGCCTGCATTCCCGACGAGTCCAGCCGGCCGCGATACTGCAACTCAAGGCCGGCGTTGAAGCCAAAAAAGTCCGGCGTGCACACGGCGTCGTAGGCGCGCGCCACGGCCTGTGTCTCATCGACCACGTAAGGGAAGGTAAAGCCGTGGCTGCGCGCGAACGCCAGCATCTTCGCCGGCGCGTCGTCGGGATAGCGCTGGTAGTCGTTGGCCATGATGGCGACGACGCCGATGCCGCGCTGCTGCAACTCGCGCGCATCACGGGCGATTCCGTCCGCCACCGCACGCACGTAGGGGCAGTGATTGCAGATGAACATCACCAGCGTGCCCTTGCTGCCGCGAACGTCGGCCAGGGAATACTGCCGCCCTTCCGGGTCGGCGAGCGCGAAGTCCGGCGCCCGCCAGCCGAAGTCGCAGATCGGTGTCTGCACTGCCATCGCAACCTCTTCGTCAGTCTTTCGCCCGTGCTCTTGCCGACGTGCTAGCCGAGGCCGGCGGCCGGGATCAACCGGCGTCATCGGTAACGCTGGTTCACGGTCACGTTAGCCGCGTCTTTACCGGCCGGAGCGATAACGGGAGCGACCATAGAGCAGCACGATTTCCTGGCAATGCCCCGCACCTCTCTTCCCAAGATTGCGACCCGCCTTGCTGTTGTGCTCCTGGCGGCTGTGCTCCCCGGCGGCTGCGCGGTCGGGCTTGCCGCCGGTGCCATCGCCGCCACCGGCAAAACCCCGATCGACCACGTCTATTCGCTGGTCAGCGGCAAGGACTGCTCGCTCGTCCGCAAGCAGCACGGAATGACCTACTGCGCAGAGGACCAACCGGAAATCGAACTGGCCGTGCACTGCTATCCGACGCTCGGCGAGGCCACCTGCTACCCCACCGCCGATCCCTATCCCGGCATCCAGCGCGAACTCGGACGGGCGCCGAAAACGGAGCACGCCGGCCAGCCGGCGGTGCCGCCGTCAAGGGCGGATTGACCACCGTCGGCGACGCACAATCCCGATAAGGCGTGTTGATCGCGTGACGGCCGATGCCAGGCCACACCCAGGCGCCCCTTCGGCGATCGGCGCTGGATGGTGTCGGCCGATCGCCGTCAGCGCAGCTTGCCGCCGCCGACACGGGCTGCCCGCCGCGCCGGCGTAGTGGAGCCGACCTGCGGTGGCGCCGGCTGCGGCCGCCACTGCGCCAGCGCCTCCGCAAGGCGGGTGAAGGCGACGTCGTCGGCAGGAAGCCCGAAGCGCAGCCGGTGCGGCTCTTCAGCGAAGCGCCGGACCAACACCGCAGCCTGCGCCAGCGTCTCGAACAACTCCGCCGCACGGCCGTGCTCGATGAGCCGGAACAGCGTGGTACCGCCGATGATATCGAGGCCGGCCCGCAGCAGGAGACCGTCGAGGCGGCCCGCCGCGGCAGTCAACCGCACGCGGGTGGCGCGCACCCAGGCCTCGTCTGCCAATGCTAGCGCCCCCACGACCGCCGCCGGGCCACTCACCGCCCATGGCCCAATGCCCCGGCGCAACTGCTCCGCCAGCGGACCGCCGGCAAGCGCGAAACCGAGGCGAAGGCCCGCGAGACCAAAAAACTTGCCGAACGAACGCAGCACCAGCAGATCGCTGCAGCCAACATGGCGGGCAAGGCTGATCTCCGGGCAAACGTCGGCGAATGCCTCGTCGACAACCAGCAGCCGCCCCTCCGACAGCCGCAGCAGCGCTTCCGGGTTGCACTGGCGGCCGTCCGGGTTGTTGGGGTTGGCAACGACCACGACCTCGGCATCGTCGGGAATCTCCTCGATGCCCGTGATCTCGGCAACCCGATGGCCCGCCGCCGCCCAGCATGCGGCGTGCTCGCGATATGTCGGCGTCACGATCACCACCCGCCGCGGCGGCAGCAGTCGGGGAAGCAGCTGGATGATGCTCTGCGATCCGCCCGCCGGCACCACCGCTGACGGATCAGGAACCCCGTAGCACGCCGCTGCCGACTCACGCAGCCATGCGTAGAGGGAAGCATCCGGCAGCCGCCGCCAGTAGTCGCGCGCCAGTTCCGGCACGGGATAAGCGTGGGGATTAATGCCGGTGGAGAGATCCAGCCAGCGGTCGCGGGTGATACCGTAAAGTTCAGCGGCCGCGTCCACCTCGCCGCCGTGCTCCGATAGCGGCAGGACGCTGGGGTCGGAACCCATCCGTTCAGCCTAAGCGGTAGTGCTTCTGTACAGGCGTCCGAACCTCCCAAGTACATCTGAGGCCGGCAGGAAAAGTGACCATGTCGCCTGCGCCGAACTCTGCTACTCCGCCGCCGACCGTCACCACCCGATCATCGCCACGGAGCAGATAGCAGGTTTCAGCCGCGTCGTTCGCCCAGTCGAACACCGACGGTTCCGTGTCCCAGGTGGGGCAACCGGCGAAGGCGGCGATATCCGCCGGTGTCGGCTTCTCGACCCTGATCTTCATCACGACCTCGTAGGTACGACCATGCTCGAACTGGCGCATCGCGTGCGGGAATTCAATGGCAGCATCACTCTAGCATGCCGCTGAGAGCTTGCCAGTGTCGTGTTCTCGAATTCCAGGTGGCTTCGGGCTCGACTTGCTGGTGCTCTGTCGCTACCTCAGGTCCATCCCCGACAACGCCCCGCTCGTTGCTGCCATGGATACACGAAGCATGTTTCCTTCACTGCGAGACCAGACAGCCGCCGGTCGGGAGCGGGAGAGAGATCTCGCAGCCCTGAGCCGACGGCAGGCGTTGCGCGGCCTAGCCGGCGGCGTCCTTGCAACCGGCACCCTGCTGCTGCCGGCGGCCGCGTGCGGCGGTGCAACGGCCGCGCCGGTGCCGAGCCGCCTGCCCGCCTCCCTCCCGCCGGCCGTGCGCTTCGATGTCCTGCGCGGCAACGATCCCATCGGCAGCCATCAGGTCGATTTCCAGGGCAGCATCAACGATTTCTCGGTGCGCACGCGGATCGACATCGCCGTCCGGCTGCTCGGCGTCACTGTTTTCGTCTTCCGCCACGACAGCACCGAGCACTGGCGCGAAGGCCGTCTGCACACCTTCGAGAGTAAGACGACGGACGACGACAGCGAGTTTTTCGTCTCCGGCCATGCCACCGTCGACGGCTTTAGCGTCACCCACCGCAAGGGCACCGAACTGGCGCCGGCCGACATCATGGTCGCGAGCTACTGGACGCCGTCGATCGCTCGGCAGACTCAGCTCATCGACCCGCAGCGCGGGCGGGTCAAGCCGCAGCAACTGCTGGGAACCGACACGCTGAAGGTGCCTGTCGCAGGCAAGCCGGTGGAGACCAGCCGCTACGAGGTGACCGGCGTCACCGAGGGCTGGGTCGCCTATGACGCCAGCGGGCGCTGGCTGGCCGCCATGGTGAGGAAGAAGGGCACCGATATTGTCTACCGCCTGCACGAGTAGCCGGACCGGCCGCCGTCCTCCGCTGGCTCGCGGCCGGGCCGGGACGGCCACCGCTCTGCCTTGATCGTCATCCGCAACGCAACGGCCGCCGACGAGAAGGCATGGCGCCGCCTGTGGAGCCGCTACGTCGCCTTCTATGAGGCAGACGTGCCGGCGGCGGTGACCGATGTCACCTGGCGCCGTGTGCTGGACAGCGGCGTGCCGCTGGCCTGCCGGCTGGCCGAGATGGACGACGGCATCATCGCCGGGTTTTCCATCTGTGTGCACCACCTCGGTACCTGGACCGGCGCCCCGGTATGCTACCTGGAGGACCTGTTTGTCGATCCCCCGGCCCGCGCCGCCGGCGTCGGCACCGCGCTGATCCAGGATCTCATCGACCGCGGCAGGGCACTCGGCTGGTCGCATCTCTACTGGCACACTCGCGCCAGCAACGCCACCGCCCGGCGGCTGTATGACAAGTTTGCGGCGGCCGACGATTTCGTCCGCTACCGCCTTTTCCTCGACTGACGGGCTGCCGCGAACCAGGGCATCCTGCGACAACGGGCCGCGGTCCTGCCGGCGAAGGGGGTTGCCCGATGCGTGTTCAACTCATCTACGCCCACCCGGTGGAGGGCAGCTTCTGCTCCGCCTTGCGCGATACGGCCACCCGGGCGCTGCGTCAGGGCGGCCATGACGTGCATGTCACCGATCTTTACGCCGAGGCTTTCCAGCCGGCGCTGAGCCGGGAGGAACGGGTAGGCTACGAGACACCGGCCGCCGGCAACGAGGGCATCGCCGACTACGTCGCACAACTTCGCTGGGCGGAAGGGCTGGTGCTGGTCTTTCCGACGTGGTGGTACGGTATGCCGGCAATTTTGAAAGGCTACTTCGACCGGGTCTGGATCCCCGGGGTCGCGTTCGATCTCGACGGACGCGGCGGCCTTATCCGTCGGCGGCTGGGGCACATCCGGGTCCTTGTGGTGATCACCACCTATGGCTCGCCGCGGTGGTTCATCAAGATGTGGATGCGCGATCCCGGCAAGCGGGTGCTGACCCGTGGGCTCGGCCGCCTGCTGAGGCCGAGAGCGCGACACGTGTACCTCGCCCGATACAACATGGACAGGGCGACCGCCAGCAGCCGCACGCGTTTCGTCGCCAAGGTCGAACGAACCCTGCAGAGGCTATAGCGTCAACGGCGGCCGACGCGGCGGCGGCTTGCCAGCATGGCCCAAACAGGGTAATATCATCGATCCTGATGGGCTTGTCGCCGATGATCTGGCTCCGGACGCGCGCTGCTTCCGCTCTGCTGCTTGGCATTATCGCCCTCGCCGGATGCGTCCACTCCCGCGTGGTTCAGCAGGAGGACCCTCCTCAGGAGAATGTCTCGACGCTGGTGGTCGGCGATGTCATCGCCGACGATGCCAACCATGAGCGGGAGGTGCGCCGCTTCCGCCGCTTGCTGATCGAACGGTTGCGCCGGACCGGTGCCTTCGAGCGCGTGTTGACGGCGCCCCTCCAGCCGCTGCCGCCGGATGCCGTAACTCTAACCAGCCACGTCCACCGCATCGGCGACGGCTCCGAGGCGCTGCGCTTTCTTGCCGGCTTCGCCGGCGCGCCGAGGCTGCGGGTCCGGCTCGCCATCCACGATGCGGCGGGCTCCCGCCTCGCCGCATTCGTGGAGGAGGCGCACAACCCGGATGGGACCGGATACGCCGCCCACTGGAGCCCGGTCTATCTCGATGACGTCATCGCCGATGTCGCGGAACGCGCTGCCGCAGACGTCGTGCGCTGGCGGCAGGGGAAGCCGGTTGACCCCGGCCTCCTCGACTACGCCTTCTACGACGAGCGGTTTGGGCTGAGTGGCTTGTTCGGACGGCTCGACCCGGCCGGCTGGAAGGTCTTCGATGCCGCGACATGGAGCTTCCTGCCGTAGGTTCCACAACTCTTGCCCGAGAGTTGAGCAACTTTGCGGTGTATGCTTGCCGAATCGGCACCGCCGTCGCGAGGCTCGTCGGCAGCGAATCCGCAAGATGTTGGAGAAAAACGCCAAGACGCTGCCGAGCCTTCGGCCCCCTATTTGCATATCGTCGGCTTGAGGACGCAGATGACGGAACGCGGGCCACCGCTTTTTTTGTCGTGATCCTCCAAGCGGTGGCTCCCGGTATCGAAGTTGCGGTCTCGGGAGTACGCTGCGGGCGTTCCCGATGTGCAGTACCAGCGAGGTCCTCAGGGGATCGTCGATGCTGTTGTTTCCACAGCTATGGGCCGAACCATGAACGTGATGTCCTCCGTTGCTCCCCAGAGGTCGTCCTTAGCGGAAAGTGTCAGCGTCACTGCCGCCCATGAGCGAGCCAGTGCTGCGACCCTGGCCCTGGTCGGCATCTATGAAATCAGCAAGATCCTGACGGCAACCACCACCCTCGAAAGCTCGCTGCGCGCCGTCCTCAACCTGATGTCCTCTTATCTGGAGATGCGCCGCGGCGTCGTCGCCATCGTCGACCAGAAGGGTGCCCTATCGGTGGTGGCAGCGGCATGCCTGTCGGCGCGCGCCATCGAGAAGGGCGAAGCCGACCTTCCGGAGGAGATCGCCTCGCGCATCCTTTCCGGCCAGATGCCGTTCGTCAGCGAGGACGTGGCCGAGCATCCGCTGCTGGAGGACTACGTCGGCGCGTCGGGCGCGCTCGAAGACGAACGCGTCTCCTTCGTCGCCGTGCCGATCAAGACGGTCGGCCGCCCGTTCGGTGTCCTTGCCGTAGCCCGCGTCTGGACGGAAGACTCCGCCATCAGTTTCGGCGAGGACATCCGCTTCCTGACCATGGTCGCCAACCTGATCGCGCAGACGGTGAAGCTGCACCGCCGCGAAGAGGCCGCGGAGGATGCGTCAAAGCCGGCGCTGCCCGCCCCCTGGACCCGCGGCCTCAAGCGCGGCCTGGTGCCGGCCAGCATCGATAACATCGTCGGTCATTCGAAGCCGATGCAGGAGGTGTTCGCGCAGATCCATCTGGTGGCGCCGACCCGCTCCACCGTGGTGCTGCGCGGCGAGAGCGGCACCGGCAAGGAGTTGATCGCACGTTCCGTCCACCTCCTCTCACCGCGCAAGGACAAGCCCTACGTCAAGGTGAACTGCGCGGCACTGCCGGACTCGCTGCTGGAATCCGAACTGTTCGGCCATGAGAAGGGTGCCTTCACCGGCGCCACCCACGACCGCAAGGGCCGCTTCGAGCTCGCCGACGGCGGCACCCTGTTTCTCGACGAAATCGGCGATGTCTCGCCGTCGTTCCAGGCGAAGTTGCTGCGGGTGCTGCAGGAGCGCGAATTCGAACGGGTGGGCGGCACCCGTACCATTAAGGTCGATGTCCGCCTCGTCTGCGCCACCAACCGCAACCTGGAGGAGATGGTGGCCCGCGGCGACTTCCGCGCCGACCTCTACTACCGCATCAACGTTGTTCCGGTGTTCATCCCCTCGCTCCGCGAGCGCAAGGAAGACATCCCGCTGCTGGCGCTGCACTTCCTTGATGCCTTCAATCGCGAAAACGAGCGCTCCCTGCAGTTTTCGGAGAATGGGCTGGCGGTACTTGCCGGCTGCAGCTTCCCCGGCAACGTGCGCGAACTCGAGAACTGCGTGCACCGCGTCGCGACGATGACCAAGGGGGATGTCATCGACGAGATCGATGTGCCCTGCCAGACCAATCGCTGTCAGACGATGCTGCTGACACCGCAGCCAGCCTATTCCGCCGGCAACAGCAGCGGAGCCGCCCCCGGTGGGGGTGCAGGCGATGACGAGATGCACCCTGGCTGTGGTGGCGGCGGCTGCATGGCCTCACGAACGCCAGCGCCGCCGGTGCCCGCCCCGACCATCGACGACAGTGACGATGTTGCCGACTGGCGGGCCATCGATGATCTTGGCGATCTTGACGCACTGCCCCAGCGAGAGCGGCTGGTCCGGGTGATGGAAAAGGCAGGCTGGGTGCAGGCGAAAGCGGCACGGCTGCTTGGCCTGACGCCGCGCCAGGTCGGCTACGCGCTGCGCAAGTACAACATCGAGATCAAGCGCCTGTAATTCGAGGCTGCCGGGACAGTTGTTGGGGCAGCTCCCTCGCCCTCTGCCGCAGGGTTTGCTGCGAGGCAGCCTCGCCCCCGCCCGAGGACCTGGGATGGAGCGGCAGCGGGTCGACATCCGCGGCAGCCGGCCCTTGACAGCGCCGGCCCCTCGCTCTTACCGCTTGCCCATGAGCCCGTATCTGCGTCTCGGCGTCAACATCGACCACGTCGCCACCATCCGCAACGCCCGCGGCGGGCCGCATCCCGACCCGGTGCGCGCCGCCGACCTCTCCGTCCGGGCCGGTGCCGACGGCATCACCGCGCATCTGCGCGAGGATCGCCGGCATATTTCGGATGACGACATCGAACGGCTGCGTCGCATCGTCGATGCACCGCTGAACCTGGAGATGGCGGCGACCGAAGAGATGCTGGCGATTGCCCTGCGGCATCGTCCCCATGCCGTCTGCCTGGTGCCGGAACGTCGGGAGGAGCGGACGACGGAAGGCGGGCTCGACGCGGTCTCGGGGACCGCGCACCTCGCGCCGTTCATCCGCCGTCTGGGGGACGCGGGCTCGCTGACGACCCTGTTCATCGAGCCGTCGGCAGCGCAGGTGGAAGCGGCGAAGGCACTGGGGGCGGCCGCTGTCGAGTTGCACACCGGCGCTTGGTGCCATGCCTCCGAACAGCAGCGGCCGGCGGAACTGCGGCGCCTGGTCGAAGCGGCGCGGCTTGCCGCCAGTCTCGGCATCGAGTGCCATGCCGGCCACGGCCTCAGCTACGAGAATGTGGGTCCGGTCGCGGCGATCCCGGAGATCGTCGAGTTGAACATCGGCCATTTCCTGATTGGCGAGGCAATCTTCCTCGGACTGGAAGAAAGTATCGCGCGCATGCGGACCGCAATGGACCTCGCACGCGGGACGATGCTCGCCGGGCGCGCGGTTCCCCCGGGTCCACCGGCGTGATCCTCGGCGTCGGCACCGACCTGCTCGACATCCGGCGTCTCGAGCGAACGCTGGAGCGCTGGGGCGATCGCTTCTGCCTGCGCATCTACACCGACGTCGAGCGGCGGCGCTGCGAGAACCACGTCAATCGCGCCGCCCGCTACGCCCAGCGCTACGCGGCGAAGGAAGCCTGCGCCAAGGCCCTTGGCACCGGCTTTCGCGACGGTGTCTTCTGGCGCGACATGGAGGTGGACAACCTTCGTTCCGGCAAGCCGTTCCTGCGGCTCAGCGGCGGTGCCGCGCAGCAACTGGCAAACATCACTCCAGCGGGCCTCGCCCCGACGGTCGAGCTGTCGCTGACCGACGAATACCCCTTCGCCCATGCCATCGTTGTGATTTCTGCCGTCGGGCCGGAGGCCAGCCGGAGCATTTTTCCGACGGCTTGAATCAAGTGTGCGGCGACTCCTTGACACCGCCGGCTTCTGGATGGCTTGATCCGCCGGCGACGGCCGCCGCCGCGCCATTCACGCATACCAGAAACAGAAGCCGCGAGACTCCGATACATGGCGACGCAAAAAGCGAGCGGGTTCGTTGAACTCGTCAAGACGATCGTCTACGCGATCCTCATTGCCGTCGTTGTCCGCACTTTCCTGTTCGAACCCTTCAGCATCCCATCAGGATCAATGATTCCGACGTTGCTGGTCGGCGACTACTTGTTCGTTTCGAAGTATTCTTTCGGTTATAGCCGCTACTCGCTGCCGTTCGGTCTGCCGCTGTTCTCTGGCCGACTGTTCGGACGCGAGCCGGAGCGTGGTGATGTCGTCGTCTTCAAGCTGCCGGCTGATAACACGACGGACTATATCAAGCGTGTCGTCGGCCTGCCCGGAGACCGGATCCAGATGATCGACGGCATCCTCAACATCAACGGGGTTCCCGTCCGTCGCGAGCCGGCCGGAGAGTTCACCGCCGGCGGCGCGGTGCGGCAGACCTACCACCGGTACATCGAAACCTTGCCCAACGGCCGCCGCCACGAGATCATCGAGATCGGTGATAGTGGGCCGCTCGACAACACCAGTGTCTATACCGTTCCGCCCGGGCACTTTTTCATGATGGGCGACAACCGCGACAGCTCCCGCGACAGCCGGTTTCTCGGCGAGGTCGGCTATGTGCCGTTCGTCAATCTGATCGGCCGGGCCGAGGTGATCTTTTTCTCGGTCGACGGTTCCGCCCTGCATTTCTGGAACTGGCCCGACAGCATCCGCTTCGACCGGATCTTCCGGAGCATCCAGTGACGGAGCCGGCGGATGCGGCCTTGCGCGGCGCGCTGCAGGAACGTCTCGGCCATACTTTCAATTCGTCGCGCCTTCTGCTGGAGGCCCTGACCCACTCCAGTTTCCAGGGCGAGGGACGGCGCCGCTGCAACGAGCGGCTGGAGTTCGTCGGCGATCGCGTTCTGGGACTGGTCATCGCCAATCTGCTCTACCATCGCTTTTCCGGCGAAGAAGTGGGCGCACTTGCCCGGCGCCATGCCGCGCTCGTCCGCCGCGAAGCACTGGTGGAAATCGCCGAACAGATCGAGCTTGCCGGCTGCCTGCGGCTGTCCCGCGGCGAAGAGGAGGCCGGCGGCCGCCGCAATCCGGGACTTCTCGCCGACGCCTGCGAGGCACTGATCGCCGCTGTCCACCTCGATGGTGGTTTTGCGGTCGCGACCGAGGTGGTGGAGCGGCTGTGGTCCGGCCTGATCAGCCGTGACGTCTCGCCGCCGAAGGACGCGAAGACGATGCTGCAGGAATGGGCGCAAGGACGCGGCATGCCGCTGCCGGTCTACCGCGAAACCGAACGCAGCGGCCCGCCGCACGCCCCGGTGTTCCGCGTCGAGGTTTCGGTCGAAGGTCTCGCTCCGGTCGAAGCGGTCGGACCGTCGAAGCGCGTCGCCGAGCGTGCCGCGGCCGCCTCGCTGCTGGTGGCGATGGGCTGCACCGATGTCCCCTGACCCCGGCTCCGAAGGCGGAGACGCAGAGACCCGCGGACCGCAAGGTGACGGGGAGGCCGGGCGCCGTTGCGGCTTCGTCGCCATCATCGGCGCTCCCAACGCCGGTAAGTCGACCCTGGTCAACCGGCTGGTCGGCAGCAAGGTCAGCATCGTCTCGCCGAAGGTGCAGACGACCCGCACTCGGGTGGTCGGCATCGCCATCGCCGGCGCCACCCAGGTTCTGCTGGTGGACACGCCGGGGATCTTCGCGCCACGGCGGGCGCTGGACCGGGCGATGGTCGACGCAGCATGGGATGCGGCGGCGGGTGCCGATGTCATCGCGTTGCTGGTCGACGCCAGCCGGACGACCGCGGCCACAGCTGCCCTGCCGGTAGTCGTCGGCCTGAAGAAGCGGCGGCGGCAGGCCATTCTCGTGCTCAACAAGGTGGACGCGGTTGACAAGCCGACGCTGCTCTCGCTCGTCGCCGCACTGAACGGAGACGGCGTGTTTGCGCCGGTGTTCATGATCTCAGCGTTGACCGGTGATGGCGTCGGCGAACTCGCAAGCCATCTCGCCGCAACCTTGCCGCCGGGACCGTGGCTCTATCCGGAGGACCAGCTGTCCGATATGCCGGCGCGCCTGCTCGCCGCGGAGATCACCCGCGAGCAGCTGTTCTGGCAGTTGCAGCAGGAGCTGCCCTACAGCATCGCCGTCGAAACCGAGCAGTGGAGCGATCGCAGCGACGACAGTATCCGCCTCGACCAGGTCATCTGGGTCGAGCGCGAAGGACAGCGTCCGATCGTGCTAGGTCGCGGCGGCCAGCGCATCCGTCAGATCGGCGAGAGCGCCCGCAAGGAACTCGAGCGGCTGTTCGGCCACCGGGTCCACCTCTTCCTGCACGTCAAGGTGCGCGAGAGGTGGCGCGAGGATCCGGCATTCTGGCGCCTGCAGGGACTTGAACCGCGACGGTAGCGCCGGGGCAACGGAGGTGCCGGCCAAGCCTACCGGGCAAACCTCCGCAGCCGGGACCACCGGTCATCCCCTAGACCGCCACCGCTACCCCGTTCAGGGTACGTACGGCGTCGCTGAGGGCTCCGTCTTCAGTTTCGAAGGCCCGCTCGGCGTCGGTCAACGGCAGTCCGTTCTCGTCGATCTGCCGCCAGATCCAGTAGCTACCGGTGTTCGTTGTCTGAACCCGTGCATAGAGCCGGCGGAAAAACCCGCGACGGCAGGGATGCGGTTCGGTGATCATGATGTCGTGAACGCCCAAAGGTCGTCTTCCTTTCACCAGCCCAGATGCCGCTTGCATCGCAGGGCGAAGTGTAGCACAGCGAACTTGATGCACAAGCGAGGCCATGCGTAAGAGCTATGCACTTTCGTGTCATGCCCATGTTTTGAGCAGACCATTGCGTTGGCACAACAAACCTCAACCGAGCCGGCGGTACCATGGAGTGGAATGACGACGCCGTGGTGCTGTCGGCACGCAGCCTGGGCGAGACCTCGCTCGTCGTATCGGCGCTCACCTGCGCGCATGGCCGGCACAATGGCTTGGTGCGCGGCGGCACCGGCCGGCGGGCGCATGGTGTGCTGCAGCCGGGCAACCGCATTGCCTGCCGCTGGCGCGGGCGCACTGCCGAGCAGCTGGGCTCCTATAGCTGCGAGCCCATAGCGATTCTACCGCCTGCGATACTCGATGACGCCGCCCGGCTGGCGGCAGTGGTGGCGGCTTGCGCCATTCTCGATACGGCGCTCCCGGAGCGCGAGCCGGCAGTGGTACCGTTCGCAGAGATGCTGGCGCTGCTGCAGGCGATCGAGGAGGACCCGGCTTGGCCGTGCGCCTACGTGCGGTGGGAAGTGGCGCTGCTCGCCGACCTCGGCTTTGGACTCGACCTTGCCGCCTGCGCGCTGACCGGAGCCCGCGAGGACCTTGCCTACGTCTCGCCGCGGACCGGCCGGGCGGTGGCCGCCGCGGCGGCCGGTCCCTGGCAGCAGCGGTTGCTGGCGTTGCCGGCCTTCCTCTGCGATGCGGCGGCCCCGGCAACCAGCGATGATGTTCTCGCCGGCCTGGCGCTCGCTGGGTACTTCCTGCGGCGCTGCGTCTACGCCGAGCACGATCGCGATCTTCCGTCCGCCCGCCAGCGGCTGTCGGCGGTGATCGGACGCTCGCGGCTCTCTTGCGGCGACGCCGCCGGCGCGAGGTAGGCATGGCCTCCGCTGCGCCGCCGCCGCCCGCCGCTTCCGAGCCCGGCATCGATGACGTTCCGCTCGTCACGGCGATCACCGAGCGCTACCTCACCTACGCCGTCTCCACCATCGTCGGCCGCTCCCTGCCCGACGCCCGCGACGGCCTTAAGCCGGTGCACCGGCGACTGCTGTGGGCGATGCGCCAGCTCCGCCTCGACCCCGGCTCCGGCTTTAAGAAGTGCGCCCGCGTCGTCGGCGACGTCATCGGCCGCTACCACCCGCATGGCGACGTCGCGGTCTACGAGGCGCTCGTCCGTCTCGCCCAGGACTTCGCCGTGCGCTGGCCGTTGGTGGAAGGGCAGGGCAACTTCGGCAACATCGACGGCGATGGCCCAGCCGCCATGCGCTACACCGAGGCCCGCCTTACCGACGTCGCCGAGGCGCTGCTGGAGGGCATCGACGAGGACGCCGTCGACTTCCGCCCGACCTATGACGGCGAGGACGACGAGCCGGTGGTCCTCCCCGCCGCCTTCCCCAACCTGCTGGCCAACGGCGCCTCGGGCATTGCCGTCGGCATGGCGACCAGCATCCCGCCGCATAACGCCGCCGAGATCTGCGCTGCCGCCGTCCATCTCATCCAGCACCCCGACGCCTCGCTCGAGGAGCTGATGGCGCGGCTGCCAGGCCCCGACTTCCCCACCGGCGGCGTGCTGGTGGAGGACGCGGCGACCCGCACCGAGGTCTACCGCAGCGGCCGCGGCAGCCTGCGCCTGCGCGCCCGCTGGGCGGTGGAGAAAAGCCGCGAGGGGACGGTGATCGTCGTCTCCGAGATCCCGTGGCAGGTGCAGAAAGGCAAGCTGATCGAGCGGCTGGCCGATCTCCTCGCCGAGCGCAAGCTGCCGTTCCTCGCCGACGTGCGGGACGAATCGACCGAGACGGTGCGCTTGGTGCTGAAGCCGCGCGGCCGCCCGGTTGATGCCGAGGCGATCATGGCCGAGCTGTTCCGGCTCACCGACCTGGAAGTGCGCGTCGGCGTCAACCTCAACGTTCTGGTCGACGGCACGACGCCGCGGGTCCTCGGCCTGAAGGACCTGCTGCGGGCGTGGCTGTCGCACCGCCGCGAGGTGCTGCGCCGGCGCAGCCTGCATCGTCGTGGCCGGATCGAGCAGCGCCTGGAGCTGCTGGCCGGCTTTCTCATCGTCCATCTCAACCTCGACGAGGTGATCCGCATCGTCCGCGAGGAGGACGACCCGAAGGCGGCGCTGATGGCCCGCTTCGGCATCAACGAGGTGCAGGCCGACGCCGTGCTGAACATGCGGCTGCGCCAGCTCCGCAAGCTGGAGGAAATCGTGCTGATCACCGAGCGCGACGGCCTGCTGGCCGAGCGCGCCGGCCTCGATGCGCTGCTCGCCGACGAGGGCCTGCTGTGGCGTCGCATCGCCGAGGAGGTGGCCGCGGTCGGCACGCGCTTCGGGCCGGACACCCCGCTCGGCCGCCGGCGAACCACCATCGCCGCGGCGCCGCTGCCGGTGGCGGTGCTGCCGCAGGTCGCCGCCGCCGCGGCGGCCCAGCCTGTCACCGTGCTGTGCTCGGAGAAGGGCTGGGTGCGGGCGGCGGCGGAGCACCTCGACGAGGAGGCGGCCGCCGCCGTCCGCTACAAGGAAGGCGACGGTCCCCGCTTCGCCGTTCACGCCAGCACCGCCGACAAATTGCTCATCCTCGGCAGCCAGGGGCGCATCTACACGCTCCCTTGCGACCGGCTACCCTCCGGCCGCGGCTTTGGTGAGCCCTTGCGGCTGCTGATCGAGCTGCCGCCGCCGTTCGAGGCGCAGGCGCTGCGGGTATATCGGCCCGCCGGCCGGTTGCTGATCGCCTCGGATGCCGGCCGCGGCTTCCTCGTCGACGAGGACGCGGTGCTGGGGCAGACGCGCACCGGCAAGGCGGTGCTGGCCCCCGGCGACGGCGAACAGGCGGTCTTCCTGCAGCCGGTGGCACCGGAAGATGACAGCATTGCCGTCGTCGGCAGCAACCGCCGGCTGCTGGTCTTCCCGCTGGCCGAGTTGCCGGTGATGGCGAAGGGCAGAGGCGTCCTGCTGCAGCGCTACCGCGACGCCCGGCTCGGCGATGTCGTCACCTTCGCCGCCGCGCACGGCCTGAGCTGGAAGAGCGGGCGCGGGATGCGCACCGAGACCGACCTGCGGCCCTACACCGGCAAGCGCGGCCAGATCGGCCACACCGTCCCCCGCGGCTTTCCCGCCAGCGGCAGGTTCGCCGGGTAGTCGGCGGAGATCGGGGGAAGGTCGGCTTGGCTCCGCGTGACAGCCGGCAGGGTCTACAGGCTGTCCTGGCGAAGGTCGGTCCAGGTGGCGGTGAACGGGCGCTTGAAGAAGGTTGCCCATAGGAAGTTCACCGAATAGCGCCAGCCCACCTTCACCAGTCCTTCCTTGGCGAACCGCCGCCCCGAGGACAGCGCCCGCAGCCGGAAGGAGAACTTGACCACGCCGACCTTGCTCAGGCGGCGGGCAAGGTCGGTGTCCTCGCCATAGAAGCTGAAGTCGGAATTATAGCCGCCCGCCGCATCCAGGCCCTGCCGGGAGACGATGAAGTTTCCGCCTCGCAGCATCGATCCGGCCCGCATCACGAACCGCACCAGCACGTAGAACAGGAAGGCCACCCGGTAGAACAGGTCCGCGGTCAGTCGTGCAGCTCTGGAGATGCCGTAGTAGATGTAGGGACCGCTGACGGCGACGAGATCGGGGTGCCGTTCGAACGCGCCGACGGGGTTTCTAACGGACGACCGATCCCGTTCATCTTCTCGCTTGCATAGTGCAATCCGATGCGCCGATACTTTGGACGAGTGATCTCTGTCCAGCGCATCGTGAGCGGCGTCGCAATGACGATGGAGTCACAACCAGTTGAGACCACACAATCCTTCCTTGGTGAGGATCTCAGGAACAACGGCAAATGCGCACAGGACGGCTTCGTGTCATTGCCAGTGGTGAAGTCGACCATACTACGACGACGCTCTTTACACGCACCATACGCAAACTGATCGCGTGGGCGGGCACTGCTCTTGCCATGATATTTACGTGGATTCAGTTTAAGCAGTTTCCACTTGATATGCTAGCCAGTAGCTACACACCCATACTTTTGTGGCATGGTGGACTTGCCCTTTACTATGTTTCATGGGTGTTTGGCACAAAATTTGATGTTGATGTTCAAGAACTTGTGTACGTCTCGTTTCCAAGAAGAGGCCAGGTGCCAGTACATGGCTTTGTAACTGTCTTATTGCTGGTCGTTGCCGGTGCGGCACTCTTGTGGACGGAACGGGACATCCAAAAATTCGCCATCGCTATCGACATCTTCATTGTCGCTGATCATGTGGCGTGGAGGTACCTCATCTGGCTCGTCAAGAATGTCGTTCGCACATCCAAAAATGCATATACCCAAAGGGG
>JAEULG010000014.1 GCA_016793875.1 Rhodospirillales bacterium | reverse complement strand
CCCCTGATTTGCCCTTTTTGTCGTGACGGGCAGCCCGGTGTCGGGAAATCTTGGCGTGGACTCAGGGCGGCTCGGCGCTCACCTTCGGATCGCCGTCAGATGTCGGCCCGAGAAGGAGCGCGCCGGCGCTGATGCCTCCTCGCCACCGCATGCCGAGGAAATACTGCGCGAGGCGCGCGGTGCCGCGCGGGTGCTGGCCCGCGCCGCTCGGAAGCACCGACAGACGTCGCCTGTTGCCCGGCAGCAGCCGGTAAGCTCGACAGCGTCGCATTACCCCTATATGGGGTAATAATATGGCCCAATTATGGCAAATTGCGGCCGTCGTTCCGCTGCCCATCCCACTGGATCCGTATCCGCCTTTTCCCAAGTGCCCGTCGTCACCGGGGCCGGCGCAGCGCGCATCACCATTTGCGACCGTAGCCGTCGCCCCGCTCACAGGCTGTTCACCAGCAATTTCTCGACGGGACCGCCGCCACCGGGCACTTTGGCGCATGGGGGTTAATGGAGACTGAACGCAAATGGCAAAGAACGCTGCTATTCTGCGCGCTTTAGTTGTTCTGTTGCTCGGGCTCCCGGCGGCGATCGGTTGCGCCGGCACCGCTGCCCCCGCCGGGGACCAGCGGGGAACGATTGCCGCCTGGGCGGAGAATACGCCGCAAGGGCTCGCCGAGATGGGTGTCACCCAGGTGCGGACGGGTTGTGGCGCTCCGCCGGAAACGTGCGTCCAGCGCGTCGCCGCCCTCGAGCGCTCGGAAGGCATCGGCAAGGTGGCGATCACACTGGCGCTGCCGCGGCCTGATCCGGGACAGGTGCTGGATTATGCCGCGCGCTACGCGCAGCTCAGCGCCAGGACGCCGGGACTGGTGGAGATCGGGATCGACGACTACTACCACTTCATGCGGCGCAATACCCCGCCCGACTTCACCGCGGTGGTGGAGACGGCGCGCTCCGCCGGGCCGCCTCTGCTCTTCGGCGTCACTCTTTATGAGGACGAACTCGACTCCGTCGCCCAGTCGCCCGCGCTGTTCCCGCCGGAGTTGCTGGCCCGTATCGATCGGGTCTACCTTTATCTGCACTATCGCGCGAACGGTCCCGATTACGCCCGCTATGTCACCCGGGCGCGGGCGCTCTTCCCCAACGCGCAGATCTTCGGCGGGGTCTACGCCTACGATCGCATCGACTACATTGCCTGCGCCGAGGGTCCCGACAAGACGCCGTGCACCCGCGACCAGGAGATCGGGCTGTTCCGCGAGGCCCTCACCGGGCAGATCGCCCTGATGCGCAGCGGCACCCTTGATGGCCTCGAGTTCTACCCTGGCCAGTTCGGCCGCGAGGAGCGGTGGAACGGCTGGAACGAGGAACGGATCTGTCGGCCCGACCGGCGCGCCGAATGCATCGAGAACACGCAGGAGATGCGCCGGATCGCCCGGAGCCTGCTCGCCGGCCGCTGATCGGCTTGCGCGCCCTCTTTTCAGTCCGCCGGTGCCCCGGGGAGGCCACCATCGGCGGCTGCAGGGCGGATGAGGCCGCGGCTGAGGATGACGGCGTTGGTGCTCCACAGCACCGCGTGGAAGAGCACCGCGACCCCGGCGAGGGCGTAGACCGTCATCACCGGATCGATACCGAGCCTCCAGGCTGCCGCCAGCACCGAAGCGCAGGCGACCAGCTGGCCCGCCTCGATGACCGTCTGCCACTTGTTGTAGCCGCAGACGTGCAGGCAGTTGGTGCTGGTGGCGATGATGTAGGTGATGGCGGGAATGACGAGGATGCCGGCGTAGACCCCCGACTGTCGCCATGCCTCGCCGAAGCACACGGCGAACAGCGCGGGCGCGATGCTGGCGAACAGCACCGCCGGGATCAGCAGCAGCGCCACGGCGAAGCTGGTATCGAAAAAGCGCGGCCGCACGCCTTGCGGATCCTCGCGAAACGCCTTGGCGGCGCCCGCCCAGAACACCGTCTGGATGGAATAGTTGATCAGGTAGACCGGCTGCAGGACGACGCGCTGCGCCAGCGCGTAGATGCCGGCCACCGCCGATCCGAACAGCGTCGGCATCGCCATCACCGGCAGCTGCATGCTGACCGCGCTGATCACCGCCGCCGGGCTGGTGAAAAGGGCAAAGCGGCGGTAGCGACGGGCCGCTGCCGCCACCCGCGCCGCGCTCCATTGCCGCATCGCCGCGGCGACGGCTTTGCGGCCGTAGAACAGCGACAACGATGCGTTGGCGGCGTGGCCGATGATGTAGCCCAGCAGCAGGCCGTTGACCCCGCCCAGCGTCAGGCCCAGCAGGATCTGCCCCAGCACCGGCGCCGCCAGCATGGTGAAGCGGGTGCGCGCCAGCACCGCGAAGGCATTGCCGCGCACGAACCACAGGCGGACGCTCTCGCTGAGGCCGATGAAGATCAGCGCCGCCGGCATCATCCAGGCGGCGATCCCCTTATCGAACACGGCGGGCTGGACCAGCCGCACGCCGAGATCGAGGAGGAAGCCGATGGCGATGCCGACGACGAACGCCGAGGGCATGGTCAGGCCGATCAGGTCGCGCGCCTCGTCGTCGTCCTCGGCGATGGGGATCGCCCACTCGTAGCGGAAGCAGACCAGCGGCAGCAGGACAATGTTGATCGCCAGGAAGACGGCAAACGTGCCGAACTCCGCCGGCGTGTAGAGACGAGTCAGCACGAAGGCCCCGAGAAACTGCACGCCCTGGCCCAGGATCGTCGCCAGCGACAGGGTTGCCGCCTCGCGGCCGCCAGCGCCGCTGCCGGCGCGCCGCAGCATTCCCAAAAGACGCTTCATGCGGGGATCCAGCGCCGGTACCGTGGCGGACGCCGCCGCAGCGATGCGCGCGGCGGGAACGGTGAAGGGGTCACAGGCAAGGCAGGCTCAAGCCATGCTCTCAGCGGATTGTTCCGGCCGCGGTGCCGGCGCTGCCGCCCTGCCCTGTCGCGCCACCGCACCGCATGCCGCCACCACCGGCATGAGCAGCAGGGCGCGACTGTCATAGAGATCGCCGCTGGCCTGCGCCGCGGCGAGGTATAGCGCAAAAATGGCAATGGCGCGCTTGTCGGTGGCGTCCCAATAGCGGCGGACGACGTCGAGGACGAACCCCAGCGGCATCAGCAGCATGGCAAAGCCGACGACCCCGGTCTCCGCCAGCAGCTCGATGAAGAAGTTATGCGGGTAGGACAGGGCGTTGTATTCGCTGAAGCGCCCAAGGCCGGCTCCCATCAGCGGATAATCCATCCACATCTGGATGCCATCCTTCATCAACGTATCCCGCCCCGAGAGATACAGCTGGCCGAAGACGCGATTGATGTAGCGGTCGGAGACGTAGCGGGCGAAGGTATCCAGCACCCCGCTTTCGACGGCGATAGCACCGGCGACCACCACCGCCAGACCGATCACCAGCACCCCGCGCAACGGGGCGCGGAAGAGGACGGCGGCGGCGCCGAGGCCGAGCAGGCTCGCCGCGGTCCCGCCGCGCGAGCCGGTCAGCACCAGCAACGCCAGCGACAGCCCGAAAATGCCGAGCATACCCAGCCGCAAGGTGTTCTGCCGTGCTCCCAGGTAATAGTAGAGCGCCAGAATCGCGAGCACACCCAGCAGCCGGCTGAAAACGTTGCGGCCGCCCTGCATCACTGTCAGGCCGGTCGCTCCCGGCGTCACCGTCTGCAGTGCCCCGCGCAGCCCCATCAGCGCCAGCAACATGCACAGCACGAACACGCAGATGAAGAACCGGTCCTCGAACCCCGGCTCCAGCGCCAGGAAGAAGGTGATGAAGAGGAAGCATGCCAGCCAGATGACGTCGAGCGCCTTATCCCCGCAATACGCCGTATGGCAATCGATGCCGCCGATGCCGCTGGTCGCGGTGAAGGTCAGCAGCGCGAGAATAATAAAGGTGACGCCGAGGGTAAGCTGCGGCGGCAGACGCGGTGCCGCGGGACGGCCGTCCCTGATCATCGCGATGATCAGCAGTCCGGCGATGACCAGCGGCAGGCGCACGTCGAGAAACCACGGCACGTCGTCCCACGCCTGGTAATCCATCAGCCGGGCGGGTGACCAGCGGCCCAGCAGCAGGCCCAGCGCACAGATGAGTGCTCCCGCCGTCAGCACCCATGGCTTCCCCTCAGCGGCCCGCTCCCAGCCAGCCAAATCCGTGGCCTTGTCGTTCGTCATGCTGCATCGCCCCTACGGTGCTGGCGGCGCAGCCGGTAACGCATGGCCACCGCCCTCTGTCCGCAGGCCTAGATCTTGACGGGCGCCTTGGTGTAATAGCGGCTGGCTTTGCCGGTGTAGTAGCGGGAGTCGCCGTAGCCGTACAGCTTGCTGCGGGCGGTATCGACCATCGACAGCACCAGGGCATTGACATTACAGCCGAGCAGACTGAGCTGGTGCAGGGCGTACGCCACCTCCCGGCGCGGCGTTCGCCCCCAGCGGACCACCATCAGCGAGATGTCGGCGGCGCCGGCGAACTGGTAGGCATGAGCCGTCGCCAGCACCGGCTGAGTGTCGATCACCACCAGCTCATATCGCTCGCGCAGCCGGGCGATGACATTCTCGATCGCCGAGGACGTCGCCATCGCTGCGTGCTCGACGGACCGCTGTCCCGATGGCACGATTTCAAGCGAAGACTTCTCGTCCTTGCGGATGACGTCGTCGAGCGCAAGCTTGCCCATCAGCAACTCGCTCAGGCCGGGAAGGTTGGGCGACAGTCCGGCGACAGCCGGCAGCCGCGACATCGCAAAGTCGGCATCGACCAACACGACACGGCGGCCGCATTGAGCCTGGTGGCGCGCCAGCGCCAGCGCGATCGTCGACTTGCCCTCGCTCGGCTGGCACGAGGTGATCGCGACACTCTTGATCTCGCGTCGGCTGCTGAGAACGTCGCTATGCGTCCGATGCGCCAGCACCATGCGGGTGAACAGTGCCGATATCGCCTCCAAGAAGGCCGAGCGCTGTGTATCCAGCACCCGCTCGGTGACGTCGCGACTGGTGCCGCTGCGGACCAGCGGCACCAGTGCCAGCACCGGCAGGTGGGTGGTCGCCTCCGCCTCTTCGGCGCTGACGAAGGTCCGTCGGTCGAGGTAGTCGGCCAGGAGCGCCAGGACGACCCCGAGCCCAAGCGATGCCATCATCGCGACGATCAGGAACGGGATCGGCTGCGGGAACGAGGGCGCGTTCGGTGTGTTGGCGCTGGATATGATACGAGCGTTGGGCAGCGCCGCCTGGACGTCGCTCTGTGCACTGATCTGCGGGACGAGGTTGAGGAAGCGCTCCAGCATCATTCGGTTGGCGTCCGCTTCCCGCTCCAGCCCGCGCAGCCCGACCGACGCCTGGTCGGAGGCGCCGAACTCTTGTTTCGCCGCGTCCAGTTGCTCCTTGATTCCCTGCTCGCGCGCCCGCGCTATCCGCGCCTCGGAATCGAAGCCGTCAGCCAGACGGGCGATCTCCGAGCGCAGCTCGGTGGCCAGCTTCTGCCGCTCCGCCTGCACCTGGATCATCTCGGGATGACGACTGCCCAGGCTCTGCGCGAGGAGGGCGGCGCGCTGCTCCAGCTCCACCTGCCGCTGCCGGAGCCGCTGGATCAGTTCGGAATCGACCACCCGCCCGGCCGTCTCCGGCCGCTGCAGGCTTCGCGCCGCCTGCTGGGCCCGTGCCTCCGCCGTCTGCCGGGCGGCGGTCGCCTCGGCGAGTTCGACGCCAAGCTTGGAGATCCTCTCGTTGACCAGCGCCGTCCGCTCGCCGCTGATCAGCCCGAACCGCTTGCGGTATTCGGCGACTGCCCGCTCCGCGGTCTCGACCTGGGCACGCATCGAGCGGATGCGTTCGGAAAGCCAGGAGCCGACCCACTTGGCGTTCGACAGCCGGTCCTCGAGTCGCGCGGTCATAAAGGTGTTGGCAACGGTCGCGAGGATCTTCGCCGACTTCTCCGCATCGCTCGAGGTGAAGCGAACCAGCACCGCCGGCGATCCGGTGATCTGGGAGACGCGCAGGGCATCCAGGAAGTTGTCGATGACCGCCTCCATCCCGGTTCGTCCGGGCAGCAGCAGCCGCTTGATCGTCACGACCGCCTGTCCGACGAAATCGCCCTCCTTCGGCACGCGCGGCGCGAAGTCGGGATCAGTGCTGAGATCCAGCTGCTCGATGACCTTGCGCGCCAGATCCCGGGATTGCAGCACCTGGATCTCGCCGACGATGGTGACGTCGTCCTGGGGACGCCCCTCCATGGTCATCGAATCGGCGTTGGGCGCCGGGTCGACCGGGCTCTGCTTGCTCTCGAACAGCAGCGTCATCTCGGAGGTGTAGTGCGGCGTAATCAGCCACAGCGCCAGACTGGCGAGGGCCAGCCCGACAGCGATCACCAGCGCGATCAGCCGCCAGCGCCGCTGAATCGTCGGCAGCGCCATTTGCGGCGACAGCTTGCTCCACTCCAGGCCGTGCGGTTTGCGCCCCTCGCCGATTCCCGAGGCTCCCTCTGGCATGGCTGACACCCCATCCTCGATTCGCTGCCGTGGCAGTACCCCGGCCGCATTCCAGGACCGGAGAACCCGAAGGCGCACCCTCCACGGCAGCCGGCCCCTATCCGGACCCGGCATCGATGCCGTGCGTGTGCGCCTCTGTTTCCCGCGTTCCCGCGCTCTGTCCCGATGCGGCGATACGCCGCCCTCGTAACCCGATCCACCGAGCCCGTACCTGAGCGTGCTCAGGCCTAGCTTGTTGCCGCCAAAAACCGCGGATCGATACCGTATGCACGCCCGGCCGGTAAAGTCCATACTCCTCTCGGCTGGCCCGCCATTTCTGCGAGGAAGGCGCCGCTTGCGTGATCCGCCGGACGTGCGACATCATTTGAGCTGACGGGAGCCGACGGTGCCGGAACATCGCTTCGCTCATGTGATCGCTCACTTATAATCGTATTTTGTAGATTAACAAAATAGGGATACCATCGAGCGCGATCGAGGCCCACGTTCGTGGTCTGGTTCGCCGCCACCGCCGATGGTCAGAGCGGGTATGTTGGGTCACACGGAGGGCACAAAGTAGCCGCGAATGTTGTAACCGTGATTGATTTGGCAACCACCCGCGTGTATTTAGCGTATGCATGTTGTCGGTACGCACCCGCATACGGCCAAAAACCGACCTGCCGGCCAAGGCAAAGGTAGGACGTCTCGCGAATAACAAAGCGAACGGGACTGGGGTTGGGACATGTATCCACTTGCGTTCACCCCGGCTGGGGCGAAGCGTCTTCTGCAGTTCGCTCACGACGGTGTGTTTATTGTACTATCGCTGCCGTTGGCCTTGATACTACTTGCCGGTTTTGAGGGGCTGCGAGACTTCGAGCAGCTCGTCACTGTTGGCGTGCCGGTGTTCACGGTCATTGCCGTGGCTTTTTATATTCACTTTGGCCTTCACCGGTCGCTCTGGCGGTTCACTTCGGTTGCCGATCTACAGGCAATCGTCGGTAGCGTTGCCTGCTCGGTGCTGGCCTTCGCCGTCCTCATGCACCTCGGCGTCGGGCTGGAAGTGCCGCCCTCGGCCCTGTTTATTCAGTTTCTCTGCCTCGTGGCACTGCTGGCTGGCTCGCGCTGCGTCCGCCGGGTGATTCGCGACAATATGGCCGGCGGGTTGGCCGGAAGCCGCTTTGCCCGGAAGGCCGATCCCATGCCGCTGCTGCTCGTCGGCAGTCCGCAAAGTGCCGAACTGACCATCCGGGCCTGCCGCCACCAGCAGGCAGCGGAGACGTCTTACCAGGTCATCGGCATCGTCGATCTTGCCGACGGTGACGTCGGCCGCGGCGTCATGAACGTCCCCATCCTTGGCAGCATCGCCTGCCTTCCGCAGATTCTGCAGTCCCTGGAGCGCAAGGGACAGCGGCCGCAGCGAATCGTCCTTACCTCGCAGATGCAGGGTCAGCCGCTGCGCGAGCTGCAGACGGTCGCCGAACGGGCGAAGATCATCCTCTGCCGGCTGCCGAAGCCAACCGAATTCCGCGAAGCCGGCGGTGACGGCGGTCTCGATTTGCGGCCTATCGCGGTCGAGGATCTGCTGACGCGTCCGCAGGTCAAGCTTGAGCGCCAGGCTATCGAGGGCCTGATCGAGCACCGCCGCGTCCTGGTGACCGGTGCCGGCGGCTCGATCGGCTCGGAACTTTGTCGCCAGATCGCCAGCTGCAACCCCGCGCAACTGGTCCTGCTCGACCAGTGCGAATACAACCTTTACGCCATCGACATGGAGATGGCGAAGACCTTCCCGCAGCTCGATCGCCACGCCATCCTCCTCGATATTCGCGATGGCGCAGCGCTTGAACGGACGTTTCATGACGCCCGGCCGGACTTGGTGTTCCACACCGCCGCGCTCAAGCATGTCCCGCTGGTCGAGCACAACCCGATTGAGGGTGTTCTGACGAACGTCTTCGGCACCCGCAATGTGGCCCAGGCAGCACGGCGCGTCGGGGCCATTGCTTTCGTGCAGGTGTCAACCGACAAGGCAGTGTCTCCCACCAACGTCATGGGAGCGACGAAGCGACTGGCTGAATGCTACTGCCAAGCCCTGGACCTTGCTGGCCGTGATAGCGGGGGCAGTACTTACTTCAAGACAGTGCGGTTCGGCAACGTGATGGGCTCGAGCGGATCGGTCATCCCGCTGTTTCAGCAGCAGCTTCGAGAAGGCGGGCCGATCACCGTCACCCACCGCGAGATCACCCGTTACTTCATGACGATCCGCGAGGCCTCCGGCCTCGTCCTGCAGGCTCTCGCCGGCGGCCTGAGGCGTGGCGCGCACCGCGGCGAGATCTACGTCCTCGATATGGGGACACCGGTGCGCATCCTCGATGTTGCCCGGCAGATGATCCGGCTGTCCGGCCTGTCCGACGTGCCGATCCGCTTTGTCGGTCTGCGCCCCGGCGAGAAGCTTTACGAGGAGTTGTTCGACGATCGTGAGGAGCGCGTCGAGAGCGGCATTGCCGGCGTCCTCATGGCCCATTCCACGCCGCTGGCCACAGCCACTATCGAGGATGCCTTGGAGGATCTGGAGTTGGCCTGCGCCGCGGCAGACAAGGCGGCGGTCATCCGCCTGCTGGCGCGCTACGTCCCCGGCTATACGCCTTCCGCACCGGTGAGCGCCCTTGCCCCTGTCGTCCCGCTCGCGCGTGTCAACGGCGAAAGTCACGCGGCGGCGAGCCACCGCCCGCAGCGGCACAATCGGCGCGGCGGGAGAGGCCCGGTCGTCCGCGTTCTCGACGCCTGAGGAAGAAAGAAAGGAAATTTAAGTCAGCGCCGCCCCGCCTCTCGGCACAGAGGCGGGGCGCTGGCGTTCAGTAGAAGCTTTCGGTCGACCGGCGGTGGTCTTCCTGCCACTGCAGGACGGCACGATGCAGCGCTTCGAAACGCTCGCCGACTTTCTCGCCGAATAGCGGATCCTCGGGCGAGGTCATCGCCGCCTCCAGCTCGCGCCAGTCGCTGTCGGTCAGATGACGCAGCGCCGCCGGAAAGAATTCCGTCTCCTCCATCTGCATGTGGCCTTTCTGGAGGTCGATGAATGCTTTCCCCCAACGCAGGAAAGCGTCCCGCGGCACCTGCGCCTCGTCAAGAACCGCCCGCAGGCCAGCGGCGAATTCGCGCGTCCGTGCCGCTATCGCCTCATGTTCTCGGCGCAGGTCACCCACCCGCTCCGCCACCTCCGGTGCCCGCCCCTTCAGTTTGAGAAAAATCAGGTCTTCCTTGGGATGGTGGTACAGATCAGGAAAACTGAGAAAGTAGTCGAGGGCGCTGCGGACCACGTCGTAGTCGGGTGAGCGGCCGGCCGCGAATTCTCCCAGCTGCCATTCGAGAGCCTTGACGAGGGCCGCCATATTTGCATGCTCCCGACGCAACACTCGCATCACTTCCGTCATGCCACCGGTCCTCTCCATCGCATCGCCATCGGCGCCCTGCTGCATGTCACGAACGACTAATTCGCCTAGCATAGGCCCCGGCTGGACGCCAAGGCTTTCCCTGCAACCGTGCCCCCAGCAAAAGCGGATCCGCACCGCGGGAAGCGCTATCGTGGGCAGTTGCCGATGACGCCGCGCACGCCGGCGACCGATCGTGCGGCGACGCGGGCGATCCAGGCGGTCGCCGCGTGGTCACGCTTTATTCGTCGCCACGCCATCGTCGTGCTGATCCTGGCGGCGGTATCGGCTGTCCTCGCCGGCACCTACGCGGTGCGCAACGTCGCCATCAACACGTCCACCAACGACATGCTGGCCGACGATCTGCCCTTCCAGCAGCAGTTCGAGGAGCTGGACAAGGCCTTTCCCCAGGACTACCGGACGGTCGTCGTCGTCGTCGACGGCGATACGCCGGAACAAGCGAGCGCCGCCGCCCAGCAGCTGACCGAGCGGCTGGCCGCCCGCCCCGACGTGATCCGCGATGTCTTCTATCCGCAGGGCGATCCCTTCTTCCGCCAGCACGGCTTGTTGTTCCTTCAGCCGGACGAGGTGGAAACGCTCAGCACCATGCTGGCCGGCGCCCAGCCGCTGTTGGCGGCGCTGGCGCAGGACCCCAGCCTGCGCGGCCTCGCCAGCGTTCTGACGCTGGCGCTGCGCCATATCGACGAGATTGGTAGCGGCGGCTTGCCGCCGGAGTTTGCCGCAGCGCTCGCCGGCATCACCGGGACGATCAAGGCGGTCGAGAAGGCGGAAGGGCCGGTCGCGCCGTTCTCCTGGCGCGGCGCCCTGGCCAGCGACGGCAGCCAGTTTTCCGGCCGCCGCCAGCTGCTGCTGCTGGAGCCGGTTTTCGACTACGCCTCGCTGCAGCCAGCGGACCGCGCCATCAGCCTCATCCGCCAGCTCGCGGCCGAGATGCACATGACCCCCGACCAGGGCGTGCACGTCCGTCTCACCGGCGAGCCGGTGATGCTCGAAGACGAGCTGCGGAGCGTCGAGGAAAGCATCGGCTACGCCAACCTGCTGACCCTTGCCATCGTCGCCGTGCTGCTCATCGTCGGCCTGCGCTCTATCCGGCTGGTCGAAGCGGCGATCTTCTCCCTGTTCGTCGGCCTGGCCTCGACCGCCTGCTTCGCCGTCGCCGCGGTTGGCGAGCTCAACCTGATCTCAGTCGCGTTCGCGGTGCTGTTCATCGGCTTCGGCGTCGATTTCGGCATCCACCTTTGCATGCGCGTCAAGGAGTACATCGACGGCGGCATCGGCCCCGGCCTGGCCATCGACGAGGCGACGGCCGGTGTCTCTCCCGGCCTGACACTGACCTCGCTCTGCGCCTCCATCGGCTTTCTCGCCTTCACCCCGACTGCCTACAAAGGCCTCGTCGAGCTCGGCATCATCTCGTCGTTCGGGATGCTGGTGGCACTGGTCACCTCGCTGACGCTGGCGCCCGCCTGGCTCGCGGTGCGTACTCCCCGCCCGTCACCGGCCGGCACGCAGCGGGCGGCGAGCCAGGCGGCGGAACGCTTCCTGCTGCCGCGGGCGCGCCCCATCCTGTGGGCAGCACTCGCCCTCGGGCTCGCCGCCGCCGGCACCCTGCCCTTCGTCCGCTTCGACGACTCGCCGCTGAACCTGCGCGATCAGAGCACCGAATCGGTTCAGACCCTGCTCGACCTGCTGAAGGACCGCCGCTTCGATCCCTTCCGCGCCGCGGTCCTCGCCAAGGACAGCGCCGAGGCGGAAGCCATCGCCGGGAAGCTGCGCAAGTTGCCGGAGGTGGCGCGTGTCGAGACCGCGGCCGATCTGGTACCGGCCGATCAGGACGCGAGGCTTGCCCAGATCGGCGATCTCGCGCTGATGATGGCCCCGGTCATCGCTCCCGCCGAGCACAAGCCGGCGCCCGATCCGGCGGCGTTGCGGAACGCGCTCGCCGAGTTGCGCGGTGCTGCCGAGGCGGCGGCACCGCGGGCCCCGGCGGCGGCGGAGCTGGCGGCGGCGCTCGCCGACTTCAAGCCCACCAACCAGAACCTGGAGACACTGCAGCGGGCGCTGCTTGCCGGCTTCCCCAGCATGCTGGCCGAGCTGACCGACAGCCTGAATGCCGGACCGGTCACCCTCGCCGACGTGCCGCCCGCCCTGCTCGCCCGCCGGCAGACGGCCGACGGTCGCGTTCTGGTCGAGGTGTTTCCCACCGCCGACCTGCGCGACGAGGTGGCACGACGCCGTTTCGCCGCAGCGGTGCAGGAAGTGGTGCCGCAGGCCAGCGGCGAGGCCGTTGCCGTCTCCGAGGCCGGCAAGGCGGTCATCCACTCCTTCTTCCAGGCCGGGACCTTCACCTTCGTGATGATCAGCGTGCTGTTGCTGGTCGTCCTGCGCAGCGTCCGTGACTCGCTGATGGTCATGGCGCCGCTGATCCTCGCTGGCCTGCTGACGGTGGCGGTGACGGTGTTGATCAACGTTCCGTTCAACTTCGCCAACGTCATCGTCCTGCCGCTGCTGTTCGGCCTCGGCGTCTCCAGCGGCATCAACATGATGGTGCGCAGCCGGCAGCAGGGAAACCGCTCGCTGCTGATTACCTCGACGCCGCGGGCGGTGCTGTTCAGCGCACTGACCACCATCGGCTCGTTCGGCTCGCTGGCGGTCTCCAAGCATCCCGGCATGGCCAGCATGGGGCTGCTGCTGACGGTGGCGCTGATCTTCAGCACCGTTTGCACCCTTGTCATCCTGCCGTCGCTGCGCGCCGTCTTCTTGCCGCCGGCGGCAAAGCCATCGTAAGAGGCGGGGGATCCATACACGGAAAGGCCCTGTCCGCGTGCGGACAGGGCCGGTATCGTAGGCTCCCCGCGCCACCGCAGCGCGGCCGGGCAACGCGAAGCAAATCTACAGCGTTACGCGCTGCTCACGGATCAGCTTCTCGACACTTTTCCAGAAGCCGAAGCCGCCGAGATCGATGTTGGCGAAGCGCTCGTCGGCGCGTTCTGCGGCCTCATTTGCCGATGCCGGACCATGGGATTCCAGCAGTCTGACCGCGGCACGGCAGGCAATGCCCGATGAATGCGACTGAATCATGTCGGCCTCCCCGACGTTGGCGTTTGATGCCCTTGATGTACAGATCCGGCGCCTTCAGCATCGCCCCCGCAATTCGCGGCGCATGGTGCGGTCTTTGCGGGGGGCGACCGAACGGGACCGGTCAGTATGGTTGTGTAGCGGCCTTTCTTTGCGGCCGGTGCGTCGCGAGCCTCAGAAGCTCCAGCGGTCGCGCGGGGCGACGACGGGAGCATCAACCTGCTCGACCCAGTCGTCCGAGTCGAGATGATCCGCCACCGGGGCAGACGCCGGGCGTCCGAAGGACGGCCTGTTCATGAAGGAATCGGGCACGACCGCGAAAAATACCGGATCGACAATGTCGCGCTCGATACTGTAGATAAGGTTTACCAAATCACTACCTCCTACCGTTCATACGAAGGCTTTCAGCGGGAACAAGGTGTCGCAGCACTACGTCCCACGCCCGGCCATCTGGACACCGATTACCGCAAAGTCAATACGACGCTGGCGCACAAAATTTTTGCAGAAATCGGCAATCTACCCCCTCCATTCCTTGATGATGACGAATTCTGGGCTTCTTTCATGGTGTTGCCGAATTTTGCAGGTGCACGCTTGGCGGCCGCCATCGGGTGATGAAGAAGCTTTACGACATCGGCGGGTGTTTCTCGGCTGCAACAGCTTCTCGCCCGCACCGGGGCCTGATTTTGAGGGAAATTTGAGGTGACTCGGCCCGCAGACGGTGGCGGAGGGTGCGTGCGACACGGTAACGGCAGGTCAGGCCCGCTATCGTCGGCGGTCGCAGACCCCAGCGACATCCGCCGCGGCGACTGGATCGACCGCTTCGTCCCGGCATCGGTCCAGCCCTACCTGCGACTGGCACGCCTTGACCGGCCGATCGGCATCTGGCTGCTGATGTTCCCCTGCTGGTGGAGCACCGCACTCGCCAGCACCGGCTGGCCCGACCCCTGGTTCCTTGCTCTCTTCGCCCTGGGGGCGACGGTGATGCGCGGCGCCGGCTGCACCCTGAACGACATCGCCGATCGCGATTTCGATGCCAAGGTGGCACGCACCGCCACCCGTCCGATCGCCAGCGGCGCCATTGGCGTGCGCCAAGCGGCGCTGTTCATGGTGGCGCTGTCGCTCGCCGGGCTGCTGGTGCTGCTGCAGTTCAATCTGCTGACCATCGTCGTGGGCGCCGCCTCGCTGCTGCTCGTCGCCGTCTACCCGTTCGCCAAGCGGATCACCGACTGGCCGCAGGCGGTGCTCGGGCTCACCTTCAACTGGGGAGCGCTGGTGGGATGGACGGCGGTCCGCGGCGACCTCGGCTGGGCACCCCTCTGCCTCTACGCCGCCGGGGTTGCCTGGACGCTGGGCTACGACACCATCTACGCCCATCAGGACAAGGAGGACGACGCCATCGTCGGTGTCCGCTCGACGGCGCTGCGGCTGGGGGCGACCACCCGGCCGTGGCTCATCGGCTTCTACGCGGCAGCGACCGCACTGCTGGCGCTCGCCGGTGGGCTCGCCGGACTGGGAGCCGCCTTCTGGCCGGCACTCGCCATCGTCGCTGCCCACTTCGTCTGGCAGATCGCAAGGCTCGACATCGACAATCCGAAGCGCTGCCTTGCCCTGTTCAAGTCGAACGCGCGCACCGGATTGCTGGTGTTCGTCGCCATCCTCCTCGGCCGGATCGTCCCCTGACGTGATCTCCGGCCCGGCCGACGCCGACGCCTTCATCCTCGCCAACACCGTCGTCGCCACTCCGCCGCTGGTGCCGGAACTGCGGCTGCGGCTCGCCAGCGCCGTCGTACCGATCTGGCAGGCGACGGAAAGCGCGTTGGAAGAGATCGGGGTGGAGCCGCCCTACTGGGCGTTCTGCTGGCCGGGCAGCCAGGCCCTGGCCCGGCTGCTGCTGGACGAGCCGGAGCGGGTCCACGGCCGCAGCGTGCTCGATTTCGCCTGTGGCTGCGGCATCGCCGCCATCGCCGCCGCCAAAGCCGGCGCTCAGGCGGTCGCCAACGACATCGATGCGCTGGCACTGCGCGCGGTGGCGATCAACGCCGGGCTGAACGGCATCGCGGTGGCAGTGCAAGGCGGCGACCTGCTGGCGCAGCCGCGGGCCGCGGCAGCGCCGCTGCCAGCGGGCGAAGGGCAGGTCGTACTGGCTGGCGATGTCTGCTACCAGCAGGCGATGGCGGAGCGCTGCCTCGGCTGGCTGCGGAGACGCGCAGCAGCCGGCAACGAGGTGTTGCTGGCCGATCCCGGCCGTGCCTATCTGCCGGCCGCCGGCCTCGCGCCGGTTGCCCGCTACCGGGTGCCGACCAGCCGCGACCTGGAGGACAGCGAGAGCCGGGACTGCATCATCTGGCGGATCCTCCCCTGAATAACGCCAGGAGCACCGCCGGTCACCGGGGCCGGCCGGCCGCCCCGGCCAGCAGCCGGAGCTGCGCGAGGCAGGCGGTGCGGTCGGCGGCGTAGCCGCCCTCCTCCCACCAGTCCTCCACCTGGCGCAGCAGCGCACCGATGCGCGGACCGCGCGGAATCCCGAGGGCGAGGGCATCGCGGCCCATCAGCGGGAAGACAACCGGCTGCCACTGGTCGATGCCGTGCAGCAGCTCGATCCAGCGGGTATTACGGCCGCGGGTCAGCCGCGCCGTCTGCGCGAGCTCGCCGGCCCAGCCGAGCAGCGCCAGGTCGCGAACCGTCTCGCGGCCGAGCGACCGCAGCAGCCGCACCACCGCCAGTGCAAGCAGCTCGGGATGGACCGGCGGGCCGGCGGCGAGCGCCACCAGTCGGTCGCGCTGGCGGTTGGAGAGCTTGAGCCGCTCGGCGATGAGGCCGGCTCCGTCGGCGTCCGTCGTCAGCAGCGCCGCCAGCCGGCGCACCGGGTCGGGCGCGACGGAGTCGATCCGTACCGCACGGCTGTCGATCCAGCTCAGCATCTTCAGCCGCTCGATCCCGTTCGCTTCCGGCAGGACATGCGCCAGCACGTCCTGCGCGCGCATCAGCGCGAAAACGTCGGCCGGATCGGTTGCCATCAGGGTGCGGAAGATCTCGACGCGGACGCGCTCGCCGGACAGCATCGGCAGCTTTTCCGCATAGGCGCGGCAGGCGGCGAGCGCCGCGACGTCCGGCGGCGGGCGGCCATAGTGGGCGTAGAAGCGGAAGTAGCGCAGCAGCCGCAGTACGTCCTCGCCGATCCGCTCGGAGGCATCGCCGACGAAACGCACCCGGCCGTGGCCGAGATCCTCGAGGCCGCCGAAGAAGTCGTAGACCTCACCGTCGACGGTGCAGGAAAGGGCGTTGAAGGTGAAGTCGCGGCGCGCCGCATCGGCGATCCAGTCGTCGGTGAAGGCAACGCGGGCGCGCCGGCCGAAAGTCTCGACATCGACGCGCAAGGTGGTGATCTCGAAGCACTGGGCGCCCACAACCGCAGTGATGGTGCCGTGATCGATGCCAGTGGGAATCGCCTTGATGCCGGCCCGCCGCAGCAGCGCCATTACCCCGGTGGGCGGGACCGCCAGGGCAATGTCGATGTCCCGCACCGGCCGCTTCAGCAGCGAGTCGCGCACGCAGCCGCCGATGAAGCGGACTTCGGCGCCGTCGGCGGCGAGGGCCTCCAGCACCGCGACCGTCTCCGGCGCGGTCATCCACGGCTGCGGGTGGATGCGGCCCACGGGCTGCGGCGGCGTACTGGCACCGCCGTCCGCCCCGCCGGCGCCGACACCCCAGGGGACGGCCGCGGCCATCAGCTATTCCCAGCCATCGCCGGCGAGCAGCGCGACGCCCGCTCTTCCGCTGCAAGTCACCGGTACCGGCTCGCGACGGCCAAGCGTTGGCGTCACTCGACCCGACCCGGTACCACCCCCCGGCCACCCTCCCAGTGCGGCGCCACATAGGTGCCGCTGGGATCGTAGCCGCGGGTGAGTGCCGAATAGACGAGATTGCCGCCGACCAGGACCAAGCCGACGAGAATCAGCCAGAACCAGGGTCCGTGGTGCAGTTTCGACAACGAGCCGTCCGCCGCCACGCGGCTGCGGCCGACGGTAAAATACCAGACCAACCAGATCAGCGTCGGCAGCAGCAGCGGCAGCAGGTACTGGAGGAGGACGCGGCTCATTGGCCGTTGAGGATGTCGCAGAGATTGATCACCATCCCCGCGGTCGCCCCCCAAATGAAGTGCCTTCCATACGGCATCGCCCAGAAAAACCGGGTCCGACCCTCGAACTCGGCACTGCAGCGCTCATGGTTGCTGGGGTCTAGCAGGAAGTCCAGCGGTACCTCGAAGATCTCCGCCACCTCGTGCGGGTCGGGCCTGAGGGTGAACGGTGGCGCCACCATCCCGACCACCGGCGTGACCGCGAAGCCGGTACGGGTGACATAGGTATCCAGCCGGCCGACGATCCTGACATGGCTGCGGTCGAGACCAACCTCCTCCTCGGTCTCGCGTAACGCCGTCTCCGCCGGTCCGCCATCCTCCGGCTCGATATGGCCCCCCGGAAAGCTGACCTGTCCGGCGTGATGGGCGAGGTGCGAGGTGCGCTGGGTGAACAGCACGGTCAGGCCGTCCGGGCGCTCGATCAGCGGCACCAGCACCGCCGCCGGCGTCAGCGGCAGCACCGGCATCATATCGAGGTTGAGAGCGTGGTCGCCGCGCTCGGCGGTGATGTCGTCGGGAATCACCGCCTCCAGCGGGACCAACCGCCGACCGGCAAAGCGGTCTTCGATAAAGGCGCGGTTGCGCAGCGCCGCGCTCACGATCCCTCGTCCAGATAGCCGAGCGGAAAGAAGCAGCCTTCGCTGCGGACGCCGAGGCACGGCCGACCGTCCACCTCGCCCTCGATCGCAATTTCCGCGAGGGCGTAGAAGACGGAACGGCTCACCTTCGCCTCGATTCGGTTGTCGAGCTGCAGGTAGGGCACGACCTCGCCGGTCTCGGCATTGCGGCCGAACCGCAGCGGATGCTGCTCGCTGAGGTCGACGATCTCGTCGACGTTGGTGCGCAGGCTGATCACTTGCTGGTTGCCGGCCCCGGCGACGTACATCTCGACCGCCAGCAGCGGCGCGTCAGCGACGTCGATCGGCCCCATTTCCGCCGGGGTGACCAGCCAGTAGCGGCCGTTGCTGTCGCGCGTCAGGGCATGTGCGAACAAGCACACCAGCTCTTTGCGCCGGATCGGCGAGCCGTGATAATGCCAGAGGCCGTCCTTATCTATGCTGATGCCGAGGTCCTCGTAGAGCACCCGTCCTCCGGGCGAGACTGGTGGCGCTCCAGGCAGGTCGGTCATTGGGGAAGAGATGGGGCCGGCTGCAGGCGCTTTGGCATAAAGGTCGCAGGAAGGCTTCGACATCAATCCGCGTCATCTTAGGTGGGGCAGGAGAAGAACGAGTGACAGCCCGCGGGACGACCGATCTCGGCGAGCGCAGTGATTTTGCGCTGATTGAGAGCATAGATCAACTCGGTGCGCTGGTAGCGCGGGCGCGCGAAGCGCTCGGCCGCATCATCTTCGGCCAGGACCGGGTCATCGACGAGACGATGGTCACCCTGCTCTCCGGCGGCCACCTGCTGCTGATCGGTGTTCCCGGGCTGGGCAAGACCAAGCTGGTGGAGACGCTGGGCCGGGTGTTCGGCCTGGAGGAACGCCGCGTCCAGTTCACCCCGGACCTGATGCCGGCCGACATCCTCGGCTCCGAGGTGCTCGAGGAGAGCGATGCCGGCCGCCGCCACTTCCGCTTCATCCAGGGGCCGGTGTTCTGCCAGTTGCTGATGGCCGACGAGGTCAACCGCGCCAGCCCGCGCACCCAGTCGGCGTTGCTGCAGGCGATGCAAGAGCAGCGTGTCTCGGTCGCGGGGCACTACCATCCGCTGCCGACGCCGTTCCACGTGCTGGCGACGCAGAACCCTCTGGAGCAGGAAGGTACCTATCCGCTGCCCGAGGCGCAGCTCGATCGCTTCCTGATGCAGGTGAACGTCGGGTACCCCGACGTCGAGGCCGAGCGCCGGGTGCTGCTGGCCACCACCGGCCCGGCGGAAGAGACCCCGGTCCGGGTCATGGACGGCAGCCAGCTGCTGGAGGCGCAGCGATTGATCCGCCACGTGCCGGTCGGGGAGAGTGTCCTCGCGGCGATACTCGAACTCGTCCGCGCCGGCCGGCCAGAGAGCAGCCCGCTCGCCGAGGTGCGGGCGCACGTCGGCTGGGGCCCGGGGCCACGCGCCTCGCAGGCGCTGATGCGAGCGGTGCGCGCCCGGGCGGTAACCCACGGCCGACTCGCGCCGTCGGTGGACGACATCATCGCCCTCGCCCATCCGGTGCTGCGCCATCGCATGGCGCTGACCTTCACCGCTCGCGCCGAGGGCGTCGCCATCGACGAGATCATCGAGCGCCTGGTGGCGCGCATCGCATGACGGGACAGGACGGCCGGGCGGCAGCGGGCGACGGCACGATGACTGTTGCCGGACGGCTGTCACGGGCGGAAGCGCTGGCCGCGGTGCTGCCGCCGCTGCTGGTGCAGGCGGAACGGGTGGCGGCGACGGTGAGCCAGGGAGTGCACGGCCGCCGCCGCGTCGGCGACGGCGAGGCGTTCTGGCAGTTTCGCCGCTATCAGCCGGGAGATCCCGTCGCACGCATCGACTGGCGGCAGTCGGCAAAGTCCGATCGTGTCTACGTGCGCGAGACCGAATGGGAGGCGGCGCAGAGCGTCTGGCTGTGGCGGGACGCGTCGGCCTCGATGGACTGGCGCGGATCGCGCCGCCTTGCCACCAAGCTGGAGCGGGCGGACCTGCTGACGCTGGCGCTGGCGGCGCTGCTGGTGCGCGGCGGCGAGCACGTCGCTCTGCTCGGCAGCGGCATCGCGCCGGCGCCCGGCCGTTCGGCGTTGCAGCGGCTGGCGATCCAGCTGGCGCGGCGGGGCGTCGGCGCCGCCTCTGGTCGGCCGCCGGCCGAGCCGCTGCCGCGCGACGGCCGGCTGGTGCTGACCTCCGATTTCCTCGCCCCGGTCGAGGAACTGCGCACCGCCCTCACCGCCTTCAGCCGGCGTGGCGTCCGCGGCCACCTGCTGCAGATCCTCGATCCGGCCGAGGAGAGCCTGCCCTTTACCGGGCGGGTACTGTTCGCCGGCACCGAGAACGAGGGTGAGGTGCTGTTCGGCCGGGCGGAGACAGTGCGCGACGCCTACCAAGCGGCGTTCATCCGCCACCAGGAAGCGGTGCGCGACCTCGCCCGCAGCGTCGGCTGGACGCTGCTGATCCACCGCACCGACCACGCCCCGGAAACGGCACTGCTGGCGCTCTATCTCGCCCTCGGCGGACCTTCGATTAGATGACGCGATGCTGAGCCTCGGCGCCCTCACGTTCGCCGCTCCGTGGACACTGGCGGCCTTCGCCCTGCTTCCGGCCCTGTGGTGGCTGCTGCGAGTAACCCCGCCATCGCCACGCCGCATCGTCTTTCCGCCGTTGCGCCTGCTGCGGGACCTTGCCGCGCGTGACGAGACGGCGGTGCGCACGCCGTGGTGGCTGCTTGCGCTGCGGCTGGCGCTGGTCGCCTGCCTGATCCTTGGTGTCGCCCGGCCGCTGCTCAACGCCGCCCCGGCGATGCCGGGCTCCGGCCCGGTCTATCTCGTCATCGATAACGGCTGGGCCGCCGGCGCGGAGTGGCGCGAGCGCCTCGCCGAGGCAATACGGGTGATCGACCGCGCCGGCCGGCAAGGCCGCAACGTTGTTCTGAGCAGCACCGCTCCCGCCACCGCGGACGGAGAGCGGTTCGCCCCGCCGGCGCTGCTGCCGGCGTTGCGCGCCCGCGAACTGGTACAGGCGCTGCAGCCGCTGCCGTGGTCGACCGACCGCACCGGCGCCAGCGAGGCGCTGCTGCGGGCGGCAAATGCCGGTGGCTGGCCGCCCGGCGCGGTGATCTGGATCAGCGACGGCCTGGCCGAACCCAGGGCCAGCGGGCCGCCCGAAGCGCTGCTGGAGCGGCTGCGGCGGCTGGGCTCGCCCTCGGTTCTGCTGCCGAAGCCGCACCAGCTGCCGCTGCTGACGGCGCCCGGCGAGCGCGCCGACGGCCCGCAGGTGATCGTCACCCGGGCCGTCGGCGAGGGCGAGCTGCCGGTGAAGCTGCGCCTGATCGGCGATGACGGCTCGGTGCTGGCTGTCCAGCAGGGCCGGTTCGCCGGCGGCGAGAAGCGGCTGCAGCTCCCGGTCAGCCTGCCGACCGAACTGGCCGGCCAGCTGGCCCGCATCGAGGCGGACGGGGCGGCCACCGCCGGCGGCGTACTGCTGGCGGACGAGCGCTGGCAGCGGCGGGCGGTCGGGCTGCTGGGCGAGGGCGGCACCCGCGAGCAGCCGCTGCTCGGCGGACACTATTATCTGCAGCGGGCGCTGGAGCCGTTCGCCGAGGTCCGCGAGGGCAACCTCGCCACCCTGCTCGCCCGGCCGCTGGATGCCCTGATCCTCACCGATGTTGGCACACCCGATGCGGCGACCGCCGCCGCCGTCAAGGGCTGGGTGGAGAGGGGCGGGGTGCTGCTGCGCTTCGCCGGTCCGCGGCTGGCACGCGAGGCGCAGTCCGGCGACCCGCTGCTGCCGACGGCGCTGCGCGCCGGCGACCGGACGATGGGCGGCACCCTGTCATGGACCGGACCCGGCAAGCTCGCCGCCTTCGATGAGACGAGCCCCTTCCACGGCCTCGCCGTGCCCGGCGATCTGGAGATCCGCCGGCAGGTGGTCGCCGAGCCGTCGTTGGAGCTGGCCGAGCGCACCTGGGCGCGGCTGGAGGATGGGACGCCGCTGATCACCGGCGTCCGCCGCGGCGACGGCTGGGTGGTGCTGGTTCACGTCACGGCAGAGCCGGACTGGTCGAACCTGCCGCTGTCTGGATTGTTCGTCGACCTCCTGCGGCGGATCGTGGCCCTCGGCACGGGCGGCGGCGCCCGCACCGCCATGGGCAGCCTGGCGCCGGTAGAGACGCTCGACGGCTTCGGCCGGCTGCAGCCGCCGCCGGCAGGGACGCGAGCGATCGACGGCGCGCAGATGCCGCAAGCTACTGTCGCTCCCGGCCTGCCACCGGGCTATTACGGCACGCCGCAAGCCCGCTTCGCCCTCAACCTCGCTCCTGCGATCGGCGAGCTGAAGGCGCTGCCGCCGCTTCCCGCCGGCATTCGCAGCGAGATGCTGGGCGAAAGCGGCGAGCGCGATCTGCAACCGTGGCTGCTGGCGATGGCGGCGATTCTCGCCATCGCCGATCTCGCCGTCAGTCTCGCGCTGCGCGGCATGCTGCCGCGCCTGCGACCGGCGACGATGGCGGGCGGCGCAGTGCTGCTGTTGGCCGCGCTGGGCGCCGGCTTTTCTGCCGCTCCCGCCGCCGCCCAGTCGGTGGTCGCCGACGGCACGGCGGCTCCCGCCGCTCTTTCGACCCGCCTCGCCTTCATCCGTACCGGCGATCCCCGTCTTGACCAGATCAGCGCCGCCGGCCTTGCCGGCCTCAGCGAGGTCATCAACCGGCGGACGGCAGCCGAACTGGACGGGCCGGTCGGGGTCGATCCGGAGAACGACGAAATCGCCTTTTATCCCCTGCTCTACTGGCCGGTGGCCGAACCGGTGCGGCCGGTATCGCCCCAGGCGGCGCGACGGCTCACCGACTACATGCGCAACGGCGGCACCATCGTCTTCGATACCCGCGGCGAGGACGGCGGCGAGCGGGCCGGCCTGCGTGAGCTGGCGCGGGTGCTGGACCTGCCGCCGCTGGTCCCGGTGGCCGAGGATCACGTCCTGCGCCGCTCCTACTACCTGCTGTCCGACCTGCCGGGCCGGCGGGCGGGCGGCACCGTGTGGATCGAGAGCTCCGGCGAGCACGTCAACGACGGCGTCAGCTCGGTCGTCGCCGGCTCCGGAGACTGGGCCGGCGCCTGGGCCATCGACGCGGCGCAGCGGCCGCTGTTCGCAGTCACGCCGGGCGGCGAGCGGCAGCGCGAACGGGCCTATCGCTTCGGCGTCAACCTTGTCATGTACGTGCTGACCGGTAACTACAAGGCCGACCAGGTGCATACCTCCACCATCCTCGAGCGGCTCGGCCCGTGAACACCGGCATCGTCCTGCAGCCGATGCTGCCGGTCTGGGCGCTGGCAGTGCTCGCCGTTCCGGCGGTGCTGCTGCTGGCGCTCGCCATCTTTCGCCACGCCCGCGGCTGGTCGCTGCGGGCGCTGGCGCTGCTGGCACTGGGAGCAGCGCTGCTCGATCCGCGCATCGTCAGCGAGCAAAGGTCATCGCGGCCCGACGTGGCACTGGTGGTCGTCGACCAATCGGCCAGCCAGCAGATCGGCGAGCGCGCCGCCGCTGCCGAACACGCCGAAGCCGGGCTGACCGCGGCGCTGACGCAGCTCGACGGCGTCGAGGTGCGGACGATCCGCGCCGGTGATCCCGCCGCCGGCGAAACGCGGCTGTTCGATGCCATCGAACGTGCCGCCCTCGACGATGCTGCGGGCCGCCTCGCCGCCGTCTTCGTCATCTCCGACGGCGAGGTCCACGACGTCCCCGCCCCGGGCACCACGCCGTGGCTGACGGCACCGCTCCACCTGCTGCTGACCGGCCGTCCGGACGAGCACGATCGCCGCATCGTCATCGAGCAGGCCCCGGCGTTCGGGCTCGTCGACCACAGTGTCGATGTCGCATTCCGGGTGGAGGATGTCGGCGGCGGCGGGACCGGCCCCCGCCCCGTCCGCGTCGCCGTGCGCATCGACGGCGAGGATAAAGGTGGCATCGACGTCGTGCCGGGCCGGACGGCGACGGTGCCGCTCGCCATTCGCCATCCCGGATCGAGCGTCCTGGAGCTGGCGGTGGAGCCGGCTGCGGACGAGATCTCGACGGTCAACAACCGCGCCGCCGTGGTTGTCAACGGAGTGCGCGAGCGGTTGCGGGTGCTGCTGATCTCCGGTCAGCCGCACCCCGGCGAGCGCACCTGGCGCAATCTGCTGAAGTCCGATCCGGCGGTCGATCTCGTCCACTTCACCATCCTGCGGCCGCCGGAGAAGGACGATGCGACGCCGCTCAGGGAACTCTCGCTGATCGTTTTCCCGGTGCAGGAACTGTTCGAGAACAAGCTCTACGATTTCGACCTGGTGGTGCTCGACCGCTACGTTGTGCGCGGCATCCTGCCGACCCCGTACTACGGGCGGATCGCCGAGTACGTGCGGCAGGGCGGCGCGCTGCTGGCGGCTGTCGGCCCCGAGTTCGCCGCGGCGCAGAGCCTGTTCCGCACGCCGCTGGGCGAGGTGCTACCGGTCAGCCCCACCGGCCGGGTGATCGAACGCGGCTTCCGCGCCGAGGTCACCGAGATCGGCCGCCGCCACCCGGTGACTTCCGGGCTACCCGGCGAGCGGCCGTCCGGCGACAGTGAGGCCGAAGGCGCGGAGTCCGGACCAACCTGGGGCCGCTGGTTCCGCATCATCGACGGCCACGCCGGCAGCGGGACGACGGTGATGGCCGGTCCCGGCGGCGAGCCGCTGCTGACCGTCGATCGCGTCGGCGAAGGCCGGGTGGCGCAGCTGATGACCGACCAGATCTGGCTGTGGGCGCGCGGTTTCGAGGGCGGTGGACCGCAGGCGGAGCTGCTGCGGCGCCTCGCCCACTGGCTGATGAAAGAGCCCGAGCTGGAGGAGGAGCACCTGGAGGCGCGCATCGCCGATGGCCGGCTGATGGTGCGCCGGCGCAGCCTCGCCGAAGGGTCCGTTGCGGTGCAGGTCACCGACCCGGCGGGGATGACCACCGCGCTTCGGCTGGATGACAGCGCCGACGGCATCGGCCGTGGCGAGATGCCGGCCCCCCAGACCGGGCTGTGGCGGGTGAGTGACGGGGTTCACACGGCGTTCGCCGCCGCCGGCCGGCTCGATCCGCCCGAACTGGCCGACCTCCGCGCGACCCCCGACCGGCTAGCGCCGCTGATCGCTGCGACCGGCGGCGGCAGCACGTGGCTCATCAACGCCGGGGTACCGGCGTTGCATCGGGTGGCGCCCGGCCAATCGGCCGCCGGCGACGGCTGGCTCGGCGTCCAGCGCAACCAAGCCTACGCGGTTACCGGGCTAGCCGAGGTGCCGCTGCTGCCGGCGCTGCTGCTGCTCGCCGCCGGCCTCGGCGGCTTGTCGGCAGCGTGGTGGCGGGAGGGTCGTTGAAACCGCGCCCTCCCTACGCCTCAGTGGTGGGCGAGCTGGTGGCGCGCCTCGGCGGTTAACTCGTCCATCTTCTTGTGGAGCTGGTCACGGGAAACCGTAACGCTGGCGCGGGCGAAATCGCCCATCAGCTTGCGGATGACGTCCTCATCACCAGGCTCCTCGAGATCGGCACTGACCACCTCTCGGGCATAAGACTGGGCCTCTGCACCCTGCAGGTTCATTAGACCCGCCGCCCACAGCCCCAGCAGCTTGTTGCGGCGGGCAGTAACCCGAAAGTCCTTTTCGTGCCGGTGGGAGTGGTCGGCTTCGTGCAGCTTCCCCTTGGATCGGTCGTAGGGCATGCGTCGTTCCCTCTTCGCAGTTCCCGGCCCGCGCAAGCGCGGTTCCTTCGAGATCGGCTGGCAAACCAACCGCGTCAAGGGAAGGCAGCATAAGCTCGGCTGCGGCGGGGGGCCGCCGGCCGGCAGGAAGCGCAGCGGGATGCCGCCATCACGCCGCGTCAGGCCGCGACATTGAGCGGAACCCTGGCCGCGAGGCGACGTTCTGCCGGGCGTTCAGGAGAAGGGGCCGCCGATGGCGCAGGCTGTAACCGGTGATCGTGGCGAGGAGGCTCGTCATCCCGCGCAAATCCCAGCACGCGGCTGGAAGGACGTGCTGCTGCGGGTCAAGGACGAGGTGGGATCCGACAACCTTTCGATCGTCTCGGCGGGCGTCGCATTCTTCGCCCTGCTGGCGATCTTCCCCGGCATCACCGCACTCGTCACCCTCTACGGCCTCGTCACTGATCCGGCGCAAGTGGAGCCCCAGCTCGCGCCCTTGCGCGACCTGTTGCCAAGCGGCGCTTTCGACATTATCGCCGGTCAGACTCGGCAGGTGGCATCGGCCGCCAGCAGCTCGCTCAGCCTCGGTCTCATCGTCAGCCTGGCGCTGGCCATCTGGAGCGCCAACGCCGGCACCAAGTCGATGATTACCGCGCTGAACATCGCCTACGGCGAGCACGAAAAGCGCGGCTTCTTCAGCCTCAACTTCTGGTCGTTGCTGTTCACCCTCGCCGGCATCCTGTTCATGATCGTGGCGCTGACGGTGGTCGCCGCGGTGCCAGCGGTGCAGGCTGCCACCGACTCGGAAGCGGGACCGCTGCAGTCCCTGCTGCTGGCGCTGCGCTGGGTGGTGATGGCGGTGCTGATGATCGCAGCACTCGGCCTGCTGTACCGCTACGCGCCCAGCCGCCGGTCGGCGCGGTTCCAGTGGGTCAGCGCCGGTGCGATCGTCGCGACGCTGTTCTGGCTGCTCGCTTCGATCGGCTTCTCGTTCTACGTCCGCTCCTTCGGCAGCTACGACAAGACCTTCGGCTCGCTCGGCGCCGTCGTCATCCTGCTGATGTGGTTCTACCTGTCCACCTTCGTCATCTGTATCGGCGCCGAGCTGAACGCCGAACTCGAACGGCAGACACGCGAAGACTCCACTGTCGGCGGCGACAAGCCCATCGGCAGGCGCGGCGCCTTCGTCGCCGACAACAAGGCGACCTAGAGCCGCGCCGGTTCAGCCTTGGCAGCGCGGAGAGCTCAGATGTCGCCATCGCGCCAAGCGGGTGCCGAAGCCGCCGGCCCCGCTCGCCGCCGGCGCCACCAGATAAAGCCGACGACGGCCGCGACCAACAGCAGTTCCAGCGGCAGCAGCAGCAGCGCCGACTGCTCGACGAAGACGATCAGTGGCACCGCCACCGCCATCACCACCGCCGCGGCGCAGATGCGCCAGGACGCGGCGTGCACCCCGGCAAGGAATGTGCCGAACGCCAGCAGCGCCAGCAGGGCGAGGCCGATGGCATTGGTGTTCAGCATGTCCTGTACGCGAGGCAGGAACAGCAGCTGCATGCAGCCGAGCAGTGCCCCCCAGTGCAGCCCTTGCGTCCAGATCAGGCGCCAGCGCTGCGGCCGGTTCTTCGCCCGTTGCCAGCCGGCAGCGATGCAGATGGCGGCAAACGCCACCGGCAGCACCGCCCAGAGGATGGCGCTGGCGTGGGGCGCGATGCTGGTATAACCGGCGCCGACCACCGCCAGCACCAGCATCGCTAGATAAGGAAGCTCGTCGCGCCACCACGGCCGCAGGTTGTCAGGCCGGGTGCCGGGCGCGGTCGCAACGGACAGGCTGTCTTCGCTCATTGCTGCGGAAATCCTTCGCGGGCGGCCCGGCGGCAAGTCGTGGCCGCGGGAGTCAGCGGTGCCGATCCGCAAGGTGATATCCGAAGCGTTGGCGCTGCGGCAAGCACGGTGGGATGGCTGCCGCTGCGACGGTTAAGGATGCCGACCCGCCTCAGTCAGCCGAATCCTCGGCGAGATGCCCGACGCAGCAGGCGATGTCGCCCGCCGTCGCCTCGACCATCGCAATTGCCTGCTCGCGGCTGGGCCAGACGCCACTGGCACCGCCGTCGAGGCCGAAAGGGAACGCCTGCCAGCCATCGTCACCGCGGACGACAATCGCCGTCCCTGCCTCGGCGACGCTCATCGCCGCCGAATGGCTCCACTGCATTCGCTCGATCTCCTCTCGTTCCCGCCCGACCTGACTGTCCTGCGCTCTAATTTGCACTTGGGCGCCTGCGGCCGGGCAGGCAAGTCCGGGGGCTGTCCCGTCTACCCACGGCCTTGCCGAAAGACCAGGAGGTGATGATGCGCTTGATTTCGCCCTTGCCAATCCCGCGCTGGGCCGGCGAACGCGAATGTGCTGTAAGTCTGGTCCTGAGCGGCGCCCAGCCAAAGCCACGGAAAAACCAAGGCTCCCGCTGGGCGGTGCGCCGCTCGACGAAGGCGGCAAGCCTGAGCCCTTAAGCGGGAGCGCACTAAAGACAGTCTGCCGGCAAAGCGGCGCTATGTTGGAAACGATCATGCCGATACATCTGGGTCACTATGACCAGTACTATCTCGCCGCTTTCGTCGTCCTCGGCACGATCCCGGCGGTCGTACTCCTGCTCTGGCTGACCCAACGATCAAAATACGCCGGCTTCATCCAATCCTATCGCGGAATCGCGCCGAACTTCCTTAGCGTCATCGGCGTCCTATTTGCGTTGAACCTGGCCTTTCTTGCTAACGATACCTGGAGTGCGCACGATCGGGCGCGCCATAGCGTGTTTCAGGAGGCCGGCAGCCTGCGCAACATCCTGGCGCTCGCCGAGCGCCTTCCCGATTCCGCCCGCGCCAAGGTCGACCGGGCCGTCCGCAACTATGCGCAGTTGACCGTCAGCGCCGACTGGCCGCTGCTGGCACTGCGAGAGAGCAGCGCCGAGACTGCGGACGCCCAGCAGTCGCTGCTCGTGCTCCTCTCCAGCGCGGAGGTGGGCTCGGCGGTCGGCAGCAACGTTCAGTCTCTAATGGTACAGCAGGCGCTGGAGGCCCGCAGCCTGCGGGATCTGCGGATTGCCCTCAGCCACACCCATGTCAACCCGTTCAAATGGCTCGGCATGGCCTTCCTGGGATTCCTGACGATGATCTCGATCGCCATGGTGCACGTCGATCAGTCGCGCGCCGAGTTTCTCGCCATCGTGATCTTCGCCTCCGCGGCAGCGCCGACGGCCCTGCTCATTCTGGTTCACGGCAACCCTTTTCAGGAGCCGGCGGCGGTAACGCCGGCGCCGATTGCCGCCCTCGTGGATCCCGCCTCGCCAAGCCCCGCCGGCATTTACCCGTGAGCTGCCGCCTTGCCGTCGAAACCAGCGGGCCCGGCGCAGGCGGCCGACCCACCGGCCACGATCAGCAGTTCAGGCAGCGAAGAAAGGAGGCCTTCCGGCGCGAATCTTGAGCTGAGTACAGGCGCCGGGCCGGCGCTGCTTGCGGCGCAAGCCGGCGTGCCCCTATCATCCGCCGCTCGTGGCCGGCCTGTCCGGCCGCGCGTTTGGTTGCGTCACCGTCCGTGTTGCTGGGGAACCCTATGCTGGATGCCATCCGCAGGCGCGCAGGCTCGCTCGTCGTCAAGATCCTGTTCGTCTTCCTGACGCTCAGCTTCGTCGTATGGGGCGTGGCCGACGTTTTCCGCCCGGGCCGCGGCGCGGACTGGGCCGCCAAGGTCGGCGGCGAGAAGATCCCCACATCGGTGTTCCAGGAGGAGTACCGGACGACGCTGCAGCGTCTCGGCGCCAGCCTCGGCCGTCCCGTCGATCCCGAACAGGCGCGCGCCTTCGGGCTGCCGAATACCGTCATGCAGCGCCTCGTCGACGGGGCACTGCTCGACAAGGCAGGAGCCGAACTGGGCCTTGCCATCAGCGATGAGGCCGTCCGCCAGACGATCACCAGCAATCCGCAGTTCCGCAACCAACTCGGCAGCTTCGATCCGCAAGTGTTCCGGGCGACCCTGGCGCAGGCCGGCTTCACCGAGGACCGCTACGTCGCCCTGCTGCGCCGTGAGTTGCTGCGGGAGCAGCTCATCACCAGCCTGTCCGAAGGCGTGGCGCCGCCGAAGGCGATGATCGAGAACGCCGAGCTGTGGCGCGGCGAGCGCCGGACCGCCGACATGGTCCGCATCGCCAGTGCCGGCATCACCATCGCCGAGCCGGATGAGCCGACGCTGCGGCAATTCCATCAGGACTACCCGGGCCTGTTCACCGCGCCGGAATACCGTGCGGTGAGCGTCATCACCCTCTCCGCCGACGACGCGGCGAAGGGCATCGCCATCGACGACGCTGCCCTGCGCGAGGCCTACCAGGAGCGGCAGGCGGACTTCACCAGGCCAGAGCGCCGGAGCTTCCGCCAGCTGGTGTTCAGCGACGAGGCGGCGGCGCGTCGGGCCCGCGAGGCCCTGGCACGCGGCGAGCCGTTCGCGGCAGTCGCCTCCGCCAACGGCCAGGCCGGCGCCGCGCAGGCCACCATCGGTCCGGTGACGCGCGAGCAGCTGCCAGCCGATCTCGCCGCCGTCATCTTCCAGATCACTCCCGGCACCACTGGCGATGCGGTGCACAGTTCGCTTGGCTGGCACGTCATCGAGGTGACCGCCGCGGAGCCGGGCTCGGTGCTATCCTTCGACGAGGCAAAGGACAAGCTCGCCGCCGATCTCAAGCGCGAGAAGGCGCTCGACACCATGATTGATCTCGGCAACAAGCTGGAGGACACGCTCGGCCGCGGTGCGACCCTCGCCGAGGCTGCAACCGAGCTGGGGCTGCCGTTGCGCACCATTCCGGTGATGGACGCGCAGGGCCGCGATGCCACCGGAAGGCCGATCGACGGCCTGCCCTCCCGGCTCGCCGAAACCGCTTTTGATACACCGTCGGGGACCGACAGCAACCTCATCGAGGCGGAGCAGGGCATCTCCTTTATCCTTCACGTCGACCAGGTCACCCCCTCGGCGATCCGGCCGTTCGAGGCGGTGCGGGGGCAGGTGGCCGATGCGTGGCGCAACCACCAGCGCAGCGAGCTGGCGCGCAAGCGGGCGGACGAACTGGCCGAGCAGGCCCGCGACGCCGGCGCCCTCCCGGCGCCAGCCGCGGCGAAGGGACTGAAGGCGCAGACCATGCCGCCCTTCACCCGCACCGGCGAGGGCAGCAGCGAGGCGCTGCCGCCGGCGATCATCGAGAGCGTCTTCGCCGGCAAGCCCGGAGAGGTACAGGTCGTCCCCCTCGACGACGGCGTCGCCGTCGTCCGAATCGATGCGATCCTGCCGCCGGCCGCAGGTACGACCGCCGACAGCGCGGTGCGCACCGAGCTTACCGAGGCACTGAGCGGCGATCTGCTCGCCCAGTACGCCGCCGGGTTGCGCCAGCGCTACAGCGTCGAGATCAACCCCCGGGCGCTCGAACAGCTGTGATGTCGTCCTCGCCCGCCCACGCGATGGAGGTCCACCCCCCCTTCGCCGACTTCGCTACCGCCTACGATGCCGGCCGGCCGCAAGTTCTGTGGACGACGCTGGTCGCCGATCTCGATACACCGGTGTCGGCGATGCTCAAGCTGGCCGGTGATCAGCCCAACAGTTTCCTGCTGGAATCGGTGGAGGGCGGCGCCATCCGCGGCCGCTATTCGTTCATTGGCCGGGATCCTGACCTGATCTGGCGCTGCCGTGGCAACGCCGCCGAGATTGCCCGGCCGGGTGCCGGTGACGGGTTCACGCCGTGTCCCGTCGGCCTCAGAAAGGGCGCGCTCGCCTCGCTGCGCGCGGTGATTGATGAGTCCGGCATCGATTTGCCGCCGGGGCTGCCGCCGATGTCGGCCGGGCTGTTCGGCTACATCGGCTACGATATGGTCCGGCTGGTCGAGCGGTTGCCGGACGCCAACCCCGATCGCCTTGATGTCCCCGACGGGCTATTCCTCCGCCCGCAGATCATCTGCGTCTTCGACGGCATCGAGGATAAGCTGACGGTGGTTACCCCCGTCCGCCCGGTGACGGGGATCATCGCCGCTCATGCCTATGCCGAGGCTCGCGAGCGTCTTGCCGGCGCCGTCGCCGATTTCGCGCGCATCGTGCCACGGACCCGCGGTCCTGAGCCGGCGGCCGCCCTCGCGCCAGCAGCGGCGCTGTCCAACGTGACCCCGGAGGATTACCGGGCGATCGTCGAGCGGGCGAAGGAGTACATCTTTGCCGGCGACATCTTCCAGGTGGTGCCCTCGCAGCGCTTCCGCGTGCCCTTTGCCCTGCCGCCCTTCGCTCTCTACCGGGCGCTGCGGCGGCTCAACCCCTCGCCGTTCCTGTTCTACCTCGCTTTCGACGGCTTTGCCGTCGTCGGCTCCAGCCCGGAGATCATGGTCCGGGTGCGCGAGGGCCGCGTGACCATCCGGCCGATCGCCGGCACCCGCCGCCGCGGCGCCACGCCGGAGGAGGACCGGATGCTGGCGACCGAGTTGCTCGCCGATCCGAAGGAGCGGGCGGAACACCTGATGCTGCTCGATCTCGGCCGCAACGATGTCGGCCGGGTGGCGAAGGTGGGAACGGTACGGGTGACCGAGCAGATGGTCATCGAGCACTATTCCCACGTCATGCACATCGTCTCTAACGTCGAGGGCGAGCTCGATCCGCAGCGCGACGTCATCGACGCGCTGCTCGCCGGCTTTCCCGCCGGTACCGTCTCAGGGGCACCGAAGGTGCGGGCGATGGAGATCATCGATGAGCTGGAGCCCGAGCGCCGCGGCATCTACGGCGGCTGCATCGGCTATATCGGCGCCTCCGGCGAGCTCGACACCTGCATCGCCCTGCGCACCGGCATCGTCAAGAACGGCGTGCTCTACGTCCAAGCCGGCGGCGGCGTCGTCGCCGACAGCGACCCGGAAGCGGAGTTCCAGGAAACCTGCAACAAGGCGCGGGCCCTGCTGCGCGCCGCCGAGGACGCCGCCGCCTTCGCCGAGGGCGGCTGAGCCCGCGGCCCCCGCGCGTCACACCAGCGACGGCTCGCCGGTGAAGCAGTCGGCGAGACGGATGGTGGGGACGTCGAGGCCGGCGTAGTCGTCCGGCCGGCAGGTCAGCACCAGCACCTGCAGCCGCTCCGCCGCCCGCAAAAGCTCGGCCTGCATCCGCTGCAGGCGGCTGCGATCGGAGTAAACCAGGGCATCGTCGAGAATGACCGCCGCCGGCTGGCCACGTTCGCTCAGCAGCTCGGCGAAGGCCAGCCGGGTCAGCACCGCCAGCTGCTCACGGGTGCCGACGCTGAGCCGGCTGAACGGCTCGTCGCAGCCGGCGCGCCGCAGGTGGCTCAGCTGCAGCGTATTTGAATCGAAGTCCAGTTCGCAGCCGGGAAACAGCGTCTGCAGGTAGGGTGACATCCGCCGGGCAATCGGTTCGGCGAATGAGAGCTTCGCCTCCTGCTCGGCGGTGCGCAGCGTCTCGTACAGCAGCCGTAGCGCCGCGGCATCCTGCTCGACCACCGCCAGCTTGCCCTCCGCCCGTTGCAGCACACCCTTCGCGGCCGCGAGGTCGTCCTCCAGGCCGTGCTGGCCGAGACCGCGCAACTCCCCTTGCCGGTCCCGCACGTCGTCGTCGAGGCGCCGCAGGCGTTCCCGCGTCTCGGTCAGCAGGCACCTGGCCCCTGCAAGCCGCTCGGCGACGGCGTCCGGCTTGCAGCTCCGCAGGACCTCGCGAGCCTGCTCCAGCAGCGCATCGGCGGCCGCAACGTTCGCCTCCTCGTCCTTCAGCGCCGTCAGCAGCGTCGCATCGGCAACACTGGCGCGCGCCTCGAACAGCGCCTGCTGCAGCTCGCGCGAACGCGCGGCGGCCGTCTCCCAGCGGGTACGCACTGAAAGCTCGACGCCGGCTACCTGCTCGCGGTCGCGGTCGCAGCGGTCGCGTTCCTGCTGACAGGTGGCAAGCTGCCGGATCGCCTCCTCCCGCGCCGACCGCGCCGCCTCGGCCGCAACCGCCGCGTCGGCAAGCGGCTCAGCGGCAGCCTCTCCCGGCAATGCCGCTAATTCCTCCGCCTTTGCCGCCACCGCTGCACGCAGCACGGCGAGGCCGTGGGGAGCCAGCGTCGCCGCGGCGCGGCGTTCGCTCTCGGCGGCAGCGAGGTGCCGGCGACGGAGGGCCCAGGCAGCCTCGGCGGCATCCGCGTCTGGAACACCGCCCCGCGCCAGCATCTCCGCCACCGCCGCTTCGGCCGCCGCGGCCTTGCGCTGCCGCTCCGCCAGGTCCTCGCCGCCAGGCCGGATAAGGATGGCGCCGAAACCTTCCAGCCGCAGCACCGTCTCGGCGGCCAGCCGCAGCAGCTGGCCAGCAGGGACCTCCTCTGCACCGAGGAAGACGCGCTGCCCAGCCTCGGGGGTGAACACCACCTGCGTTGCCGCGGCCTCCAGCCGCGCCGCCGCCTCGCGCGCTGCGGCAACGCCGGTGCGCAGCGCCGTGATCGCCGCGTCGTCCATCGGAATCAGGATGGCGGCCGCCGCCGCCCGCTCCGCCGCCGCATCGGCGGCTTCCGCCTTCTCCAGCACGGCGCTGTCGGCACGCACATCGCACTGCAGGCGGGCGCGCCGCAGCGCCAGATCGGCCTTCGCACACCAGGCTGCGGTGTCCTGCTGCCGCTGCCGCGCCGCCTCCAGGCCGGCTTCCGCCTGCGCCAGCAGCGCCTGCGCCGGCACCAGCCGATGCTCCGCCGCGGCCAGCTCTGCTGCCAGCGCCGCCTCCTCTTCCGCCGCCGCCTTCGCCGCCTGGATGGCGTCATGTCGGGCCCGCCACGCCGCGCGCGTCCGATCGAACCTGGCGTGCGCCAGCTCGGCCTCGCGGCCAGCCTGCTGTTCCCGCTGCTGCAGGCCCTCGATCTGCCGGTGCTCCTGCTCTGCCGCCTGCACCGCCGCTTCCGCCTGCGCCAGCGTCTGCTCACGGTCGTAGCGGGCGCGCTCCGCGCGCAGCCGCTGCAGCTCGGCAAGCTTGCCCTGGTAGTCGGCGAGCGCCGCCTCTAGTTCATCGACGTTCTCTTGGGCCTTGGCCTTGGCTTCCAGGGCCAACTTCAGGTCCCCCTGCGGGCTATTGCGCGCCTGGGTAAACAGCGCATCGCAGCGCTGGCGGATGCGGGCAACGAGAGCCGGAGCGGCGTCGCCGCCGAGGACGCGGCCGAACTCGTCTTCCAGCGCCCCGGTCAGTGTCGCCCGGCTGCCATCGCTGAGCGCACCGTCACCATCGAACGCCGTGCCCTGGCTTACCCAGAACAGTCCCCAGATACCCTGCTCCGCCGGCCTCGTCGCACCGCGGCTGCCACGCGGCAGCCCGAGGAGCCGGCCGAGTTCTTCCTCGGCGGCGTCGCCGCTGAAGGTAGCGCCGGCGCCAGCGGTCAGCAGGGCCTCGTAAGGCTTGCGGCAGAAGGCCTTACGCAGGTGCCAGGAAAGCCCGCCCAGCTCGAAATCCAGCTCGACAACCGGCCGGGCGCCGGTGCAGCCGAACGGCGCCAGCGATCGGACGAATTCGTCGTTGGCGCGATGCCGGTAGAACAGCGCCGCACGGATCGCCTCCAGCACCGTCGATTTGCCGTCCTCGTTGTCGCCGGCGATGATGGTGAGGCCGTCGCCCAACCCGTCCAGACACACCGGGCCGCGCAGCTTGCGGAAGTCCTGGATGCGGATGCGGCGGATGTGCATGCCTTCAATGACCCACGTGCGCTTGCCGGCACTCGTGATAGAGGATCCGTAGGGCGACCTCGGCAATTGCCGCCTGCGGCTCCGAGCCCATTGCCTTCTCGCGCAGCCGCGCCAGGGCGGAGCCGATGAAGCCGATGGCGGGAATCTGCTGCAGGTCGTCGTCGCTATGGAAAACGGCGAGCCGCCCCTCGTCCAGGCGCAGGTCGCACAGCCGGACGGCGAGATCGCCGAGCACGTCGGTCAGCATCGCGCGGGTGGCGAAATCGACGGTGCCTTCCAGCGTCAGCTCGACGACGTGGCGGTCGAGCGGGCTGCCGAGCGCCCGCAGGTCCTCGGACAGCACGGCGACGTCCTCGCGCCGGTGCACCGTCCGCCGGATCGCGTGCCAGCAGTAGCGGCCGACGGCGACCTTCTCCACCACTGCCGCCGCACCCGGCCGGTCGATGCGCACCACCAGCGCGTTGCCGGGGTCGTTATCCTTCGCCCGGTCGGGCTCCGGCGTGCCGGAATACCAGGTGCGGGCATCGATGCGCAGGGTGCCGTGCCAGTCGCCGAGCGCCAGGTAGTCGAGGCCGGCGCGCGTCGCACGGTCATCGGCGATCGGGTTTCGGGCATCGGCGTCCGCCGGCAGCCGGCTCGGGATGCTGCCGTGGGCGAGGCCGATACGCACCGCGCCGGGAGCGGCCGGTGCCGTATCGAACCACGCGGTCAAATCGTCACTCTCGTTGTTCCGGGCAAGCGGGGCCGGCAGCACCATGAGCCGGCCGTCGGCGAGCATTACCGGCTCCGCCCGCTCGGCGATGATGACGTTCCCGGGAAGACCGAGGCGGCGCAGCCGTGCCCAGACGCCTTCGGCGGTCGCCGCATCGTGGTTGCCGGGCAGCAGCACCCACGGGCCGCTGAAGGATTCCATGGCAACGCGCGCTCGCCGCAGCGTCGGATCGCCAGCAGTGCCGGAATCGAACAAATCGCCAGCGACCAATACCGCATCGGCCTGCCGCTCGCGCGCCAGGGCACCGAGACGCTCGACCGCCTCGAAGCGGGCGTCGCGCAGCCGCCCCCGCGCCTCGTCGCCGACGGCGCCGAACGCCTTGCCAAGCTGCCAGTCGGCCGTATGCACCACGGTGATGCTCATCGGAAAACCCCGGCCATTCGATTCGCTGCACCCCAATGGGTAGTGTACGTTCCTGTTCTGTTCAATACAAGCAGCAACGACAGCGATTTCGCAGCAACCGCGCGATCGCGGCTGCTGCAACGCTGCAATATCAAGCTGTGGTAGTCAATGGTAGTCGCGGATACCGTTGATAGCGCTGCACTCTGTCAGTGGTCCGCCAATCAACGGCTTCGCGATAATCCGGCCGAAGGGCGTCGCGCGATTCGGCCGGAGAACGGCAGGGGCGGTCCGCTCGCCCCGGCCGGATCACGCCACGGCTTCGCCGCGCCAGGTAAAGCCGGCCCGCTCGACCGCCTGATGGACGAGCTCTTCGCCGGCCTCGTCGCCGACACGGACGACGCCGCCGTCGACATCGACCTCGACCGCGGCACCGGGAACCAGCTTGCGGATGGCCGCGGTCACCGAGCGGGCGCAACCCTCGCAGCTCATCCCGTCGATGCGGTAGCTCTTCAGTTCGCTCATCGTTCTAAATCCTCCGGTTCGGTTCGAATTCTCACGGATGGACCGGCCCATTACCACTTGCGGATGCGCTCGATACGCTCGCGGTCGGCCTGCTGGTTGCGGAGCTGTTGCTGCAGCAGCCGGTCGCGATCGCGCAGGCCCCGGCGCTCAAGGTCCAGGCGCTCGGCGGTGGGATTTTGCAGCGGCCGCGGCAGGCCGTTCGGCTGGACCGGCCGGGCGTCGCGCTGCTGCCGCTCCCACGGCACGAGCTGGCGGTCGAGGCTCTGGATGCGCCCCTCCACCGCCCGCTGCTGGTCGCGCAGCCGCCGCTCACGCAACTCGCGGATGGCGGCGGTGGCGCCGGTCGCTGCCGGCGGCAGCTCGGTCGCGCTGCCGGCTGGCGGCGAGGTCCCCTCGCCCGCCGCATCGGCCGCAGGCGACAGCAGGGTGATCGCCACGACGAATCCCACCGCCACGCCGACGCGCAACAACAGCCGCCGCGCTTGACGCTGCCGGGACGCGCCGGCATGGTGCCCGACGATCGCCGGGAGCGCCGACCGGCTGCGGCCGCCTATGTGTTCCCAGCTCGATGTGAGGTCGCTCCCGTCCATGCTGCTGCTGATCGATAACTACGACAGTTTCACCTACAATCTCTTCCATTATTTGGGAGAGCTCGGCGCCGATATCGACGTCCGCCGCAACGACGCGCTGAGCGTCGACGAAGCGATGGCGCTGGCGCCGCAGGGCATCGTCCTGTCGCCCGGCCCGTGCGATCCCGATCGGGCGGGCATCTGCCTTGCGCTGATCGAGGCAGCCGCCGGGCGGGTGCCACTGCTCGGCGTCTGCCTCGGCCACCAGGGAATCGGCCAGGCGTTCGGCGGCAAGGTGGTGCGGGCACCGAAGCCGATGCACGGCAAGATCAGCAGCATCCGCCACGATGCCAGCGGCGTCTTCGCCGGCATTCCCTCGCCGTTTCCCGCCACCCGCTACCACTCGCTGATGGTCGATCGCGACGGCTGGCCGGACTGCCTGATCGCCACCGCCGAGAGCGAGGACGGCGTCGTGCAGGGCCTGCGCCACCGCGAGTGGCCAATTTTCGGTGTGCAGTTCCACCCCGAGAGCATCGCTACCGAGCACGGCCACGCGCTGCTGCGCAACTTCCTCCAGGCGACGGTGCACTAGCAGGGATGAGCGACCAGCAAGCCCTGCTCAAGTCCCTGCTCGCCAAGGTCGCGACGGGCGCCTGCCTTTCCGTCGACGAGTCCGAACAGGCGTTCTCGGTGCTGATGGCGGGCGACGCAACGCCGGCGCAGATCGGCGGCCTGCTGATGGCGCTGCGGGTACGCGGCGAGACCGTCGACGAGATCACCGGCGCAGTCCGGGTGATGCGGGCGCGGGCGCTCAGGGTGAGCGCGCCCGCCGATGCCATCGACATCGTCGGCACCGGCGGTGATGGTGCCGGCACCTTCAACATCTCCACCGGTGCGGCGCTGGTCGTCGCCGGCTGCGGCGTGCCGGTCGCCAAGCACGGCAACCGGGCGCTGTCGTCGAAGTGCGGCGCCGCCGACGTGCTGGCGGCGCTTGGCGTCGATCTCGATGCCGAGCTGCCGCTGGTCGAGCGGGCCATCGCCGAGGCCGGCATCGGCTTCCTGATGGCGCCGCGCCACCACAGCGCCATGCGCCACGTCGCCGGCCCACGCGCCGAGCTCGGCCTGCGCACCATCTTCAACCTGCTGGGACCGCTGTCCAACCCCGCCGGCGTCTTGCGCCAGTTCACCGGCGCCTACTCGCGCGACTGGATCGAGCCGATGGCGCTTGCGCTGGGCAACCTCGGTTCGGAACGGGCCTGGGTCGTGCACGGCTGCGATGGCCTCGACGAGCTGACCACCACCGGCCCGTCGTTCGTCGCCGAGTGGCGCGACGGCGCTGTTCATCGCTTCGAGGTGACGCCCGCCGACGCCGGGGTGCCGACTGCATCGGCCGCCGACCTCAAGGGCGGCGATGCCGCCACCAACGCCGCTGCGATGCAGGCGATGCTGGGCGGCGAGCATGGGCCGTTCCGCGATGCCGTGGTCTACAACGCCGCCGCGGCTCTGATCGTCGCCGGGCGGGCGGCGAGCCTGCGCGAGGGTGCGGCGATGGCGGCGGCGGCGATTGACGGCGGCCGGGCGCGGGCGGCGCTGCGCCGGCTGGTCGAGATCACCACCGGCGCGGCGAGCCGCTGACCCGATGTCGGTGCTGGAACGCATCTGCGCCGATAAGCGGGCGCTGGTGGCCGAGCGCAAGCGGGAGCGACCGCTGGGGGTGGTCGAGCGCGCCGCCGCCGCAGCCAGTCCGCCGCGCGGCTTCGCCGCAGCGCTGCGTCAGGCGGCGGCGCCCGGCTACGGGCTGATCGCCGAGATCAAGCGCGCCTCGCCGTCGAAGGGCCTGATCCGCGCCGACTTCGATCCACCGACGCTGGCCCGCGCGTACGCCGCCGGCGGCGCCACCTGCCTGTCGGTGCTCACCGATACCCCCTGGTTCCAGGGGGACGATGCATTCCTGACCGCCGCCCGCGCCGCGGTGCCGCTGCCGGTGCTGCGCAAGGATTTCCTGCTGGATCCCTACCAGATCGTCGAGGCCCGCGCGTTGGGAGCGGACGCGGTGCTGGTGATTCTCGCCGCCGTCGATGACAGCTGTGCCCGCGAGTTGATGGCGACCGCCGCCGGCCTCGGCATGGACGCGCTGGTGGAAGTGCACGACGGGGCGGAGATGGCGCGCGCCGCCGCGCTGGGGGCGGCGCTGGTCGGCATCAACAACCGCAACCTCGCGACGCTCGCCGTCGATCTGGCGACCAGCGAGCGCCTGGCGCCGCTGGCCCCGGCCGGCTGCACCCTGGTCGGCGAGAGCGGCCTTGCCAGCCGCGGCGATCTCGACCGTCTCGCCGCCGCCGGCATCCGCTGCTTCCTCATCGGCGAGTCGCTGATGCGAAAGCCCGACGTCGAGGCCGCTACCCGCGCCCT
>JAEULG010000258.1 GCA_016793875.1 Rhodospirillales bacterium | reverse complement strand
CGACAGGCAGCGTTTTGGACGGCTTGGCTGGCGGCGGGGCGGCTGCTGCCGGTCGATCCGCCGCGGGTGTTCGTCAGCTTCGCGGCGGCGTTCGAGGCGTTCGATGCGCCGTGGAAAGCGGAGGAACTGCGCGATCCGATGGAAGGACGGTGGGGCCTGATGAGCGTCGAACGCCGGCCCTATCCCGCGTTCGACGCGTGGGCGGCGGCGCGCCCGAGGTAGCGCGCCCAGCCATCGGCGCGCAGCCGGCATGCCGGGCAGTCGCCGCAGCCGTAGCCCCACTCCCACCGCCGCGTGCGCTCGCCGAGATAACAGGTGTGGCTGTGCTCGCCGATCAGCGCCACCAACGCCGTGCCGCCGAGATCCTCCGCCAGCTTCCAGGTGTCGGCCTTGTCCAGCCACATCAATGGCGTATGCAGCACGAAATGCGCGTCCATGCCGAGGTTGAGCGCGAGTTGCATCGCCTTGACGGTGTCGTCGCGGCAGTCGGGATAGCCGGAGTAGTCGGTCTCGCACATCCCACCGACGATGTGGCGGATGCCGCTACGGTAGGCGATCGCTGCCGCCACGGTGAGGAACAGCAAGTTGCGGCCGGGCACGAAGGTGCTCGGCAGCCCATTGTCCTGCATGCGTATTTCGACGTCGCGGGTCAGCGCGGTGTCGCCGAGGCCGGCGAGCAGGCCGAGGTCGATGAGGTGGTCCTCACCCAGCATCGAAGGCCAGCCGGGGTTGACGTCGCCGAGGCGGGCGAGGACATCGGCCCGGCACGCCAGTTCCACGCCGTGGCGCTGGCGGTAATCGAAGGCAACCGTTGCGACCCGGGAGAAGCGGGCCAACGCCCAGGCAAGGCAGGTGGTAGAGTCCTGCCCTCCCGAGAACAGGACGATGGCTTGGTTGCTGTGCTCCTTTTCGGTCATGGCCGCCGGTCCTGCTGCAGGTGGGGAGGCGCATTGCGCCGCGGCCGGGCGCGGCGGTCAAGTCGCCTGCGCCTCCTGGCGTTCGATGGGCGCCATACAAAAAGGCCGCCAGCGGTTCACTGGCGGCCTTTTTGCCGGTGGTTCCGGCGCCGTCGTCAAACGGTCGGAACGAAAGCTTCGATATCGCTGGGAGCACCGATCGACATGCCGGAAAGCTGTCGATCGATGCGCCGGGCGAGACCGGAGAGCACCTTGCCGGCGCCGACCTCGACCAGTTCGCGCACACCCAGGGTCTTCATGAACAGCACGCTCTCGCGCCAGCGCACCATGCCGGTCACCTGCCGAACCAGCAGGCGGCGGATCTCCGCGGGATCGCTGACCTCACGGGCGGTGACGTTGGAGATCAGCGGCAGCGTCGGCGGCTGGATGTCGACGCCCGCCAGCGCTTCCGCCATGACATCGGCGACCGGTGCCATCAGCGGGCAGTGGAAGGGGCCGGAGACGGGCAGCATGATGCTGCGCTTGGCGCCGCGCAGGGCAGCGATCTCAGTGGCGCGGATCACCGCGGAGCGGCTGCCGCTGATTACCACCTGGCCCGGCGCGTTGTCGTTAGCGGCAACGCAGACGGCGCCGTCGTAGCTATCGCGGGTGGCCTCGGCAGCGACCTCATGCGCGGTCTGCAGGTCGAGGCCCATCAGCGCCGCCATGGCGCCTTCGCCGACCGGAACGGCGGTCTGCATGGCGAGGCCGCGGATGCGCAGCAGTCGGGCGGCGTCGCCGACGCCGAAGCTGCCCGCAGCGGTCAGGGCGGTGTATTCGCCCAACGAGTGCCCGGCGACGCAGCGGCCGAGGCGACTGATGTCGATGCCGTGTTCCTGACGCAGGACGGCGAGGACGGCCATGCTGACCGCCATCAGCGCCGGCTGGGCATTCTCGGTCAGCGTCAACTCGGCTTCCGGGCCGTCCGCCATCAGGGCCGAAAGGCGCTGTCCAAGCGCCGCGTCAACCTCTTCGAAAACACGCCGCGCCACAGGGTAACGCTCAGCCAGGTCACGTCCCATGCCGACCGCTTGTGACCCCTGTCCGGGGAATACAAGGGCGCGCCGTTCGGCGGCGCCTGCCTCCGGCTCGGCGCCGGCTACAACAACGGGTTCTGTGCTTGGCAAAGCCATGCTCATCGGTTTAGCAGCCCTCTCCAATTTTTTGGACGGCGATGACGTTGTAGAATTTCTTCTGCTAAGATCGTCGCGCCAACAAACACGGCCGGTGGCGGCCACTACCGGCGGGGCATGACGGCAGGACGTGCTCCGCGGCGGTCTCATGACCTTGTGGTCTCTTCATGAATTGTGCAGATAGCGGCAGCCGTTGCCCGTTGCAACAGGAAAGTCATGAAAGGTGGGGTATGCAGTCAGACATGACCACAATATATTGTGGTTGTGGCAGAGGATGCCCGGCAGTCGAACATTGAAACGGCAAGGGATGTTGCGGATATGCTACAGGAGTTGCCGACCCTCAGCGGGTATCGCCGCCAATCTAGGCTGCGTAATGGCGAATCGATACATTAGACGTAGTGAACTGTTCTTGCATTTTTCATCGACGATTGGAAATAACCGACATCCTGGAGCCGCCGTCAGGGGCCATTCGTGTCCCTCAAACCGCCGGCGGTGGCACTCGGCATGACCAGTGCGATCCGCTGGCGGATGTCGCGGTCGCTCAGTCTAGCTGCAGCACAACCGACTTCAAATAGGCGGTTTCCGGCAGGTGGGTATGCACCGGATGGTCGGCGGCTGCCTTGCCTTCACGGATGATTCGGCCGCTGCGGCCGGCGGCCACGGCGCCTCGGACGGCCTCCGTCAGCAGGGCCGCTGCCTCGACGTTGTGTGAGCACGACGCGATGAACAGGAAGCCGTCCGGCTCGACCAGCGCCGCCGCCAGCCGCGCCAGCTTGCGATAACCGCGCAGGCCGCTGCCCAATTCCTTCTTCGACTTAACGAACGCGGGGGGATCGGCCACGACGATCCGGTAGCGCTCACCCGCCCGGCCGAGGCGTTCCAGTTCGGTGAAGACCTCGGCGCGGCGGAACGTGCAGCGGCTCGCGACGCCGTTCGCCTCCGCCGCGCGCCGGGCCAGTGCGAGCGCCGGCTCCGATGAATCGATGCCGACGACGGCGGCCGCTCCCGCCGCGGCGGCAGCGATGGCGAAGCCGCCGCCGTAGCAATAGGTATCGAGCACGGTTGCGTCGCGCGCCAGCCGGGCGACAAAGGTGCGGCTATCGCGCTGGTCGTAGAACCAGCCGGTCTTCTGGCCGCCGACAATGTCGGCGAAAAACGTAAGGCCGCCCTCGCGCAGCGCAACCGGTCCATCGACGGTGCCGCTCTCTACCTGAACGGTGCGGTCGAGCCCCTCCAGTGCCCGCGCCGAGGTATCGTTGCGCAGGACGATCGCGCGCGGGTGCAGGACCTCCCCGGCCGCCGCCAGGATGATGGGGGCCAGGGCCTCGGCGCCGGCGGTATTCATCTGCATGACCAGCACGTCGTCGAAACGATCGCAGACGAGGCCGGGCAGACCGTCGGCATCGGCGTGTGCCAGCCGCCAGAAGGGCTCGGCGAACAGCCGCTGGCGCAGGGCCGCGGCGCGGCGCAGGCGGCGGACGAAGAACCCCTCGTCGATGACCGAGCCGGGATCGGCAGCGAAGAGGCGAAAGGCGATCAGGGCATGCGGATTGAACGTCCCGACGCCGAGCGGCTTGCCATCGATGCGGTGCAGGCTGGCGAGAGAGCCGGGCGGCAGCGCTTTGGCGGCCGCATCCATGCGGATCTCGTTGGAGTAGGCCCACGGATGGCCGAGCGCGATGCGGCGCTCCTGGCCCTGCTGCAGGAAGACGCGAGGAAGCGTAGGCGGCGAGCCTGTCATGCACTCTCCGGAGGACGGCTGGTTTCAGCGGGCAGGAACACCGATGCCGCGGCCGTCGCGGCGCGGATCGGCAAATCCATCGGCAAGGCCGGTCTGCCGGTCGATGACGACCGCCTGCACCGCACCGATGCTCTCCTGCGTATCGGCGATGTCATAGCCGATGCTGCGCAGCCGCTGCAGCACGACGGCATCGAAGCCGGATTCGATGGCGGTTGTCGCCTGCTCGCCCGCGCTCGTCAACGACAGGCGCGGCGCTTCCACGGCTTCGCGCACCGACAGGCGGAAATCGATCAGGTCAAGGGTGACCCCGAGCACGGTGTTGATGATGGTCGAGCCGCCGGGCGAACCGTAGGCGGCGACCGGCCGCGGTGCATGACCGCCTTCGGCGGGCGCGAAGACGATCACCGGCGTCATGCTGGAGCGGGGCCGCTTTCGCGGAGCGGCGTCGTCGGCCCCGGGGTTCCAGTCCGCGTCTCCGGGATTGCCATGCCGCTGCGGGACGAGATTGAAGTCGGTGAGCTCGTTGTTGAGTAGGAAGCCGAAGCCGGGGACCATCAGCCCGGTTCCCCATGGGGCTTCGACAGTGTTGGTCCAGCTGACGACGTTGCCGCGGCGATCGACGATGGTGAAGTGCGTTGTCTCGCCGCCCTCCGGCCTGCCGGGTTGACTCCTCGTGGCGGCAGCCCCCTGTCGTGGCGCCTGTACGGAGGATTCCGCCCATCCGCGCGGATCGCCAGCGCGGATGCCGGCGGCGCGCATGCCGGGAGTGATGCAATAGGCGGCGGCCCCAGGATCGCCGGGGCAGGTCGTCGAGCGTTGCGCCAGGTAGCGGGGATCGATCAGGCCGCGGGTCGGCAACTCGGGCAGGACGTCGGTATCGCCCATCCACACCGCCCGGTCCGAGAAGGAAAGCCTCATCGCCTCCTGCATGACGTTCAGCGTCGCAAAATCTTCACGGCCGAAGGCCGCTTCGGTATCGCCGAGCGGAAACCGCTCCAGCATCCTCAGCATCTGGATCAGTGCGATGCCGCCGGAGGAGGGCGGGGGCGGCACGCGGATGAGCCAGTTGCGGTAGGCGACCTCGAGCGGCTCGCGCACCACCGCCCGATAGGCAGCAAGATCGGCGCAGCTCATCCGGCCGGCGCCACGCTCGCCGAGTTCGCGCCGGGCGGCGCGCTGAGTGGCCACTAGTGCCTGCGCCAAGCCGGACGGATCGTTGCAGTCGTAGAAGGCCGCCGTCCCGCGCGCCGCGATCAGCCGCAAAGTCTGCGCCAGTTGCGGCTGGACGAGGAGATCGCCGACCCTTGGCGGCCGTCCGCAGCCGGACGGATCGTTTCCGGGGCGAAATACAAGGCGAGCCTCGTCCCAGGGAGCGCTGCCGCACTGCGTCTGCAGACGGGCGTGGCGGATGCTGTCGGCCAGTCGGCGGTCGACGATGATGCCGCCCTCCGCGGCGGCGGTCGCCGGCGCCAGTGCCTGGGCCAGAGACAGCGTTCCCCATCGCGCCAGCGCCAGTTCCACCCCGCGCAGCGCCCCAGGCACGCCCACCGATATGCCGCTGGTCGAGGCGAGAGCGTACGGCATCGGCCGGCCGTTGCTGTCGAGGAACATCTCGGCGTCGGCGGCGGCGGGCGCTGTCTCGCGCGAGTCGACCATCAGCGTCTGGTTGCGGTCGGCGAGGTGCACCATCATGAAGCCGCCGCCGCCGATGCCGGAAGACTGCGGCTCGACGACGTTGAGCATGAATAGCACGATGGCGGCGGCATCGATGGCGTTACCGCCGCGTGCCAGAACCCGCTCTGCAGCCTCAGCGGGCCGGCGGTCGGAGACGGCGATGAACCCCCCCGGCCAGCCGGAGGCGGCGGAGACCGCACCGATCCGGCCGGCTCCCGCCAGGTGATCGGGAGCAGCCACACCAGGGGCGCTTTCCCCGGCGCAGCCAGTGATCAGGCAGCAGGCGAAAAGGATCGCACAGACCGCCGCCCAGCCTGGCGCCGCGGTTTTTCGTCTTCGGCGCCCCCTCATCCTCATGACCGCGTCGTCTTCCCGTTCCGTCCGGTGCAGGCAACTGTAACCCCTGACGCCGTCCACGGACAGCCGTTAGCGGCTGTCGCGCAAACGAAAGCAGCTCTCAACTTCGTTGCGGAGAATGCCTGTCGGCCGTTCATCTTTTGCTGCTTCAGCGGGCGCAAGTGGGAAAGGGTACCGAAGACTTCTCGCGGCGGGTCAACCCGTTGACACCTCCGCTTTAAGACTTCTAGGATAAAAACAAGCTGATGGATCCGGCGGCGGAGTAGCGCGCGAGGCGGGCCACCGCTCCGAATTCGGTAGCCAGCGGAGAATTCGGTTGTCGCGGACGCCGGGGCGGTCTTCTGCCGCAAGATCCCCGGCGACTCAACATAAACCAGGCTGGACGCATCAAGCTGTCCAAATGATGCGCAAGTCGTGGCATGCGGCTGCCAGTTGTGCGGCCAATCGTACGGAGAAGGGAATGAGTGCAGCCATCGCCGCCGCCCCGTCGCTTCGGACACCCGTCCGTTACGAAGAGGCGGTCATCAAGAAATTCACGGTCGCGACGGTATTCTGGGGAGTCACCGGGTTTCTGGTAGGCGTCGTCATTGCTTGGCAACTTGCCTTCCCGGCGCTCAACCTCGGCCTCGAGTGGACGACGTTCGGCCGATTGCGGCCGCTGCACACCTCAGCGGTGATTTTCGCTTTTGGCGGCAATGCCCTGCTCGGCACCTCTCTTTACGTAGTACAGCGAACCTGCCGTACCCACCTCTTTGGCGGGCCGGCGTTCGCGAACTTCATCTTCTGGGGCTACCAGCTGTTCATCGTCATGGCGGCCTCCGGCTACGTTCTTGGAATCACCCAGTCCAAGGAATACGCCGAGCCGGAATGGTACGTGGATATCTGGCTGACGATCGTCTGGGTCTGTTATCTGATCTGCTTTGCCGGCACCCTGATCCGCCGCCAGGAGCCGCACATCTACGTCGCCAACTGGTTCTACCTAGCATTCATCCTTACCATTGCGATGTTGCATATCGTCAACAATCTGGCTGTCCCGGTCTCGTTCACCGGCACCAAAAGCTATATCTACTGGTCTGGTGTCCAGGACGCGATGACGCAGTGGTGGTACGGACATAACGCCGTCGGCTTTTTCCTTACCGCCGGCTTCCTCGGTATCATGTACTACTTCATTCCCAAGCAGGCAAACCGGCCAGTCTACTCCTACCGGCTGTCGATCGTTCACTTCTGGACGCTGATCTTCCTCTATATCTGGGCGGGGCCACATCACCTGCACTACACCGCACTGCCGGACTGGGCGCAGACGCTGGGAATGATCTTCTCGATCATGCTGTGGATGCCTTCCTGGGGTGGCATGATCAACGGCATCATGACGCTGTCCGGCGCCTGGGACAAACTGCGGACCGATCCTATCCTGCGCTTCCTGGTGGTCTCGGTGGCGTTCTACGGGATGAGCACCTTCGAGGGTCCGATGATGGCGATCAAGGCGGTCAACTCACTCAGCCATTACACCGACTGGACGATCGGCCACGTCCACTCCGGCGCCCTCGGCTGGGTCGCCTTCGTCAGCTTCGGTGCCATCTACTTCCTGGTGCCGAAGTTGTGGAATCGGGAGCGGTTGTACAGCCTGCGTCTCGTCACCTACCACTTCTGGATCGCCACCATCGGCATCGTTCTCTACATCACCGCGATGTGGATTTCCGGCATAATGCAGGGCCTGATGTGGCGGGCCTACGATACCCTCGGCTTCCTGCAGTACTCGTTCATCGAGACGGTCGAGGCGATGCATCCCTACTATGTCATCCGCGCGACCGGCGGCACGATGTTCCTGCTCGGCTCGCTGATCATGGTGTACAACGTGTGGAAGACGATCCGCGGCGATCTGCGTCACGAGGCTGCCTTCGCGCAGCCGGTGCGCATCGTCACCGGCGCTGCCGAGTAGGAGGGCGCGGTCATGCGGATCAGTCACGCAATCTTCGAGAAGAACGTCATCGTCCTGATCATCGGCATCCTGGTGACGGTGTCGATCGGCGGTCTGGTGCAGCTCGTCCCGCTGTTCACCATGGAGCAGACCATCGAGAAGGTGGAAGGCGTACGGCCCTACTCGCCGCTCGAACTCATGGGCCGCAACATCTACATCCGCGAGGGGTGCTACCTCTGCCACAGCCAGATGATCCGGCCGTTCCGCGACGAGGCCGAGCGCTTTGGCCACTACAGCCTCGCTGCGGAAAGCATGTACGACCATCCGTTCCAATGGGGCTCGAAGCGCACGGGGCCCGATCTCGCCCGTGTTGGCGGGAAGTACTCGAACGAGTGGCACGTGGCGCACCTGATTGACCCGCGTAGCGTCGTGCCGGAGTCGATCATGCCCCCTTATGCCTTCCTGGCCCATAAGGACCTCCCCTTCGACGACATCGCCGATCACCTGAAGGCGCTGCGCATCACCGGCGTGCCGTATACGGATGAGGAAATCGCCGACGCCCGCAAGGATGTGATCGCTCAGGCGACGGGCGGCGATGCCGACACCTCCGGGGTCGCGCAGCGCTATCCCAAGGCCGTCATGGGCGACTTCGACGGCGATCCGACACGGATCACCGAGATGGACGCGCTGGTCGCCTATCTGCAGATGCTGGGCACCCTGGTCGACTTCAAAGACTACCGGCCCGCGGCGGATTACCGCTGAGGAACCGGTCGGAAGGCGAATGAGCGATGGAATCCACCGGCATCATGGAGTGGCTGCATCCGTTGTGGCTGGTCTGGCTGGTCATCCTGTTTGCGGTCGTCGTCTGGTGGGCGTATCGGCCGAAGAACAAGCATCGTTTCGAAGAGGACGCCCGCATCCCCTTCCAGGATGAGGGCGAGGGAAAAGAAGATGGCAGGTAAGGAAGTTGACGCGCTCACCGGCATCGAGACGACCGGACATGAGTGGGATGGCATCCAGGAGTTGAATACGCCGCTGCCGAAATGGTGGCTGTATGTGTTCTATGTGACGATCGTCTGGGCGATCGCTTACAGCATTGCCTTCCCGTCGTGGCCGTGGCTTTCGGGCTACTGGGGTGGTCTCGTGGGCTACACCACCCGCGGCCAGTTCAACGAGCGGATGGCCGATCTGGAAGCCAGCCGCGCCGGCTGGTACGATCGTTTGGGAGCCGCATCGCTTCAGCAAATCAACGATGATCCGGAACTGCTGCAGATTGCGACTGTCGGCGGCAAGGTGATCTTCGGCAACAACTGCGCCCCCTGCCATGGTACCGGCGGCACCGGACGGCCCGGCGGCTTCCCGGCGCTGGTCGACGATGACTGGCTGTGGGGCGGCTCGGTCGACGAGATTTACAAGACCATCCAGCACGGCATCCGCAACGATACCGATACGGATGCGCGGATCTCGCAGATGCCGGCGTTTGGCGCCGACGCGATGCTGACATCGGCGCAGATCGCCGCGGTCGCGGACCATGTTCTGGCGCTCTCCGGACAAGGGGCGGACAACGCCGAAGGGGCGACCCTGTTCGCCGAGAATTGCGCTTCCTGCCATGGCGAGCTGGGCAAAGGCGAGCCGAGCCTTGGTGCGCCCAACCTCACCGACCAGATCTGGCTCTATGGCAGCACCAGGCAGGCGATCATCAACCAGATCACCAAGCCGAAGATGGGCGTGATGCCGTCGTGGGCGCACCGCTTGTCCGACGTCGAGATCAAGCAGGTGGCAACCTACGTACACTCGCTCGGCGGCGGTCAGTAGGGCACGCCTGCAAGGCGGCGACCGCCGCCGGATACCATCGAAGCGACCAGTCAAGAGTCGCAAGAGGAATGCTAGAACAGGGGGAGACGAGGCTCGGATCGCCTCGCTCCCCCTTTTGCCTATGGGACCGGAAGCGAAGGCCCTCCCGGGCGCCGATCCGGCAGATATGGGACGAAGAACGATGGCTAGCGCCGACGCGGCAGTGGCCGAAAGCAAAGTCACCGGCACCGGGATAGGCGTGCCGCCTGCTGCATCCGCCGAGGAAACCCCAAAGGTGGAGCTGTTTGCCAACCGGATCAAAGTCTATCCGCGCATGGTCGCCGGCTACTGGCGGCAGGTGAAGTGGGCAGTAGTGGCCACGTTGCTCGGCCTCTACTACATCGCGCCGTGGATCCGCTGGGACCGCGGTGCCAATGCCCCCGACCAAGCGCTGCTCGTCGACATCGCGGGGCGCCGGGCATACTTCTTCGGCCTCGAGATCTGGCCGCAGGAGGTCTACTACCTGACCGGCCTGCTGATCATCGGGGCTATCGGCCTGTTTCTGGTAACCGCCTGGGCCGGACGCGTCTGGTGCGGCTTTACCTGTCCGCAAACGGTGTGGACCGACCTGTTCATGTGGGTCGAGCGCCAGATCGAGGGCGACCGCAACGCCCGCATCCGGCTCGACAAGGCGCCGTTCAGCTTCGACAAGGCAAAGAAGAAGGTACTGAAGCACGGTGCTTGGCTGCTGATCGCGCTCGCCACCGGCGGTGCCTGGATCATGTACTTTTATGATGCGCCGACGCTGGTGCGGGAGTTCTTCACCGGCGAGCTTTCCAGCGCCGTCTACAGCTTCATCTTTCTGTTCACCGCGACCACTTACGTGCTGGCTGGCTGGGCTCGGGAGCAGGTGTGCATCTACATGTGTCCCTGGCCGCGCTTCCAGGGGGCCATGTTCGACGAGGACTCGCTGATCGTCACCTACGAGGAGTGGCGGGGCGAGCCGCGCGGCGGCGCCCGCAAGGGTCAGTCGTTCGAAGGTCGCGGCGATTGTGTCGACTGCGGCATGTGCTGGCAGGTGTGCCCGACTGGTGTCGACATCCGCAAGGGCCAGCAGATGGCCTGCATCGGCTGCGGCCTGTGCATCGATGCCTGCAACGGCATCATGCAGCGCTTCGGACGGCCGCCGGAGCTGATCACCTATGATTCGATCAACAATCAGATCGCTCGGTCGCGCGGCGGGAAGACGCGTATCCGGCTGATCCGGCCGCGCACCATCGCCTACATGGTAGTGCTGGCGGCGGTTGCCGGCATTATGACGTTCAGCCTCTCGACCCGCGCCCGCCTGGAGGTCAACGTCATCCCCGATCGCCAGCCGCTGTTCGTCAAACTCTCGGATGGCGCCATCCGCAACGGCTATACTTTCAAGATCCTCAACATGCGGCGCGAGCCAAAGAGCTACATGCTTGCCACCGACGGGCTGGCAGGGGCCGAGATCAGCGTTCTCGGGCACCACAACGAGCCCGGCCCTTATGTTGAGCTGGCGGTGGGACCAGACGAGATCGGCACCTTCAAGCTGTTCGTCCGGGCGCCGGCGGAGAGTCTGACGGGCAAGCTCACCAACTTCGATTTCTACCTCATCGACCAGGGGACGCGGGAGAGCATCCGCTACACCGCTGTTTTCAATGCTCCGCCCCATCGCGAGGAGCGAGCGGCGGCGGCCGGGGCGGGGAGTTGAGGCGATGAGGCGGGCGCGCGCGGACGGCTGGTGGTATCCGTGGATCTTCGTCTTAGGCATGCTGGTGGTGATCGCCGTCAACATCGTGCTGATTACCTCCGCGATCGATACCTTTCCCGGCCTGGACACGGAGGATGCCTATCAGAAGGGCCTCGCCTACAACCAGACGATCGCGGCGGCGCGTGCCCAGGAGGCGCGCGGCTGGCAGGCGGACGTCCGCTACGCGCCGCGCGCTGATGCCGCGTCCGCTGCTGGCCGGGAGGCGGCCGGGCATGAGGGCGAACTGGTCGTCACGCTGCGCGACAAAGCCGGCGAGCCGCTCTACGGCCTGGACGTCGACGCGGCGCTGATCCGGCCCACCCGCAGCGGACTGGATACGCGGGTCTCCCTCCAGCCGGCAGGCAATGGCGAGTACCGCGGCGAGGCGATCTTGCCGCTGCCCGGCCAGTGGGACGTACGCGTCTTCGCCCGCCGGGGAAACGAAGACTTTCAGGCGACGCGGCGGATCATGGTGCAATGAAGGATGGCGGCGCGCCGCTCGTGGCTGCTGTCGCGCCCGTTCCAGACGTCTCCCTCGAGGCGGCGGGTTCCGAGGCGCCCGCGGCAGCCGGGGTGGCTTGCCTCCACTGCGGTGCCCCGACCGGGGGTTCGTCGTCAGCCCCGCCGGCGTTCTGCTGCTCCGGCTGCCGGGCCGCCTACGCCCTCGTCAGCGGTCTCGGACTCGATACCTATTACCGCAAGCGGACGATAGACCCGGACCAGCGGCCGCTGCGTCCGGATGAGCATGCCACAGCCCTCGATCTGAGCACCTGGATCCGCCACGGGGACGATGGCAGCAGCGAGGTCGACCTGCTGGTGGAAGGCCTGCACTGCGCCGCCTGCGTCTGGCTGATCGAGGTGGTGCTGGCCCGCCAGCCGGGGGTGGTTGCCGGGCGAATCAACATGACGACCCGCCGCCTGCGCTTGCGCTGGCGGAACGCGGAGGCCAGTGCCGAGGATCTGGTGGCGACCGTTGGCCGCCTGGGCTACCGGCTGGTGCCGTTCGATGCCGCATGCCTCGATGCCGGCGGCGCCGGCGAGGAAAAGGCGTTGCTGCGGGCGATGGCGGTGGCGGGTTTCGCCGCCGGCAACGTCATGCTGCTGTCCATATCGGTATGGGCTGGGCATGCCGACGGCATGGGGGCCGGCACCCGGACGTGGTTTCACTGGCTGTCGGCGCTGATCGCGCTGCCGGCGATCGCCTATGCCGGCCGGCCGTTCTTCCGCGGCGCGTGGGGCGCCCTGCGCGTCCGGCATGTCACCATGGACGTGCCGATCTCGGTGGGCGTGTTGCTGGCGGCGGCGATGAGCCTGCAGCAGACGATCGTGGGGGCCGAGCACGCCTATTTCGACGCCGCCATCGGCCTGCTGTTCTTCCTGCTGATCGGCCGCTACCTCGATCGTCGGGCGCGCGGTCAGGCCCGCTCGTCCGCCGCCCAGTTGCTGGCCCTCGCGGCACGCGCGGTCACGATCATTGACACCGGCGGCCAGCATCGGGTGGTGCCGCCGTCGCAGGTGCGCCCCGGCGATCGGGTGCTGGCCGCCGCCGGCGAGCGCATCGCCGTCGACGGCCGGATCGTCGAGGGCGAAAGCGCCATCGATACTAGCCTGATCGACGGCGAGAGCGCCCCGAAATCGGCCGGCCCCGGCGCTGCCGTGTTCGCCGGCACACTGAACCAGGCGGCGCCGCTGATCATCGCTGTCACCGCGGCGAGCGACGGTACGCTGCTCGCGGAGATCGCCCGCCAGGTGGAAGCGGCGGAGCAGCAACGCGGGCGCTACGTCGTGCTCGCCGACCGGGTGGCGCGCCTTTACGCCCCCGTCGTTCATCTCGCCGCCCTGCTCACCTTCCTGCTGTGGTGGGGATGGCTGGCGGCGCCGTGGCCTCACGCGATGATGAATGCGATCGCCGTGCTAATCATCACCTGCCCGTGCGCCCTGGGGCTTGCCGTGCCGGCGGTGCAGGTGATCGCCACCGGCCGGCTGCTGCGGCGGGGCATCCTGGTGAAGTCGGCGACAGCGCTGGAGCGGCTAGCCGAGGTCGACGCCATCGTCTTCGATAAGACCGGCACGCTGACCCTCGGCCAGCCGAAGCTGGTCGCGGGAGAAGCCATCGCCGCCGACGCTCTGTCCGAGGCGGCGGGGCTTGCCGTGGCCAGCCGCCACCCGCTTGCCCGTGCCGTCGCCGCTGCCTGTGCCGCGCGCGGTTTCGCGCCCGCGGCTGCGGCCGGCATTCGCGAGATCCCCGGCTGCGGTCTGGAACGCGATAGTGCCGGCGGCGTCATCCGCCTGGGGAGTGCCGCGTTCTGCGGCTTGCCGGCCGCAGCCAATAACGGCAGCGCGGGCGTCCTTGAGCTGTGCTTCGTCCGCCCGGACCAGCCGGCGTCACGTCTGCACTTCGATGATGCGCTGCGGAGCGACGCGGCGACGGTGGTGGCACGGCTGCAAGAACAGGGATGGCCGCTGGTACTGCTGTCGGGCGACCGTGCTCCTGTGGTTCGCGCGGTTGCGGGCGCGGTCGGCATCGTGGAATGGGAAGCGGGCGTGC
>JAEULG010000148.1 GCA_016793875.1 Rhodospirillales bacterium | reverse complement strand
TCTCCCGCCCGCTGCCCGCCTGTTCGACGAGATACCCCTCGTTCTCGAAGCACCTCGCCAGAAGCCGACGGGCGAAGGGGTCGTCTTCGGTGATCAGAATGATCGGCTGCGTCATCCCGGGCGCCCCCCAGTTGACCCTTTCAGCTTCTTGGGTGCGCCGCGATCGGTTGCGCGTCGTCACGGGCGGGCGCGGCGAGGGTTAATTCTGGCTCCAACCCCGCACGCCCGGCAATCCTCAAGGAGCATGCTCGTGTTTGATAACCCGCTTTCCGCTGCCCTTCACGTCACATCGCGCGGGTCGCAAGGGCGATCCTGCACCCCTCGACCACAGCGAGCCGCCTGCGGCCGAGCCCGCTGACCCGCGACAATCGGATGATCCGCCGATAACGGCTATAGGTCCTGCCGCGTGGGGCGGAACAGGATCTCGTTGATGTCGACATCCTCCGGCTGATTGATGGCGAAGGCCACGGCGCGAGCGAACGAGTCGGCCGGGATGGCGGTCTCGGCGTAGAACTTGTGGAGTCGCTCGGCTGCTTCGGGGTCGGTTACGCTGTCCGGCAATTCCGTTGCCACCGCCCCCGGCGAGATCACCGTCGTGCGGATGTTGTAGGGTTTGACCTCCTGGCGCAGCCCCTCCGACAGCGCACGCACGGCATGCTTGGTCGCTGCATAGACCGCGGAGCCGGGCCGGACCTTATGCCCGGCCACCGACGAGACATTGATGATGTGCCCCGCCTTCTGCTGCTTCATATGCGGCAGCGCTGCGGCGATGCCATACAGCACGCCCTTGATGTTTACGTCGATCATCCGGTCCCATTCGTCGATCCTCAGGCGCTCGAGGAACGACTGCGGCATGAGACCGGCGTTGTTGATCATCACGTCGATCCGGCCATAGGCCGCGACGGCGGTGTCGACCAGCCGCTTGACCTCCGCGCAGCGGGTGACGTCGGTGGCCACGGCGAGAGCCGCACCGCCGCTGCCGGTCAACTCTTTCACGAGAGAGTTCAGGCGGTCCTCCCGGCGCGCCCCCAGCACGACTCGCGCCCCCTGCGCGGAGAGCAATCGGGCGCTCGCCTCGCCCAGCCCGCTGCTTGCGCCGGTGATGACGACCACTTTCCCGTCGATGTTGCTGCTCATCATCCGCTCCTCCTGCCTCTCGTGGCGTCCGCCTCAGCGACCGGTCAGGCGCTCCAGCCGCTCTGGGATTTCCCGTAGATTTCACTCGTACGCTACCAGCATCGCTCCGAATGCGATCAGGGCGATGCCGAACCAGGCGGCGACGGACAGCCTCTCACCGAGAAAGGTGGCTCCAAACACCGCGACGAGCACCACGCTCAGTTTGTCGATCGGTGCCACGCGGGCGGCGTCTCCGAGCTTGAGTGCGCGAAAGTAGCAGACCCAGGACGCTCCTGTGGCCAGCCCGGATAGCACGAGGAAAACGTAACTCCGGCCGGAGATGGAGGTCAGTGCCTGCCATCGTGCCGAGGCAACGAGAATACTTCCCAGTCCTGCCAGAATCACGACGGTACGAATGAACGTGGCAAAGTCGGGATCGACGCTTCCCACGCCGATCTTGGCGAAGATCGCGGTGAGCGCCGCGAAGGAGGCGGAAAGCAGAGCCCACAGCTGCCATGATGTCAGATCGAAGTGCATCAGCCCGACTCCGGAAGGGTGTGAGATTGAAGTGGCGAGGCCAGGACCACCTGAAAGGCGTTTTTGATTGGAGGCCGTGTCGGCTCCGACCTCAAGCAGCTGCTTCTTCCAGGCGTAGATCTGGTTCGGGTGAACCTCGTAGCGCACGGCGAGATCCGCCACCCTCGCCTGCTCCCGCAGCGCCTCCACAGCGATCTTCGCCTTCACCGCCGCATCGATCTTCCGTCTCGGCTTCTTCATCATCCGCTCCGTCTATCGCGACGGAGCCGGCACCGCTCCAGTCAACCCCCTGGTCCCAAAATCGGGGGCCTCTTCAGGCTCGACCGACCCAAGCAACCAGCGGCCGATGGTGCGATCGAGGCGATGCAGCGGTGGCAGCGGCGGTCGCAGTGGATGCGATCCGGGAGCAGAACCCGGTGTCCGTCGTTAAGCTCGATGGTGTAGCCGTCGCAGGCCAACCATCTGTACAGCTGTGTCATGACGCCATGCTCCATGGAGCGTTGCTTTGATCCCTTAATGTAATCCTAAAGTGGCCACGCCGGGTCCGGCAGACCTTGTGCCTTCGGATCAGAACCGCAGGGGCCCCATGGGCGACGTTAGGGTTCTCGGCAAAGGGCGGGTGTCGTCGGGCAATGATAGCAAAGGGGACGCGGATGAAGGACCTCGCGACGGACGACAGCGCTCCCGACGGCACCGTTCCCACAGGCAGCGATCTCGCGGCGCTGCTCCGCGACTCGAACGCCCGGCCGACCCTGGAAGAAGCCCGCGCCCTGATCCGCGGCGTCGCGGCGGCACCACCGGGGTTTGATCCGGATGCCTGGATGCTGCTGATCGCCGATTTCCCCTCGCCCAACCTCCGCTTGGCGCTTGCGGCCGCCCTCGCCGCGGAGCGGACCCGTCAGGCACGGCCCGGCGCCGATCGGGCGACAAGGCTTGCGGCTTTCCGTGCCGAACTGGCCACCAGGAAGCTGGACGGCTTCGTCGTCCCGCGCAGCGATGAGTACCAGGGCGAGTACGTCCCGGCCCGCTCGGAAAGGCTGGCCTGGCTGACCGGCTTCACCGGCTCCGCCGGGGTGGCCGTCGTTCTGCGCGAATACGCCGTGCTATTCGTCGACGGCCGCTACACGACCCAGGCGGCGACGGAAGTGGATGCGGCGCTGTTCGAGATCCGCCACCTGACCCGGCAGCCATTGACCACTTGGCTTGCGGAAGCGTTGCCGGCGCACGCGCGGCTCGGCTTCGATCCCTGGCTGCACACGCCCAATGCCGTGAGCGGACTGCAACGTGCCTGCAGCAGAGCGCAGGCCACGGCGGTGCCCGTGGAAAGCAACCCGATTGATGCCGTCTGGCGCGATCAGCCCCCCGCCCCGCTCGCCCCCGTCATCCCCCACCGGCCCCCCTTTGCCATCGCCCCGTCCGGCGAAAAGCGGCGCCTGCTGGCCGACGGACTGCGCCGCGACGGTCACGACGCCGCTTTTCTCGGGCAGCCGGACGGCATTGCCTGGTTGCTCGACATTCGCGGCGGCGATGTGCCATTTACTCCGCTGCCCCTCTCGTTCGCCCTGCTGCATGCGGACGCCCGCGCCGAGCTGTTCATCGATCCTCGCAAACTGCTCCCGGAAACGCGCTTGCACTTGGGCGACGACGTATCGGTCGCATCCCCCGATGCGCTGGCGGCGGCGCTGGATGCTCTTGCCGCCGACGGGAGGACGGTTCGCGTCGATTTCGACGCCGCGGCAGAATGGGTCGCCCAGCGGCTGCGCCAGGGCGGCGCCGTCGTCGCCGAGGCAGCCGATCCCTGTGCGCTGCCGAAGGCCACGAAGACGGCCGCCGAACTCTCCGGTATGCGCGCCGCGCACCTGCGCGACGGCGTTGCTCTGACCCGTTTCCTGTGCTGGCTGGACGGGGCCGCCGCTGGCGGCGGCCTCAGCGAGGCGGCGGCAGCGCTGCGGCTTGCCGCCTTCCGCGCCGACGGCGCCCACTACCGCGGCGACAGCTTTCCGGCGATTTCCGCCGCCGGCGCGCACGGCGCCATCGTCCACTACCGGGTTTCGCCGACGAGCGATGCGCCGCTGCTGGCGGACAGCCTTTATCTCGTCGATTCCGGCGGACAGTATCTGGACGGAACCACCGACGTGACCCGGACCATCTGCATCGGGACGCCGACCGCGGAGATGCGCGAGCGCTTCACCCTGGTCCTAAAGGGGCACATCGCTGTCGCCCGAGCAGTCTTCCCGCGCGGCACGACCGGCTCACAGCTCGACGGCCTCGCCCGCGCGGCATTGTGGCGGGCCGGGTTGGACTATGATCATGGTACCGGCCATGGCGTTGGCTCGTACCTCGGCGTACACGAAGGCCCGCAGCGGATATCCAAACTGCCAAGCCGGGTTCCCCTGCAACCCGGCATGATCGTTTCGAACGAGCCGGGCTACTACAAGCCGGGCGCCTACGGCATCCGCATCGAGAACCTCGTCGCGGTGGTTGCGCAGCCGGCGCCGGCCGGCGCCGAGCAGGATCTGCTCGGCTTCGAGACACTGACGCTGGCACCGATCGACCGGCGCCTGATCGAGGAACCGCTGCTGACGAGCGAGGAAGCCGCATGGCTCGACGGCTATCACCGGCAGGTCGCGGAGAGCTTGTCACCCCTTGTCGGCGATCCGGCCCGCGACTGGCTCGCCGCAGCAACGCGGCCGATCCGCGCCTGACTGCTCAGGACTGGGTGGTCCGTGCGGACGCGCCTGACGGCAGCGGAGTTGGTTGGGAAAGCCCGCCTCAGCGGCGGCGGCCGCCGCGGACAACGACTGGCCTGCCTCCCGGCCGCACGAGCTTCAATGCGAGTAACGTCTGGCTTGACATAGCTACTGCCTCACGGGTTTATCTGAACTACGCTTGCCTGTTCGATGTCTTTCTGTAGCGAGTGCAATGGTAACGGCAAATAAGCTCAGATCCGCGTTAAACATTTATTGCAGATGCGAAGACCTTCCTATAGGCCTGCATCCTCTTGCTGCCTCTCCCGATGGGTCTCGTCAGCGCAAGGAGTCCTTCATGTCCACACCCCGCTCGCTAGCGCCCGGCGATTCGGCGATCGGCTGGGCGGGGACAGCGGTCGATCTGAACCCCGGCGCCCACAATCCCATGCATGAAGCCTGCCGGCAGGCGACTGCGGTCGCCCGTCGCAGAGAAGAGGGCTTCGCTTGCCGGTGTGGAAGGTGGCTGGCAGCCGTGGCGCTGGCGGTCCTGACGGGACTGGCTGGCCGGCCGGCGCTGGCGGAACAGGCCAGCTTCGACTGTCTTCAGGCGGAACAGCCGATCGAGACACTCATCTGCTCCGATCTGCAGCTGATGGAGCTGGACGGCGCCCTCGGCGCCGCCTTTGTTGCGTGGCGACAGCGCCAGCCGGCAAAGGACCGCGAGGCCGTGCTCGGCGAGCAACGAGCGTGGCTGGACAAGCGGTTGAGCGCCTGCGGCGTCCCGGAAAAAGGCGATTTGTCGCAGGCAGTTCGCTGGCGCGCCGCCCCTTGCCTGGATGAGATGTACCGCGCCCGGCTGGCAGCGCTCGGGGCGCCACAGCAGCCGCCACCGCCGCAACCGGCAGTCGGATCACAGCCCGGATTCATTCACCCCGCCTGCCTGTGGGAACTGATCGAGCAGGACTCCGACACACCGGAGGACGGCGCCAAGACCGAGCCCGCCCGCATCCCGATCGACGCCTGCGCACGCGGCAACCGTCATACTCCGTTCACCGAAGAGCCGCAGGGAGCACTGGCAGCTCGCGGGGCTTCCGATGGCTATCCCACCTGGCTCTCCTACCAGATCGTCGGCAAGCTGCCCGACGGCCGGGAGGCCGCGGTCGTCTGGTACAATGCCGGCGGCAGTGGCCAGTTCTCCGAGATCTACCTGCTGCGACGAACACCATCGGCGGATGGCCATGACGTGCTGCTGACCGGAGAGATGATCGCCGGCGGCGGCGACCGCTGCAACGGCGGCATCGAGGGGGCGCGGCTCGCTGATAGCGGGACGCTGGAAATCGATTATGCGGTCACGCCGCTCGACCTGCTGTCGGAAGCCGACGAGGAACTGGCCGATGGCAATATGGACAGCCTAGCACTGTGTGCGGTGTGTTGCACCGGAACGGTGCGACGCCGGTTGACCATCGCCAGCAAGACGGAGACGGCGGTATCTGCGACCGTCGACCGGCTGCTCAGCCGCGACGCCGATGCCGACGGCCTTGAGCCGGCCCAAGCGTGCTTCGACGACATTCTCGCCAAGGCCGGCGGTCCGCCGCCCCATACTTTCTCCGCCAGCGAGCTGAAGACCATCGCCCGCAGCTTTGCCAAGAACTGCGCCGCGCCGGGCACTGCACCTGCGCGGGACCGCTGACCCCCGTTCGCCCAGCGCCGGGCGAACGCAACAAGTCCGCCGGGGACCGTTCAGGCCAGAGCCTGCTGATCCTCGGCGGAAAGTCGGAGACTGGCCGCCCCGATGTTCTCCTCAAGGTGGACCACGGAGGAGGTTCCGGGGATCGGCACCATCACCGGCGAGCGGGCCAGCAGCCAGGCGAGGGCCACCTGAGCCGGTGTTGCCTTGTGGCGGCGGGCCACCTCACCCAGCGCGCCGTTAGCGGCCGTGCTGCTCCCGGCGCTCAGCGGATACCACGGCAGGAAGGCGATCCCCGCCTTCTCGCATTCCGCCAGCACCGGTTCCGAGGAACGGTCGGTCAGGTTGAAGCGGTTTTGCACCGAGACGATCGGGACGATCCGCCGCGCCCGGGCGAGCTGATCGGCGTTGACGTTGGAGACACCGACGTGGCGCACCTTGCCGGCGGCACGCAGGTCGGCCAGCGCTCCGATCGATTCCTCGTAAGGAACGCGGGGATCCGGCGAATGCAACTGGTAGAGGTCGATCCGCTCCAGCTTCAGGCGCCGCAGACTGCCGTCGCAGGCAGCGCGTAGGTGTTCCGGACGGCCATCCGGCGTCCAGCGTCCGGCCCCGGGCCGCACCAGACCGCCCTTCGTCGCGATCACCACGCCTTCGGGGTAAGGGTGAAGTGCTTCGGCGATCAGCCGTTCGTCGACCTCGGGACCATAGGCGTCGGCCGTGTCGATCAGCGTCACGCCCAGTGCGATCGCCCGCTTCAGCACCGTTCGGGCTGCGGCGGGATCGGACGGCTCGCCCCAGACGCCGGGACCGCACAGGCGCATGGCCCCGAAGCCGAGGCGGCCGACCGCGAGGTCGCCGCCGATGGTGATCGTCCCGCCCGGATGCGCCGCGCTTTCACTCATCTCGTCTTCCTTCGTCCGTCCGTATATCGGCGGTAACATAGGCCACAGATGGGTTCTTCCCCTGGATCGGTAAAGCGGCAGCTGCCCTGCCATCACCGAGCACCGTGCTTCCCTCCCCCGGCCGCATCTATCCCAGCATGTTCAGCCGGAAGTGGTGTGTAATGTCCGACTTGAACTGCTTGACGATCTTCAGCGAATCGCGCAGCAGATTGCGCTCGAAGCCGCGCAGCAGACCGACATCGACGGTATTGTCGAAGGTCTCGCCCTGACCCACCGCCCGGAACTGCTGGCGCAGCCGCAGCGTGCTGACGAAGTCGAACGCCTCGATCAGGTCGGCACTGAACGCATCGCTGAACGGCCCCCGCCCGCTCAGCGCCTGGATGCGGCCGATCGTGTTGGTCTCGGTGATGCGATACTCCAGCGCGAGGCTGCGCACGCCATGGACGATGGGAAAGATCGCGCCCTTCTTCACGTCGATCCCCTGGCCGCCGTTCGGGGTCTCTGTGAGAATAAGCCGGTTGAACAGCCCGAGCGGCGTCGGGAAGGTCAGGGTCGCCCGGGAGAAATGGCCGGCGAACGCCTCCTCCCTCCCGAGAAACTCGAACAGCATCGCCTTGATCTGCGTCAGGAGGCGAGCTTCGCCGGCAACCGGGCTCGCGTCATAGAGGATGGCCAGCTTGAGGAAGGCATCGGCGGACGGCTCCGACATCCAGCGCCTGACATCCCGGCGATAGCTCGCCACCGCCTGCGACCACTCAGGGTTGGTGGCCATGACATTGCCGGGGCACGGCGGATAACCGAGATCGATCAGCGCCCGGTTGAACGGCTCGGCAATAGCCTTCCGCTCGCCGTCGACCGGCTCATCGCGGAAGATGAGCCCATTATCCTGATCGGTACGCAGCAACTGCTCACCACGTCCCTCGCTGCCCATCACGATCAGACAGACATCGCCGCGTCGCTCGGCCGGCGTCACCTGCTCGAACACCCGCCGGAACAGCTTGCGGTTGAGGTCGGTGACGATGCGCGCGATGTGGCGCGGCTTGACGCCGCGGCCGAATAGCGATTCGACGAGGTGCGGGACGGCGGCAGCAGGCGCCGCCAGATCAGGCAGCCCGCCAGCCCGGTCGAGCTTGCTGGCAATGACGTAGGAGGAGTTGGCGAGGTAGCCGAGCAAGTCTGCCTGCTCGAAGGTTCCTTCGATCTCGCTCCCGCGGGTGACGACGACGTGGCGGATCGCCCGCTCGGTCATCAGCACCAGCGCGTTGAACAGGAAGTCGTCGCGGTCGATAGTGCACAGATTGTACGAGGCAAGATCGCCGATGGGGGTGCTTTCCGGCATGCCCATCAGCAGCGAGCGCTCGCGGACGTCGCGCTCGGTGAAGATGCCAGTCTCGTCACCGCGACGGACCAGTACGGCCGACACCTCGCGCTCCTGCATCAGTTGCGTTGCGGCGCGGATCGTCGTCTCCGGGGTGACGAACACCGGCGGGTGGAGATGGCCCTCGCTGATCCGCGCCAGCAGGAACGAGGCGGTCTCTCGACGCTGCTGCACGGACACGAGCGCATCCAGTCGACGGCCGAGGTCGCGCTGGAAGAACTCGCGGAAGGGGGCGTTGCTGCGGCACAGCGCGTGGAACAGCTGCACCGGCAGCTGGTAACACAGGCTGCGGTCGCGCGAGATGAAGGCGTTCTCGCTGCGGCCGTTGATCAGCGCCATGGAATCGAAGCTGGCGCCGTCGGCGTAGAGCCCGACGGTCCCGCTCTGGTCAAGCTCCTCGATGATACCTTCGCAGACGACGAACAGGCAGGCGGGATCGGCACGCCGCGCCTGGAGGATCTCGCCAGCAGCGTAACGGCCCGAGGTCAGCGCGTCGGCGACGCCGGCGAACTCGTCGCGGCTGAGATGATTGAACGGCGCAATCGCCTTAAGGAAATCGCCCGCTTCCGGATCGGCCATTTACGGGCTCTCCCGTGCTGCCCGGACCGCGCCGACGCCCTTTACCCTTCGTGCTGCGGGAACGGCCTCAAAACGAAGCCGCCGGTTCCGCAGCCTTCGGCGCCGCTAGCGTCCCCTTGCGCCCCGCCGGCCAGGCTGGCGCTGGACCAGCCTAAGCACCGGTAGCGGAACCCGCAACAACGGAAGCACGAACGGCAGCGGGCTGGAGGATTGCTCCTCCAGCCCGCCCCTTGCTCCCGATGAACGCCGCCCGGGGGCCGGCGAGAAGACTACTCGGCCGCCGCGCCGCGCGGCTCGCCCAGAACCGCCCGCCGCTCGACCTCGGTAAAGCCTTCCTGCGCCGAGCGTTCCGGCGCCAGCAGCGACACGATGATGCCGATAAGAAAGGCACCGGTCATCGTCAGAATGCAGGGGTTCTTCAGGGGGAAGAACCACCACTGGCCGGCCAGGTATGAGCCGTAGGCGGCAACGTGATCGGCGGTGAGCTTGGCGCCCGCTAGCGCCGTCTCCAGCCCGGGGATACCGGCAACCTTTGCCGCCAGCGCCGGCGTGATCACATCACCCGCCTTGCCGAACAGCAGGTCGATCTGGATCGTGGGTCCCAGGTAGATCAGCAGCAGGGTGGCGAAAGTGCCGAACAGAATGCTGCAGACCGCCCCCCAGGTCGTGAACCGCTTCCAGAACACCGACATCACCAGCGCCGGGAAGTTGCCGGATGCGGCGATGGAGAAGGTGAGACCCACCATGTAGGCGACGTTCTGCCCCTGGAAGACGATGCCCAGCAGGATCGCGCAGACGCCAAGGATGATCGACGCCACCCGCGCCACCTTCAGCTGCTCCGATTCCGGCGCGTGGCCACCGCGGAAGACATTCACCCACAGATCATGGGAGAGCGCACCCGCACCGGCGAGAGTCAGGCCGGCCACCACCGCGAGGATAGTGGCGAAGGCGACGGCGCAGATAAAGCCGAAGAAGACGTCGCCAGCGATGACATGGGCGAGCAGTGGCGCTGCCATGTTGCCGCCGCCGCCGGCCGCCAGGATGTTGGCCTGACCAACCAGGACCATCGAGCCGAAACCGAGAATGAAGGTGATCAGGTAGAAGGCGCCGATCCAGATGGTCGCCCACATCACCGAGACGCGCGCCGCCTTGGCGTTCGGCACGGTGTAGAAGCGCATCAGGATGTGCGGCAGACCGGCGGTACCAAACATCAGTGCCATGCCGAGCGAGACCGCGTCCCACGCGCCGGTGACCACCTTGGTGCCCGGATCGAGTACCTTCGGCCCGTAGCAGAACAGCTGACTGCCCGCCGCCGCCTTCGGATCGCAGCCGGCGGAAGCCGCCTGAGCGAACAGGTTGATGGGGTTGAAGCCGAACTTGCTGAGCACGATCAGCGCCATCACCAGCGCGCCGCCGAGGAGCAGCCCCGCCTTGATGATCTGCACCCAGGTCGTCGCGATCATGCCGCCGAACAGCACGTAGGTCATCATCACGCAGCCGACGATGATCACCGCGACGACGTAATTGAGGCCAAACAGCAACTGGATCAGCGTCCCGGAGCCGACCATCTGGGCGATCAGGTAGGTCAGCACCACCGCCATGGTGCCGATCGCCGAGGCGACGCGGACCGGTTTCTGCCGCAGCCGGTAGGCGACGACGTCGGTGAAGGTGTACTTGCCGAGGTTGCGCAGCGGCTCGGCGATCAGGAACAGGATGATCGGCCAGCCGACGAGCCAGCCGGTCGAGTAGATCAAGCCGTCGAAGCCGTTCAGGGCGACGAGGCCGGCGATGCCAAGGAAGCTGGCCGCACTCATGTAGTCGCCGGCAAGGGCGAGGCCATTCTGGAAACCCGTCACCGAACGACCGGCGGCGTAGAAGTGCTCGGCAGTCTTCGTCTGCCGCGCCGCCCAGTACGTGATGAGAAGGGTGGCGCCGACGAACACGAAGAAAAACAGGATCGAAATCCAGTTGGTTCCTGAGCTCATGCGCCTACCCTCGCAAATGGGCTAGTTCGTGGATTTCGTGGTCGTACTTGGTATTCGCCCAGTTCACGTAGATCAGGGTCAGCACCCAGGCGAATACGATGACCAGCGCACCCAGCAGGATCCCGAGGGACAACGCGGGCGAAACCGCGCCGGTGGCCACTGTGGTCGACACCAGGGTCTTCGCCAGCAGCGGCTTGTTGAACGCCACCAGCAGGATGAAACCGTAATAGGCAATCAGCATGATGATGCTGAGCCAGATGGCAATTCGCCATCGTTTTGCGGCTACGGCATGCAACCGCGCTTCCATGTCGCTCATGCAAACTCCCTCCCAGAACAAGAGCCCTGAACAGCCTATCAAGCCCCTTCCGTGGCAATGTGGCCACAGATCAAGAGTTTCGTCAATGCCATCAAACACAATGTCGATAGTGATCGGAGATGGCGATACCCGAAATCACTCCTCCTTGCCCTTTCGGGCCATTATCAGCGCGCTCCTTTGCTCCCAGGGTTCGACTTGGCTTTATCTTCTTATCAGCGGCACAGCCGAGGAATTCGCATAACGGTCCTCTTCTCGGATGCGGCCGTCACAGGCTGGGCTTGGCCATGACTTCATCGCCGACGTCATCGACCAGCGCCTCGACGTCCTTTGCCGGCATCGTCGCCATCTCCATGCGATAGGCAAGGAACCACAGCAGCGCGACCCCGAGCATCCAGAACAGGATCTGCCACGCCCAGATCGAGGGGATGCCGAACGTCCAGCCTTCCCGGCCGGCCGTTGGCGCCCCAAAGATCCAGTTGCCGATGACGGCGAACGGCCCGATGGCGAACAGCAGCCAGCCGATGGTCAGGATCCAGGCCAAGGGTTTTAGGCGCCGGGTCGCAGGGGACAGCCGCGTGTGATGGCGCAGGAAGGCGTGGAACTTCATCCGATGCAGGCGCTGCCGGCTCTCCTGGGTTATCGCCGAGACGCTGGCACAGACGATGATATTGGCGAAGATCCCCCAGCCGGCCGAATGGATGGTCAGCGGCCAGCGTCCCCAAGGCA
>JAEULG010000231.1 GCA_016793875.1 Rhodospirillales bacterium | reverse complement strand
CCGGCCCAGCTCTCGATGGCGTTGGCGGCATAGCCGTTGTTGCGGATCAGCCAGCGGGCGCGGGCGGTGATGTCGGCACCGGATGCTGCGATCAGCGTATTGACGTGCGCCCGGCTCGGCTGGAAGCCCTTCAGCCGGCGGTTGGCGAGCCCGGCCTCGAAGCCGCCGATGAAGGCGCCGACGCGGCGGCGCCAGTGCGTCAGCATTCCGGGCATCAGAGCCCTTTCGTTGCGGAGGTGAGGATCCGCCGCCGTGGCGTTCCGGTCGTCGTGGCGGCGATGCGCTTCTCCAGGTCGGCGAGCGCTGCCGCCATCTCGGCGTCGGTGGCGTAGGTGACGCGCCTGCCGTCGACCTCGACGGTGCGCACGCCGCGATAGCGGGCGGCCAGCAGCGCCGTCCGCTGGCGGGTCAGCTCGTCCAGGGTCATCGTTCAGCTCAGATAGCTCGATCGAAACACGCGCCGCCCCCGGCGCGATGCGGTCCGCAGCCGACCGGCAGATGCCGCCGGCGCCGCGGGCGTCCCGGGTGCTGCCGGCGGGGAAGACGGATCCCCGCCGGTCTCGACCGGGACCAGCTGCGCTTCCAGATCCCGCCACTTCGCCTCGGTCCAGCGGTCGGCGCCGGCGATCCAGGCGGCGGCGCGGGCGTAGACGCGGCAGTCGAGAGCCTCGTTGCGCTCGCGCAGCTTCTGCCACTCCGGGCGCGAGAAGCCGCGCTTCGTCTTGACGGTGACCAGCTGCTCGGCAACCAGCTGCTTGATCCACTCCGCATCGGCGCCGTGCGGCAGGTGCACGCTGCCGGCAGGGGCCGGCGCACCACTGGCGCTCTCCTCGTCGGTGGGCCGGTCGAGGCGCAGGAAGCGGTAGGTCTCCGCCTTGAAGGTGGCGACGGCAACCGTCCACAGCCGGGCGCCGCGGCGGATGCGGCTGCCGCGGTCGGTGACGTCGACGTAGGTGGGACCGGCGACGGGGGCAGCCCGGTTGAAGCCCTCGACACCCTTGACCGGCATGACCTGGGCGAAGCCTTGGCAGCGCGCCCAGGCATAGACGGCAGCGGCATCGTAGCCGCTGTCGATCGCCAGCCGGGCGACGCCCAGCCGCGCCCCCGAGGCGTGCGGCCAGGTCTGGCCGAGCAGGGCGGTGAGCCCGCGCCAGCCGGCCGCCTCGCCGGGGCCGCCATCAAGCACGACGTGCTCGACCAGCCAGCTCTCCAGGCCACGGCCCCACGCCCACACCGAGACTTCGATGCGGTCCTTCTGCACGTCGGCGCCGGCGGTCAGGAACAGCCCCCCTGCCGGTACCGTGCCGATCGGCCAATCCTCTCGTCGCTCGTAGAGGCGCTGCCAGTCGGGTGCCTCGCCGCTCTCGATCCACGTCTCGCCGAGCACGGTGTTGACGAAGCTGCGCTTGGCCTCTTCCGAGCCCTGCGCCGCCTGCCAGTCGCGGGCGATCCGCTCCCAGCTGAGCCAGCCGATCGGGCTGTAGAGGCTGGAGAGATGGAAGCCGATGGTCAGCGGATCGGCGCTGGTCGCGGTCGCCTGCCAGCGGCCGCGCGCCAGCATCTGCGTCTTGTGGTGCTCGGCGATCGGCTGCTCGCAGCCGGCGCAGACGTACGCCGCCGTCTCCGGCTGGCCTTTCTGCCAGCGCAGCCGCTCGAAGACGAGGGACTGCTCGTGCCCGCATCGGGGACAGGGCACGAAGAACCGCCGCTGGTCGGAGGCCTCGTACTCGCGCTCGATGCGCGATAGGCCCTTGATCGTCGGCGTGGACGCGAGGAACACCTTGCGCCGCCAGGAGAAGGTGCG
>JAEULG010000020.1 GCA_016793875.1 Rhodospirillales bacterium | reverse complement strand
CCCGGACCAGAAAGTCCAGCCTGATGATGCTTTATCGCCTGCCGGCGATAAAGAAGAGCTTCGCCGCCTTCCTCAAGCAGCAGGCGTCGCCCCGCTATCTGCTGAACGGCAAGCAAGTGGAGGCCGCCGACTGACTGTCAGAACCGCCGTATCATTGGCTCCCGGGTCAGCGCGCCGACCCCGGGAAAGCCGATCGGCGAAGCCTCTCGCACCCCAACCCTACCGAAGAACACCGCGGCGTGGCCCCCGCCGTGGATAAGGGCCAGCCTACACCCGTTTACTCCCGGCGGTCGCCGCGGACAGACCACTCACCCACAGCCGTTACGCGACGCCAGGGGCGCGATCTTCCTCCCCCTGCTCAGACTCTGAAGGGCCTTTGGAACACAGAGGTTGCGCTTCGCTGCGCCCGCTCACCCTACGCAACGAACCGTCACAATGGACGGTTCTTCGTTGCCACGACACCGTCCCGGCGAGCCCCCTATTTCTCGCACTTCTTCTGGCAGAACGCGGCATCGCCAAGGCGCAGGCAATTGCGGCAGGCGTGTTTCCTGCGGCGCTTCTTTCCGAGCTTGATGCCCGCGGCGAGGGCGGCGGCGTAGGGGGCGAATTCGCTGGCGAGGTCGTGGTAGAGGGCCTGCTTGAAGCTGACGGCGAAGCCGGGCAGCGCAGCCAGCGCCACCCACTTCCACGCGTCGAACTCGGGGTGGCCGTCGGCAGCGAGGTCGATGTCGGCGTCGCTGCCGAGAAAGCGCATCGCGAACCACCGCTGCTTCTGGCCACGATACCTGCCGCCCCATACCCGGCCGCGCAACTCCTCCGGCAGGTCGTAGCGGTACCAATGCCGCGATTTGCCGAGGATCTCGGCGCGGTCGGTCCCGGTCTCCTCCTTCAGCTCGCGCAGCACCGCGCGGCGCGGCTTCTCGCCGTCATCGACGCCGCCCTGCGGCAGCTGCCAAGCGTCGCCCGGCGTATCGATCCTGCGGGCGACGAACACCAGCCCATCGGTGCGGAACAGCAGCACGCCGACACCGCGCCGGTAGGGCAGCGCGCCCATCTCCTCCTGCTTGCGCTTGCTCATCCCGCCTCCCCTGCCACCACCGCCGAGACCGGCGCCAGGACATAGCGCCCGGCATCGATCCCGGCAAGGAAGGCGCGCAGCCGTTCGATGCCAACCGGCGTCGGCCGCAACGCGCCGACGGCGACGAACCGCTCGCGCGCCGTCGCCGCCAGCGCCGCGAGCTGGCGGTCGATGGCGGCCGCATCGCCGGCGATCCGGGCATCAATGCGGGCGCGCGGCAAGCCGGCACGCTCGCCGAGGCGGAACAGCGGCGCTCCTTCGCTGGCGACCCCGTCGACCAGCAACAGGCCGCGGCGGCGCAGCGCGTCGAGCAGCGGCCCCAGCCGGGTGAAGCCGTCGGCAGAGCCGCCGCCACCCTGTGTCAGCACTCCGGTGTAGCCGGTGAAGCGGCCGAGCAGCGCCTGCGCCCGCTGCACCGTCTCGTCATCGTCGGCAGCGGTGGGCAGCGCGCGCGGCCCGGCGTCGTCGCCGCTGCCCGCAGCCGCCTGCAGCGGCAGATCCGCCAGCACCTCGTGGCCGGCGCGCCGGGCGGCAGCCGCCCACTGCTGCGGCACTTCGGCGTAGGCATCGATGACAAGGGTTACCGGCGCCGGCAGGCGGTAGACGGCAGCCTCGCTGGCGGCGCGGCTCAGGCCGACGTCGAGGACGATAAACACCAGCCGCGCCCGCCGGTCGCGACGGTCGAATGGCTGGGCGTAAGCCTGCCACGGCTGCCGGCCGTCCGCCGCCACCTTCGGCAGCCCAGCGCCGCCGGGGAGCTCTTCGAGCAGGGCGGGATCGGGTGCCGGCGCCAGTGGCGCTCCCGGCGCCAGCTCGGGAACAGTCGCGTACGCGGCCGCGGTGGTGGCGGGGACGACCATACCGGCATCGCTGCCCGGGCGCACCTCCGCTGCCGGGATCGGCGCGGCCGGCAATGTCAATACAACCGCGGGGGCGGCCGGCCCTGTCGCCGGCGCCAGCAGCGAGAGTCCCGCGAACACCAGCGCCACGGTCGCGACGGCAGCCAGCACCGCCGCGAGCGCGACGCGGCGGAGCGGCCACTCTTTGCCAACAGCCCCAGTCATCCCCCCGTCATCCCCGGCCCCTCCCCGGAGCTGGCGGTCAGTGGGTGCCGTTGCCGGCGCGCGCCGAGAACATCGCCAGCCCGTGCACCAGGTCCATCGCCCGCATGAGCTGGTAGTCGGATGCGCCGCTCTCAGCCTCGGCGGCAGTCAGCCCGGCCGGCGGCGGTCCTTCCGGTGCGCCCTGGGGAGCACCCTGCGGCGCCCCCTCAGCCGGGCTCGTCGGATTGGGCAGGGCGCCGCGCAGGTCGGATTCGCGGCGGGCGTTGGGGTCTGACTTCACCGTCTCGATCTTCGCCTGCTCGACGATGATGTCCGGCTCGATCCCGACCGCCTGGATGGAGCGGCCCGACGGCGTGTAGTAGCGGGCGGTGGTCAGCCGCATCGCCCCGTGCCCGGACAGCGGCACGATGGTCTGCACCGAGCCCTTGCCGAACGACTTGGTCCCCAGCAGAATCGCCCGCCCGTGGTCCTGCAGCGCGCCGGCAACGATCTCGGAGGCTGAGGCCGAGCCGCCGTTGATCAGCACGACGACCGGCAGGCCGCCAGCGAGATCGCCCGGCTTGGCGTTGAACCGCTGGGCGTCTTCCGGCTTGCGCGCGCGCGTCGAGACGATCTCGCCCTGATCGAGGAAATCGTCGGCGACGGCCACCGCCTGGGTCAGCAGGCCACCGGGATTGTTGCGCAGGTCGAGGACGATGCCCTGCAGCTGGCCACCCGCCTGCTTCTTCAGGTCGTCGATGGCGTCCTGCAGGCCGGCGTCGGTCTGCTCGCTGAACGAGCTGATGCGGATGTAGCCGACCTTGCCCTCCAGGCGGGAGCGCACCGACTTGATCTTGATCACCGAGCGGGTGAGGCTGACGTCGAACGGCTCGCGCTCGGCACGGCGGATGGTCAGCTTGATGTCGCTGCCCGCCGGCCCGCGCATCTTGTCGACGGCATCCGGCAGGGTCATGCCCAGCACCTGCTCGCCGTTGATGTGGGTGATCAGGTCGCCGGGCTCGATGCCGGCCTTGAACGCCGGCGTATCGTCGATCGGCGAGACCACCTTGACCAGCCCGCCCTCCATCGTCACCTCGATGCCGAGACCGCCGAAGGCGCCTTGCGTCTGCACTTTCATCTCGTCGAAGCGTTTGTCGTTCATGTAGCCGGAATGCGGGTCCAGCGACGACAGCATGCCGTTGATCGCCGCCTCGATGAGCTGTTCGTCGCTGGCCTGCTCGACGTAGTCGGAACGCACCCGCTCGAAGACGTCGCCGAATAGATTGAGCAGCTCGTAGGTGTCGACCTTGCTTTCCGGCTTGCTGCCGGACGGCGAGTCGGCCGCCGCGGCCGGGAACGCCAGCAGCAGCACCGCGACCGCGGTGGCGGCGAGACGACGTGGGAACATCCGCATTCCTTATATCTGGGTTGGGCCGGTAGCGCCGGTGTTTGGCTCGCAGCGGGAGCAGGGCCGAACATATCAGGAATCCGTCACCGGATCATCACCAGGGGGCAGGTGCGTCCACCCGGCGGCCTGCCGGAGCCGCTACCGCTGCGCGCGGCCGGCACCACCGCAGCCGCGCCAGACTGATGATAGGGGAGTGCAATCGCGGATCAAGGGCGGCCCGAGGGGGGCCCTTCGCCGCCGCGATCACGATCGCGCGCCGCCGAGAACCTGCGACGGGGTGCGACGGCAGGAGCCGCCCGGGCAACCGGCGGTGGCCCGGGCGTGCTGCTGCGAAAGGAGCCGGAGCTCAGGCGCGCGCGGCCGAGGCCTGCGCCGCCACCGCCGCTGCCGCCGCGGCAGCCGCCGCCGGATCGCCGAGATAGCGATCGCTCACCACGTTGAGTTCGTCGTCGAGCTCATAGGCGCGCGGGATGCCGGTCGGGATGTTGAGCTCGATGATGTCCTTGTCTGAGATCTTGTTGAGGTGCTTGACCAGCGCCCGCAGGCTGTTGCCATGGGCAGCGATCAGCACCGTCTTGTTGTTCCGCAGATGGGGAACGACGGTGTTCGCCCAGAACGGCATGACCCGGTCGAGGGTGATCGCCAGCGACTCGGTCGATGGCAGGATCACCGGATCGAGCTGGGCATAGCGCCGCTCGAAGCGCGGGTGCATCTTGTCGGAGAGATCCAGCGGCGGCGGCGGGATGTCGTAGCTGCGCCGCCAGATCTTCACCTGATCCTCGCCGAATTTCTTTGCCGTCTCCGCCTTGTTCAGGCCTTGCAGGCTGCCGTAGTGGCGCTCGTTGAGCTGCCAGGCGCGTACCACCGGCACCCACATCTGGTCCATCTCGTCGAGGGCGATCCACAGCGTGCGGATGGCGCGCTTCAGCACCGAGGTGAAGCAGATGTCGATCTCGAAGCCTTCTTCCTTCATCTGCTGGCCGCCACGCTTGGCCTCGGCGCGGCCCTTGTCGCTGAGGTCGACGTCGACCCAGCCGGTGAAGCGGTTGGCGAGGTTCCACTCGCTCTCGCCGTGGCGCAGCAAAATCAACGTCGACGTCATCCCCTCATCCCTTTCGCACTTAAGATTCGCCTGGGAACGCGCCCCGCGGGCGACCCGCCGGCGCATGGCGGGCGGCAGTCTATCGGGTTCGCCCGCGGGCTTCAAACGCTGCGGGACAGCGCGTTGGCAGCAACTTGTTGCAGGCAGGGGGCGTGCCTGCCCGCGGTCCGACTTCCTGCCCGGCGCAGCGGCTTCCGCCCGGGGAGTCGCTGCGCTTCGGCTCAGCCATGAGGGCGGGCTAGAGAATGAAGTCGCTGGCGACGAAATCAACGGTGCCGGTGACCTGGATCTCAATCTCCGGCGCCGCGTCGGCGTCGGTGTTGCCTTGGATGATGGTGTTGCCGCCGACATGCAGATAGCGAAGCTGCCCGGCGCCGGTGAAAGCCCCGGTGCCGACAAAGGTAAAATCGCCGGCGCCGCCGGTCGGATCAGCGTATATGAAATATAGATCCACCTTGTCGCCTTGCGTATGCGAGAAATCTGAAATAATGTTGCGGGTTGCAGCCCCGGTAACCAGGTCATCGAAGATAAACTTGTCGGCGCCAGCTCCACCGACGTAGACGTCCTTTTCACTTCCTCCCCACAGAGTGTCGTTACCTGCCCCCCCATTCAGGCTGTCGTTGCCGGAGTTTCCCTGGAGTTCATCATTACCACCTCCGCCCAAGAGAGTATCATTTCCGCTGTACCCGTATAAAGAGTCATTGCCACCGCGACCATCCAACTTGTCGTTTCCGCCAAATCCATCAAGCAAGTTAGCTACGCTACTGCCGAGGAGCGTATCATCCCACAGTGATCCGGTAACATTTTCGATACTGATCAGTGTATCGTGGCCGGTGGTGGTTACAGCGGTGCCTGCTGTCAAGTCAACTACGATCCCTTTGTTCGCATAGCCATGGGCATAACTAACTTGATCTATACCTGTACCCCCATCGATGACGTCATTGCCGGCAGACCCAATCACAAGTCCAAATGCCCCATAGTAACTTGGGCCATAAATGCCGGCGCTACCGAAAATAACATCATTACCATCCCCACCCTGTAAGGTGTCATTACCCTGGCCGCCATCGATAACATCACCTCCTCCTTTTCCTCTGAGCATATCATTGCCAGCATAACCGTTTATCACATCACCATCGGCAGTGCCATTGATCGTCTCAGGTGCATCAGTGCCGCTTAGTACCGCCATTTTATTGGTCCTTGCTCTGTTTACCGAAATACGGCGTATCCGGAGCAGGGTCGTTTTAGTCCCCACTGCCCCCAAGTGGAGGCTATGGGACGATCTTTTCGGCGTCAAGAGACGGTTGCGTAGACAGTTCTACAGTCAGTTCTCAGTAGCGCCTGAAAGGCCTATCGCTTCTTACTTTCGGCAGTGGGGTGGAAGCACGCTTTTGCGTCGCCTTTCCACTGCGCGGTCGGCGCCCAGCCCGATGATCGCACCGCTGCGGGGAACCCGCCGTCGCCCCTCCGGTTTCCTCCTTGATCACGGCCTTGCCCTTGCCTTTGTCGCGCTGCAGCGTGAGGGGCGGTGCGGACCGGCCACCAACGAAACGGCCGCCATCGGAACGAAGGAGTACGACGGGACAATGACGCCGCAACCTTCCGCCGCCGTCCGATCGCCCCGGGTTCGGCGGGCCGCCGACGAGGGCTTCGCGAGCCGCTCCGCCCACGATATGCCGTTCGGCGCGCAGCTCCTGGCCGGCGGCGGCGTCCGCTTCCGGCTGTGGGCGCCGGAAGCCGGGCGGGTCACCCTCCTGCTCGACGGCGGCGCGGCCTGCGAAGTCCCGCTGGCAGGCCATGACGACGGCTGGCACGAGGCCGTCATTGCTGAGGCCGGAGCCGGCAGCCGCTACCGCTTCCGCATCGACGGCGGCCTCGCCGTGCCGGACCCGGCGTCGCGCTTCCAGCCGGAGGATGTGCACGGCCCGAGCGAGGTGATCGACCCGCGCGCCTTCCGCTGGACCTGCGCCGACTGGCGGGGCCGGCCGTGGGAGGAGGCCGTGCTGTACGAGCTGCACATCGGCACCTTCACCCCCGAGGGGACCTTCCGCGCCGCCATCGGCCGCCTCGATGCCATTGCCGAACTCGGCGTTACCGTCCTCGAGTTGATGCCGGTCGCTGACTTCCCGGGCGAGCGCGATTGGGGCTACGACGGGGTTTCGCTGTTCGCGCCGGAATCGGCGTATGGCCGGCCGGAGGACCTGAAGGCGCTGATCGATGCGGCGCATGCGCGCGGCCTGATGGTCTTCCTCGACGTCGTCTACAACCACTTCGGACCGGAGGGGAACTACCTCGGGGTCTACGCCCAGAGCTTCTTCGACGCCGCCCGCCACACGCCATGGGGCGCCGCCATCGATTTCTCGTCGCCGGGAAAAGCCCCGGTCCGCCGCTTCTTCATCGAGAATGCCCTCTATTGGATCGAGGAGTTCCGCTTCGACGGACTGCGCCTCGATGCGGTGCACGCCATCGCGGATCCGTCGGTGCCGGACATCATCGAAGACCTCGGCGCCGAGGTCCGCACCCGCGTCGCCCCTGGCCGGCATGTGCACCTGGTGCTGGAGAACGACGACAACATCGCCCGCTACCTCGCCGGCGGCGCGCCGCGGCCGGAGCACCCCTACGAGGCGCAGTGGAACGACGACATCCACCACGCCCTGCACGTGCTGCTGACTGGCGAGACCCGCGGCTACTACGTCGATTATGCGGAAACGCCGGCCCATCACCTCGCCCGCTGCCTCGCCGAGGGGTTCGCCTGGCAGGGCGAGGCGTCTCCCTTCCGCGAGGGTGCCCGCCGCGGCGAGCCGAGCGGCACGTTGCCGCCCACCGCCTTCGTCTCGTTCCTGCAGAACCACGACCAGATCGGCAACCGCGCCTTCGGCGAGCGGCTGGCGGCACTGGCACCGCCGGCGGCGGTGCGCGCCGGGCTCGCGGTGCTGCTGCTGGCACCGTCGCCGCCGATGCTGTTCATGGGCGAGGAGTGGGGATCGCGGCGGCCGTTCCTGTTCTTCTGCGATCTCGGCGACGACCTGCAGGTGGCGGTGCGTGAGGGCCGCCGCCGCGAGTTCGCCCGCTTTCCCGAATTCGCCGATCCGCAGGCCCGCGCCCGCATTCCCGATCCGACCGCGCCGGAAACTTTCCTGAGCAGCAAGCTCGACTGGGCGGAAGCCGGGGTGCCGGAGCACGCGGCGATGCGCGCCTTTACCCGCGGTCTTCTCCACCTGCGCCATCGTGTCCTTATTCCCCGGCTGCGCGGCCTGCAGGGCGGCAGCGGCCGCATCTTGGCGACGCACGGCGCCGCCTTTGCCGTCGCCTGGACGCTGGGCGACGGCAGCCGGCTGGCGCTGGTCGCCAACCTGGGCGCGGACGCTGCCGACGCGGCGCCCTTTCCTCCCCCGGGCGGCGGCCTGCTTTTTGCCACACACCCCGAAGAACGTGATCCCGTGAGCGGTGTGCTGCCGCCGTGGAGCGTCACCTTCTTCCTCGACGAAACCGCATTGGAGGGTTGACATTGGCGGAGATTCCGCAAGCTCCGAGAGCCACGTATCGTCTGCAATTCAATAAAGACTTCAAATTCGAGGACGCTGCGCGGGTCGCTCCGTACCTCAGTCTGCTGGGCATCAGCCATGTCTACGCCTCGCCCTACCTGAAAGCGCGCGCCGGCAGCACCCACGGCTACGACATTACCGACCACAACGCCTTCAACCCGGAGATCGGCGACGATGCGGCCTTCGAGGCCTTTGCCGACACCCTCGATCGCAACGCGCTGGGACAGGTGCTGGACTTCGTGCCGAACCATATGGGCATCGGTCGGGACGACAACGCCTGGTGGCTGGATGTGCTCGAGTGGGGCGAGGAGTCGCCCTATGCCGGGTACTTCGACATCGACTGGAACCCGGCCAAGCCGGAGCTGCAGGGCAAGGTGCTGCTGCCGGTGCTCGGCGATCACTATGGCCGTATCCTAGAAGCGGGCGACCTGAGGCTCACCTTCGATGCCGCCGCCGGCGCCTTCGACATCCGCTACTTCGAGCACCGCTTCCCGATCGCCCCGACCGCTTACGACAAGATCCTGAAGCAGGTGCAACGCCGCTACAGCAGGCCGGCGGGAAATGGCGAAGCCGCCCAGGCCGTCGACGGCGAAGCCTGCGCCGCCCTCTCCGATCTCATCGCCGAACTCCGCGACCTCCGTGACTGGGCCAAGCCGACGGGGGATGCCTCGGGCCGGCGCGGCGAAGGCGAGCGTCTGAAGCAACAGCTTGCCGACATCGTCGGCGCTGAAGGAACGGCGCTGACCGATGCGATCGAACGGACGCTGGCTGAGCTCAATGCGGTGGACGATCCCGACACGCTGCAGTGGAAGCACGCGCTGCTGGAAGCGCAGCACTACCGGCTGGCCCACTGGCGGGTCGCCGCCGAGGAGATCAACTACCGCCGCTTCTTCCAGATCAACGAGCTTGCCGGCATCCGCGTCGAACAGGAGAACGTCTTCGAGGACACTCACCGGCTGGTGCTCGATTTGATCCGCCGCGGCCGGGTGCATGGCTTGCGCATCGACCATGTCGACGGGCTGTTCGATCCCAAGCAATATCTGCAGCGGCTGCAGGAGCGGGCGCAGGCCGAGCTGGCGGCGCGCGGCAGCAATGGCAACAGCAACGGTGCGAAGCTGTTCTGGATAGTCGTCGAGAAGATCCTGGCAGCGCACGAACGGCTGCGCGAGGACTGGCAGGTCGCAGGCACCACCGGCTATGAATTCCTCAACCTTGTCAATGGCCTGTTCCTCGATCCGGCCGGCGAGGGAGCGTTGCAGCGGACCTACGAGCGCTTCATCGACGAGCCGATGGACTTCGAGGACACCGCCTACCACTGCCGGCGGCAGGTGATGGACTTCGAGCTGGCGAGCGAGCTGCGGGTGCTGGCCAACGAGTACAACCACCTGACCGAGACCAGCTGGCTCACCCGCGACTACACCCTCGTCGGCCTGCGCCAAGCACTGCGCGAGGTCGCCGCCTGCTTTCCCGTCTACCGAACTTATGTCGATGGCGACGGCGCTACCGCCGAGGATCGCCGGCAGATCGATTGGGCAGTCGGTGTCGCCCGGCGGCGCAGCGTCCGCGCCGACAAAAGTGTCTTCGACTTCCTGCAGGCGGCGCTCAGCACCGATCTCGCCGCCGGCAGCGGCCCGTTCAGCCGTCGCGAGGTTCGCCGGCTGGCGATGAAGTTCCAGCAGTACACCGGGCCGGTGGCGGCGAAGGGCGTCGAGGATACCGCCTTCTACCGCTACAACCGGCTGATCTCCGTTAACGAGGTCGGCGGCGAGCCGCAGCGCTTCGGCGTCACCGTCGCCGCCTTCCACAAGGCCATGAAGGATGTCGCCCGGCAGTGGCCGGACACGATGCTGGCGACGGCAACCCACGACACCAAGCGCGGCGAGGACGCGCGTGCGCGCATCAACGTCCTCTCCGAGATCCCGGTGGAATGGGGCCGGCGGGTGCGCCGCTGGGCAACGCTGAACAGCCGGCGCAAGGGGATGGTCAACGACGAGCCGGCCCCCACCGCCAATGACGAGTACCTCTACTACCAGGCGCTGGTCGGGGTCTGGCCGGCGGAATTCGCCGATGCCGCCCGCCTCGATGCCGATGCCGTCGCCGCGCTGCGCGAGCGCGTCTCGACCTACATGATCAAGGCCGTGCGCGAGGCCAAGACCCACTCCAGTTGGATCAACCCCAACAGTGAGTACGAGGAGGCGCTGCTGCGGCTGATCACCCAGACGCTCGATGCGTCCCGCCCCAACCCGTTCCTTGCCGACTTCCGCGAGTTTCACGCGGCGGTGGCGATGCCGGGGGTCGTGAACAGCCTGGCGCAGACCGCGATCAAGCTCACCGCGCCGGGCGTTCCCGACATCTACCAGGGCTGCGAGCTCTGGGACTTCAGCCTCGTCGATCCCGACAACCGCCGGCCGGTGGATTTCGAAGACCGGATGCAGCGACTTAGCCGGATCGAGGAAGCCTTCAAACAGCAGGGCGAGCGTCTGGCCGCGGATCTGCTGCGCGACTGGACCGATGGAACCGTGAAGCTGTTCGTCGTCTGGCGCCTGCTCGCCCTGCGCCGCACCCACCCTTCCCTGTTCCGCGACGCCGGCTACCAGCCGGTGGAGAGCGAGGGCGCCCTCGCCGACAACATCTGCGCCTTCATCCGAGCCAGCGGCGATACTCAGGTGCTCATCGTCGCACCCCGGCTTTCCGCCCGGCTGACCGTGATCCGGCACTGGCCGGTCGGCGATCTCTGGGGAGATACCGCCCTGGCGTTGCCGCCATCGGCGACCGGCGCGGCGTGGGAGGATGTCTTCACCGGCCGGCGGTTGACGGCGGAGAGCGACGGCGACGATGACGGCGGTCGGCTGCCGGTGGCGGATCTCTTCGCCGACTTCCCCGTCGCTGTCCTCGTCCAGCAGGCGGCCGAAGCCTCCGCCTGGTAGCATGTCCGGCCGGCGCCGACCTCTGCCCGGGGAAATCCGAAAGCAGCGGTCAGGCGTCCGCGCGCGCCGCCGCGGACCGCGGACAGCGGCCGCAGCCGCGGTTGGCCGGAACGGCGGTGGCCATCTTCGCCGGCGGCGGCAAATCGAGGCCTGCCATGATCTGCACGAACTGGTCGGCCGAAACCCCGTCCTTCAGGCGCTGGTTGCGGGCTCGCTCCTGGGCGATGGTCGAAACCCGGCGCTGATTGTAGTCGTGACCGGGATAGACCAGCGTCTCCTCGGGCAGTGCGAACAGCCGGTCGTGAACCGAGCGGAACAGCGTCTCGGCGTCACCGCCGTCGAGGTCGGTTCGCCCACAACCATCGATCAGCAGGGTATCGCCGGTGAACACCATCGGCACGGGATGCTCCAGCAGATAGCAGTGGTGGCCGGCGGTGTGCCCGGGCGTCGGCAGCGGTAGCAGCAGCACGGAGCCGGCCATCAGCGGCTGGTCGACGGCAAGCTGCAGATCGGCGCAGGCGACTTGCTCCATCGCCGGGTAGGCGACACGACAGCCGGTTCGCTCCCGCAGTTGCCACGCGGCGGTGACGTGGTCGGCGTGCACATGCGTCTCAACGGTGCAGGTGAGGCGAAGGTTGAGGGAGATGAGTTCGGCCAAGTCGCGCTCGATCATCTCCAGCACCGGGTCGACCACGATCGCCTGACGCGTCGCTTCGCATCCGAGAAGGTAGGTGTAGGTCGATGAGCCGCTATCGAACAGCTGGCGAATGATCATGGCAAATCCTTAAGGGCAATTCTGCGGCCCTCGCAGCGGAGCTGCTCAGATCGAGTAGTCGGCGTCGTAGGAGAGGCCGGTGAGGATCTGGTCCATCGTGCGGGCCGGCACCTCCCCCTCGGAACTCGCGGTGGTGATGACGCGTGCCGGCACGCCGGCGACGGTGGTGTGCGGCGGCACCGGCCGCAGCACCACCGAGCCGGCGGCAATGCGGGCACAGGCGCCCACCTCGATGTTGCCGAGGATCTTGGCGCCGGCCCCGATCATCGCGCCGCGGCGGATCTTCGGATGGCGATCGCCAGCCTCCTTGCCGGTGCCGCCCAGGGTGACGTTCTGCAGGATCGAGACGTCGTCCTCGACGACGGCGGTGGCGCCGACCACCAGCCCGGTCGCGTGATCCAGAAACAGGCCCCGCCCGAAGCGGGCGGCCGGGTGGATGTCGGTCTGGAAGACGTCCGATGACCGGCTCTGCAGGTAGAGGGCGAAGTCGCGCCGGTCGTTGCTCCACAGCCAGTGCGCCAGCCGGTGCGTCTGCAGGGCGTGGAACCCCTTGAAGTAGAGAAACGGCTCGATGAAGCGCTCGCAGGCGGGATCCCGTTCCACCACCGCGGCAAGATCGAGGCGCAGCGCCTCGCCGATGCCCGGATCATCGGCGTTGGCCCGCCGGAAGGTCTCGGAAATCACGCCGGCGGGCGCCACCTCGTTGCCGAGGCGGACGGCGACGCGGTGGAAAACCGCGTCTTCGAAGCAGACGTGATTGAGCACGGATTCATAGAACAGCCGCGCCAGCATCGGCTCTTTCAGCACGGCGCGCTCGGCCTCGTGGCGAAGCCTCAGCCACAGCTTTTCGCGCGCGCCGCTGTGCTCGGCGCGCAAATCGGCGGCGGCGTCAGCGACCAGGGTCAGGTGGTGGTTGAGCGTCGAGCGGAGCATAGCCGCCGCCTCCTCCTTTCAGCGCCGGCGACCTTACGTCACCAGCGGCGTGCCACTGCGAATGCGCAGCAGCGCTGCCGCCAGCGCGTCGATCTCGGCGAAGGTGTTGTAGAATGCCAGCGACGCCCGCACCGTGCTCTCCAGGCCGAAGCGGCGCAGGATCGGCTGGGCGCAATGATGGCCGGCGCGAACGGCAATGCCCTCACGATCGAGCGCCGCGCCGACATCCTCGCTGCGGATGCCGTCGAGCACGAAGGAGAGCACCGCCGCTCTTTCCGGGGCCAAGCCGATCAGCCGCAGCCCGGGGATGCGGGCGAGCGCGCGGGTGGCATGCCCCAGCAGTTCCTGCTCGTAGCGACCGATGTTCTCCAGGCCGATGCGTTCGACGTAGTCGATGGCCGCCCCCAGGCCGACGGCGTCGGCGATGCTGCCCGTCCCCGCCTCGAAGCGCGCCGGTGGCGGCTGATACTCGGTCTTCTCGAAGGTCACATCGCGGATCATGTTGCCGCCGCCCTGCCACGGCGGCATCGCCTCCAGGACATCGGCCTTGCCGAACAGCACGCCGATGCCGGTGGGAGCGAACAGCTTGTGGCCAGAGAGGACGTACCAATCGCAGTCGAGCGCCTTCACATCGGTGGGCAGATGCGAGACCGCCTGGGCGCCGTCGACGAGCACGCGGGCATCGTACCGCCGCGCCATCTCGATGATCTGCCGCGCTGGCGTGATGGTGCCGAGCGCGTTGGAGACATGGGAGAACGCCACAAGCTTCGTCTTCGGGCCCAGCAATGATTCATAGGCATCGAGCCGCAGCTGTCCGCGGTCGTCGACCGGGACCACCCGCAGTCGTGCCCCGGTTTCCGTGCAAAGTTGCTGCCAGGGGACGATGTTGGCGTGGTGTTCCAGCCAGGTGATGATGATCTCGTCGTCGGCGGCGATGTTCTTGCGCCCCCAGCTCTGGGCGACGAGGTTGATCGCCTCGGTGGCACCGCGGACGAAGACGATCTCGTCGACTGACGGCACGCTGAGGAAGCGCCTGACCTTCTCGCGCGCCGCCTCGTAAGCATCGGTCGCCTTCGCCGCCAGCGCATGCGCCGCGCGATGGATGTTCGAGTTCTCGTGCTGGTAGAAGTACGCCAGCCGGTCGATCACCGCCTGCGGCTTCTGTGTCGTCGCCGCGCTGTCCAGCCAGATCAGCGGTCGACCATGGACCGTCTCCTGCAGGACAGGAAAGTCGCGGCGGATGGCGTTTACGTCGAACGGCGCCGGAGTGGTCAGCGCCGCCGGCGCGGCCGCCGGCACCCCCGCCCCGGCAGGCGGCAAGCCGCCCTCCAGGAAATAGTATCCGCTCTCCGAAGACGGCAGCCCGGCCGCAGCCGGCAGGCGGGCTGCCAGCAGCGGCGCCAGCATTGCCCGCAGCTCCGCCTCCCCCGGCAACGGAACGGACGACGCCTCCAACCGCGGGAGAGACGGCCCGCCCGCTGCGCGGGCAGCCGCCGGTGCAGCAAAGCTGGCAACCGGCGGCGCCCCCACCGACAGAGCGGCACCTTGCGATATGTCGCGAGGCACCGCCGGGCGACCAGGAAGATCAAGGGGTGCGCCTGACGGAGCGGCGCCGGGCAGCGCGGCGAACATCGCATTCGCCCATTGCCGTAGCGTCTCCACGTCCGGCACCGTTGCGGCCGCATCAGCGACGGCCGCGAGGGCCGTCGCAAAGCTTGCCGCAGACGATGGGGCTGCCGGGATGCCCCCGCTGCCGTCAGTCATAGTCGTGATACCGGTCCACGGCGACGTCGTGCAGGACGCCCAGGGCGTCATCGGTCAGCACCGCCAGCGAGCAATAGAGGGACACCAGGTAGGAGGCGATCGCCTTCTTGTTGATACCCATGAAGCGCACCGACAGCCCCATGCTCTGCTCGCCCGGCAGGTTCGGCTGGTAGAGGCCGACGACCCCCTGCTTCGCCTCACCCGTCCGCAGCAGGATGATGCTGGTCTTGCCGTCGACGACCGGAACCTTGTTGGACGGAACCAGCGGCAGACCGCGCCAAGTCAGGAACGGCGAGCCAAACAGCGTCGCGGTTGGCGGCGGCACGCCCCGGAAGGTGCATTCCCGCCCGAACGCCGCGATCGCCGCTGGATGGGCGAGAAAGAAGGCCGGCTCCTTCCAGACACGTGTGATGAGTTCATCGAGATCATCCGGCGTCGGCGCTCCCTTTCGCGTCGGGATGCGCATCGACGGCGCGACGTTGCTGAGCAGGCCGTACTCGGCGTTGTTGATCAGCTCGCTTTCCTGCCGCTCCTTGATCGTCTCGATGGTCAGGCGGAGCTGCTCGCCGATCTGGCTGTAGGGCGAGCTGTAAAGGTCGGACACCCGGGTGTGTACGTCGAGAACGGTGTGCACCGCGCTGAGCAGGTATTCGCGCGGATGCTCGTCGTAATCGACGAAGGTCTCCGGCAGGCCGCGCTCGTCGCGGGCGGAGCAGTCGACGGTCACGCTGGAGTCGTCCCGCACGCGGTTGCGGCGGTAAATGCCTGCCTCGACGGGAACCCATTGCAGACAATGCACGAGCCACCGCGGGGTGATGCTCGCCATCTGCGGTACGGTCTTGGTGGCATTCGCCAGCTGCCGCGCCGCCGCATCGCCCAACGCCGTTGTTGCCAAAGGCTCGGTCGCCATTCGGAAAAATTCCCTCTCTTGTTGATCTTCTGCGCTCTCCACACCGGCTGTGCTGCCGAACCCCTGCGGTGAGCGAGAGGACGCTACGGGCTTATTACCAGTACGTCAATAGGGTTGATGGTATCAGTCTTGTGATCGCGTTGCGGCCGGCTGCAGAGATGCAGCCGCGCCGTGGCGGGTGTTATACGGCCATGACTCTCAGCCGATGGTGCGGTTCGCCTCCGCTCGCCGGCACCCTATGCGCGGGCCGCAGGGTGGTAGCGAGCGGAGAGAAGCCCACCAAGTTCCTCGCGCTCTGCTAATTTCGCCCGTCCTTCAAGACCCTGGTACAGGTCAGGGGTGACGCGGGCCAACTGGGTCGGCTGGCGAGGCGGCACGGCCGCAGAGGGATCAAGCCCGCAAGGACCGAGTGGTTCGTCGGGCAAAACGGGTGGGCGCTCCGTGAACATTATGACCGATATCATCCTGCCGGCCGGGCAGTCCGGGATGAACCTCGTGCTGTTCATTTTCCTGCCGGTCATGGTCGTCATGCTGACCGCGATGCGGCTGCTGGAACTGACCGGCTTCCTCGACTGGCTGGTGGCGAGGCTGGCGCCGGCACTGCGACCTTTCGGCTTGACCGGGCTCGGCGTCTTTGCGGCGCTGCAGGTCAACCTGGTGAGCTTCGCCGCGCCGGTGGCGACGCTGGCGATCATGGAGCGGCGCGGTACGTCCGACCGGCATCTCGCCGCGACGCTGGCGATGGTCTGCGCCATGGCGCAGGCAAACGCCAGCCTGCCGATGACCGCGATGGGGCTGCGGCTGGGGCCGGTGCTGGTGATCTCGGTGATCGGCGGGCTGGTGGCCGCCGCGACCACCTATCACCTGTTCGGCCGCCGGCTCTCCGCCGAAGAGACCATTGCTGACGACCTTCCCCACCATGCCGCAGCACACGGGGCCAAAGGCGTCCTCGATACCATCAGCCGGGCCGGCACCGAGGCCTTCACCATCTCGATCGGCGCCATCCCATTCCTGATCCCCTCGCTGGTAATCGTCAACATCCTGCGGCAGACAGGCGCCATCGACGGGCTGACCGGGCTCGCCGCGCCCGCGCTGCAGCTCTTTGGGATCGACCCGGCGCTGGTACTGCTAACGATCACCAAGTACCTTGCCGGCGGCACCGCCACCCTCGGCATCATCGACGAGATGGTCCGCCAGCATCACCTCAGCGCGTCCGTCCTCAACGAGTCGGCGGGTTTTCTCATCCATCCCTTCGACCTGCCTGGTTTCGCCATCCTGATTTCGGCGGGACGGCGGGTGGCGTCGGTGTGGAAGCCGGCGTTCTGCGGGGCCTGCGTCGGGATCGCGCTGCGCGCTGTTCTGCACATCGTGGTGGGATGAAAGCCGCGCCGGCCGCTGCCCGGCGAACGCGGCCGCAGCGACCAGTTAAGGAAAGCCCCTCGGGAGAACCCGAGGGGCTTTGTAGTGGCCTCCGCCACCGGGGCTTTGGCCCCGGGTGGCGGTACGGGCCGGGCGGTTCGAGACCGCAGCGCCGGCCCGATACGGGCGGAGTCGCTCCGCGAGGGACCCTCACCCGCCCCCAAAGTTCAGTGAGCCTGAACGAGAAAACGTCCTCCTGAGAAGCCGAAGCCGAGGCGCGCCAGCGCCTTGGCGTGATCGGCGTCGAGATTGGTCTGTCCATCCGCGACCCACACCGTCTCCAGCGCAAGGTCGCTGAGATGGCGTCGATCGGACCGCTGATGTGCCTGTTCCATCGTTCGTCTCCACGAATTTCGGAAGTCTTGCCTGCCCACGATAGAGGTGGTGACCCCTGCGCAGGCCGCCCAGCCTTCTGTCTCCCCGTCCCCTCCCCGTTCCTAGTCGCGGGGGTGGCCCCGGGGACCGGGCTGGTAGCGCCCGCGATCTGTGGATCATGAAACTCCACTACAAGGGTCGGTTCCTGCCGAGACGACCGGCTGTTGCCGATCGGCCACGATCCCCACTGTGGCGAATCGGCGTCGACAATCTTTCCCGCCGCCTCCGGCCTGCGGAACAACCTCCTGCGGTGCCTTACTCTTCTGTCGGATCGACCTCCGGGTCGTTGACCACCGTCGTCTTCTGGTCGCCCTGAATTGCGGCGATGTCCTTGCCGGTGCCCGCGACGCTCGGCGCATCGGGGAGGATGGTGTAATCGAGGGTGAAGGAGCGCGAGGCCCCGGCAGCCAGTTTTGGGACGCGCCCGGAGCGGCGCTCGATGCGCCGCGTATAGGCGAAGCCCGTCCCCGGCTCGAGGCCGGTCACGTAGCCTTCCTTCAGCGTGTCGGTGTTCTTCCACAAGGTGAAGTACGGCAGCTCGTCGACGGGATAGGTGATGCGGACGCCGAGGTTTGCCGCTTTGTTTCGCAGCATCACCGTCGTCATTCCCGTGGCATCGGCGAGGGGGATGACGTTGAACACCTGCTCGCCGAAGTCCTTGGTCGGGGCAAGGTAGGTGGTCCAGGTGGCGATATCCCTCGCCGCTTTGGCGTTGAACGGCGTCACCTGCTTGACCGCGCCGACGAACTCGGAGCCTTCCTCCAGCAGCGGCGGGCCGAAGTTGCCGTGGTAGATCACCTGGAACTCGCGCTCGTAATCGCTGCGGTTGGTGAGCGTATCGCTGACCCGCAGGCTGAGGCTGCCCGGCTCGGTAGAAATCTCCGTCCATGCCTCGTAGTCGGCGAATTTGAACACCTTCTCATCGACCCGGCCGCGGATGTGAATGCGGTGGGGTGCCTTGTCGTCGATGCTGACGACCACCTTCGAGGCGGGGGTGTTGCCGACACGGCCGTGCAGGGTCATCAGCTTGCCATCGTCCATGCCGGGGTGGCCCGACCATTCGAAGCCGCAGCGCACCAGCCATTCGTTGAAGCCATCCAGCCAGCCGAGGCCGCCGCGGGCATCGAGGGTCATGAACGCGGGGTTGACCACCTCCTTGATCGGCGAGGTCCACCCTAGCGTGATATCGCCGGTCTTCACCCGCAGCACGTTCATCCCGCGCGTCGGGATGACCCAGAAGGTCATCTTGCCGTTGTTGACCTCGATCAGGTCGGTGCCTTCCTGCTTGCCGCCGTGCAACGCCCGCTTGCTGATGCTGAACGCCGGCCCGGCGGTGACGCCAACCTGCTTGCTGGTCACCGACCAGTCGCCCTCGCGGGTCGAGGCCTCTGAGTCGATGAGCACGAACTCCTTGGCCGCGGCCGGGGCGACGGCAGCAAAGGCCATGACAATCGCCACCCAGAGTGTCGTTTTCATTGCCCTTCCCTAATTGCGCCGAGGTTCAGGCGGAGACTGGCGGTGCGACCGGTTTCGGCTGGTCGAGCGGCCGCTTGACGATCAGCAGCGCCGCCGTCGAGACCAGCGTGCCGGCAACGATGGCGACGACATACCAGCCGAGGTGGCTGACCGCGTTGGGAATGGCGAGGACGAAGACACCGCCGTGCGGGGCGCGCAGGCCGCAGCCGAAGTACATGGAGATACCGCCGGCAACAGCCGAGCCGGCCACCATCGACGGGATCACCCGCAGCGGGTCCTTGGCCGCGAACGGGATTGCCCCCTCGGTGATGAACGAGAGGCCGAGGACGCC
>JAEULG010000167.1 GCA_016793875.1 Rhodospirillales bacterium | reverse complement strand
GGGAACCTGCGGTGGCGAGGGGCTTTGATCCCTTGCGCGGACGCGGACTTCCGCCCAGTTGATTGGGGGTGACGCCTGCGGCCGCGTATCGATGTCAGGGCCGCTCGAGAGGAACGCGATGAGCACGACTGGCACCCCCGATCTTTCCCGGGCCCTGGTACCGCTTCCCGGCCAGGAGAGCTACGTGCGCAAGCGGTTCTGGCACAAGGTCCGCCGGACCCTCCGTCTCGTCCCCTTCCTCGACAAGGTGATCGCCGCCTATTACGCCGCGATCGATCCGGCGACGCCGCGGTCGGCGCAGCTGGTGCTCATGGCGGCGCTCGCCTATTTCGTGATGCCGTTCGACATCGTTCCCGACATCGTCGCCATCTTCGGCTTCGGCGACGACGCGGCGGTGATGCTGCTGGCGATGAACACACTCTCGCCGCACATCACGCCGGCGCATATGGAGCGGGCACGAGCCTATCTCGCTGCCGAGCAGGCGAAGGCTGACAACGAGGACAGCACCAGCCATGGCTGAGTCCAGGGCGCGCCCCGGGCGCTACGCACCCGGAAGGGCGCGCCGCTGGCGGGTGGCGCGCGCCTCGCGGCGGCCGATGTACACAGTGGACGCGACGATGATCGCGGCGCCGGCATAGGTCCAGCCGTCGGGCGTCTCGCCGAACATCAGCCAGCCGAGCAGGCTGGCGAAGATGAGCCGTGAGAAGTCGAGCGGCATTACCGCCGAGGCATCCGCAGTCGCCAGAGCCCGCACCAGCGCTACTTGGCCCAGCGTTGCCGACGCCGCCATGCCCATCATCCAGGCAAGGGCGTGCGCGGACGGCCAAGTCCACACGAACAGCGCCGGCACCAGCGACATCGGTGTCATCAGCAGACCCATGATCATCACCATGGCAGTGGGATCTTCGGTGCGCGAGAGCGCCTTGACTGAAAGCTGCGCCGCAGCGATGGCGGCGGCTGACGCCAGCGCAACCAGGCTCTCGGGGCTGAAGGTGTGGGCGCCCGGCCGGATGATTACCAGTGCTCCGAGCAGCCCGATCAAGGTCGCCGCCCAGCGCCGACGGCCCACCTTTTCGTGCAGGACGGCGGCGGCGCCCACCGTCGCGAACAGCGGGGCGGTGAACGACAGCGCCGTCACCTCGGCGAGCGGCAGCAAACTGACCGCGCTGAACAGCAGGAACATCGCCGTGATGCCGAGGACGGCTCGGATCACGTGCATCGCCGGCCGGCCCGTCCGCACCCGGCTGCCGCGGGTCCGCAACAGCCACGGCAGCATGAACAGCACGCCGAGGAAGTTGCGAAAGAACGCCGCCTCGAGCGGATGAACCTCCGGCGAGACCAGACGGACGACCGCCATCATCACCGAAAATCCGGCGCATGCGCCGATCATCAGCAGGGCGGCGCGTACGGGCGCGTCGAGCCGGGCGAACCATGCCCTGCCGCCGGGCCGATTATGGGGGTAGGACACGCGAGTACTGTTCCTTAGCACCATTGCCGGAGACACGTCTGGCCGTGTGTGATCCGGTTCACGGTGCGGTCCGTAGATGGGCCGTATGAATGCTTAACGACGATTCTTAATAAGTCGTACGGATCGTGCAGGATCTGACCATGACCGAAATTGATATGTCCTCCTCCGAGCCGCAGCAGCACCCGTTTCCCGTCGTTGGCAAGTGGCTGATCGTCCTCAGCATCATTTTCCTTGCGATCGCCAGTATGTGAGTCTGCCGGTGCCTCCGGCCAAGGGGAAGGACGATCAGGCCGCCATCTCCGAGGTAACCCACCGGCGGAAAGCCAACACCTTGGGCCTCTCCGCCAATGCCGGCGGGTAAACCAGGTAGTAGCTGAAGCCGGTCGGCAGGCGGAAGTTGAACGGCTCCACCAGCCGGCCGGCGGCAAGGTCGTCGCCGACGATCAACAACTGGCCGATGGCCACGCCGCGGCCGTCCATCGCAGCCTGCAGCATCAGGTGGGTATGGCTGAAGCGCGGTCCCCGGGTGGGATCGGCGCCGGTCACGCCGGCCGCCGACAGCCAGGTCTTCCACGTCGGGAAGTCGCGCAATGGCAGCATGTCCTCGTGCAGCAGTGTGGCGTGCGCCAGGTCGGAAGGGTGCTGCAGGGAGGGCAGCAGTGCCGGACTGCACACCGGCGTCAGGCTCTCGTCGGCCAGCCATTCGGCCCGCACGCCGGGCCACGTGCCGTTGCCGAAACGGACCGCGACGTCGATGCCGTCGCGGGCGAAATCGGCGAGTTGCTCCTTGGCCGAGATGCGCAGGTCGATATCGGGATGGCGGTCCTGGAAGCGGCTCATCCGCGGCACCAGCCACTTGACCGCGAAGGATGGCAGGGTGGAGACAGTCAGCGTGCCGCCCGTCTCGCGGGCTCGCAGCCGCTCCACCGCTTCGGCCAGCCCATCCAGCGCGTCGCGGACGGCAGGGAAGAGGGTCTGACCTTCCTCGGTCAGCATCATCGTCCGGTTCAGGCGGCGAAACAGCGGTAATCCCAGGTGCTCCTCAAGGCTCTTGATCTGGTGGCTGATCGCCGCCTGGGTAACGTTCAGCTCGCCGGCGGCGCGGGTGAAGCTGAGGTGCCGGGCTGCGGCTTCAAACGCGCGCAGCGCGTTGAGGGATGGCAGGCGACGCGTCATGGTCTTCCATAATCATTAGTTATTCTAATGCTTATAAGACAAAAGCTCGTTTGTCGCCGATATGAGACTCGCATACTCTTATCAGCAAGGCAAAGTTCCGGGCCTCCCGGAACGCCTGAATAGCGATAAATCGGAGACGAACGATGAACCGGGTCCCCTGCACAGCCGGGAACAGCTTCCCGCTGCCCACCAAACAGCCGGCCTTGCAGCGCCCTGGCGTCAGCTATCTACAAGATCTGCTCATCCGAGCGATGGACACGCTGCTCGCCTGCCAGGATCGCGCGCGCGAGCGGCACCAGCTGGGAGAGCTCGATGACCGTCTGCTGCGCGATGTCGGCATCGATCGCGCAACGGCCGACAGGGAAGCGCTCAAGCCGTTCTGGCGGAACTGACGTCGTGGTGCGAAACCGGCCTGCTGCGGTGATGCTTCAGCCGCCGAAGATCCGCAGCAGCCGGTCCCAGAACGCCGGCTTCGCCTGCTCCGGTCGTTCGCTGTCGCCGCTGTCGTCGTCGCGGGACAGCGCTGGCGCCGGTTGCGGAGCAGCGCGGGCAACCGGGACGCTCAGGCTGGGCAGCGGGCGTGCCGGGCGGCCGGCGAGGGCATCAGCCATGAATCCGCGCCAGAGCTGCGCCGGCAGTCCGCCGCCGGTCACCGCCACCATCGCCCGGTCGTCGTCGTTGCCCATCCACACGCCGGCGACCATCTCGGCGCTCCAGCCGACAAACCAGGCGTCGCGGAAGTTCTGGCTGGTGCCGGTCTTGCCGGCGACCGGCCGGCCGAAGCGCGCCGCCCGGCCGGTTCCCGTCTCGACCGCCGCCACCAGCATGTCGGTGATCTCGGCGGCCGCCTCGCGCGACAGCACCCGGCCGGCACCGGAACCCTCGCGTCGATAGAGAACGCGTCCGCTGTTGTCGGAAACCGACTCGATGCCGTACGGCCAGACGCCGGTGCCGCCATTGGCGATGGCAGCGTAGGCCGCGGTCAGCTCGACGAGGCTGACCTCGGAGACGCCGAGCGACAGCGACGGGATGACATCCATCTCGCCGCCGAGACCGAGACGGCGGGCAACGTCGATCACGTGCCGGCGGCCGGCGTACTCCCCCACCTGTACCGCGACGGTATTCACCGACTGGGCCATCGCCTGGCGCAGGCTCATCTCGCCACCATAGCGGTTGGTGAAGTTCTTCGGCTGCCAGCCGTCCACCTGCATCGGCGCGTCGACCATGTGGGAATCGGCTGACAGGCCCGACTCGATCCCCGCGGCATAGACGATGGGCTTGAAGGCGGAACCCGGCTGGCGCCGCGCCTGGGTTGCCCGGTTGAACGGACTCTCCCGGTAGTCGATGCCACCGACGAGCGCCCGTACCGCCCCGGAGGGCGCAAGCGCCACCAGCGCCGCCTGCCCGACGCTCGCCTTCAGGGCTGCCGGTGAATCGGCGATCTGCACCACCTTTGCCTCAGCGATCTTCTGCAGGCGCGCATCGAGCGTGGTCTGAATGGTCAGGTCCTGATCTGGCGCCTGGACGAAAGCTGGCACCTGACCCATCACCCAGTCGACGAAGTAGCGGGCGTTGGGACCGATGCGGCGAACGGCGATGGCGGTGTTGCGCTCGCTCCAGGCGGTGCGTGCCCGGGCCTCGTCGAGGAAGTCGGCGTCGACCATCGTCTGCAGCACCTCGCGGGTGCGCGCCTGCGCATTCTCTGGGTTGACCAGCGGGTTGAGCCGCGACGGCGCTTTGAGCAGGCCGGCCAGCATCGCCGCCTGATAGGTGGATACCTGCGTCGCCGGCCGGCCGAAGTACTTGCGGGAGGCGGCATCGACACCATAGCTGCCGGCGCCGAAGTAGGCGCGGTTGAGGTACAGCGACAGGATCTGGTCCTTGCTGAACTTGCGCTCCAGCCAGAGCGCCAGCATCAGTTCCTGTACCTTGCGCTTGATCGTTCGGTCGGGAGTGAGAAAGAGGTTCTTGGCGGCCTGCTGGGTGATGGTGCTGCCGCCCTGGACGACGCCGCCGGCGCGGATGTTCACCACCAGCGCCCGCGCCAGTCCGATCGGGTCGAGCCCAAAATGGTGGTAGAAGCGGTGGTCCTCGATGGCGATGACCGCCCGCGGCAGATCCTTCGGCAGGTCGGCCACCGCCAGCGGCCGGCCATAGAAGTCTCCGAGGGTTGCCAGCACGGAGCCGTCCTCGGCCAGCACGGTGATCGCCGGCTTGCGCGTCGGCGCCAGCGCCTGGTCAATGTCGGGCAGATCGAGAGCGTACCAGGTGAGTAGGCCGCCCAGCAGCACCACACCCCAGATGGCGGCCACCAAAGCCCACGCGCCAGCCCGGCGCAGCCAGTCGGGCCGAGCCTTCTTCGGCGCCTGGGGCGCCCGGGAGCGAGCGATCCGATCGTCGCGCGACAAACGAATCTTGGTCACCATTGCGGCTATCTCTTAAGACGAACTGCGCTCAATCGGCGCTACGGCGTTTCGAGCACGTTTAGGTAATTGTAGAATCGCGCGAAATCAGGGTGCGGCGAGGCCACGCCGGCAAATTAGCGGCAGCGTTGCTGCAGGGAGACAACGAATCGGCGGGGCCACACGGTCCCTGTCGCATCGCGGGGCGGCCTCCGGCTGCGGCGCAAGCCAAGCCGGAGCCGCGGGATGAGGGGCTGAACCATGACACCGCGTGAGGAGACACCCACCGAGCACCTCTTCGTCAAACGCATGGTCGAAGCGGCGATCCGGCTCGGGCTTATCGCGCTGCTGCTTGTCTGGTGCTTCCAGATCGTGCAGCCGTTCCTCATTCCCTTTGTCTGGGGAGTAATCATCGCTGTTGCCGTCGACCCGCTCTACGAACGCCTGCAGGCGTCGCTCGGAAGCCGCCGCGGTCTGGCGGCAGTGCTGCTGGTCCTGCTGATGCTGGTCCTGCTGATCTGGCCGGCGGCGATGCTGGTGACGACGCTGGTCGAAGGCGCGCGCATGCTGGCGAAGCAGTTCGCCGATGGCTCGCTGGCCATTCCGCCGCCGTTCGAGGGGGTTGCGGCTTGGCCGTTGATCGGCGAGCCGATCGCCCGGTTCTGGCAGCTGGCATCGGAGAACCTCGCCGATGCGCTGGCGCAGGTCCAACCGCAACTGGTCGTCGTCGCCGGTTGGCTGCTGACAACGGCGGGGCAGGCCAGCCTCGGCATTCTCCAGTTCACCGCCGCCGTCATCATCGCCGGGATCCTTCTGGCACACGCGCACGGTGGCGGCGAGGCGGTGCGCGCGGTGGCGGTGCGGCTGGCGGGCGAGGACGGCATCACCTACGCCAGTATCGGCCAGGCGACGGTGCGCAGCGTCGCCCGCGGCATCCTCGGCGTTGCCCTGATCCAGTCACTGCTGGCCGGCCTCGGCTTTCTCGCCGTCGGCGTGCCTGGGGCCGGGTTGCTGGCGCTGCTCTGCCTGCTGCTCGCCGTCGTGCAGATCGGCCCCGGCATCGTCCTGGCCGGTGCCGTTATCTACGTGTTCTCCGAGGCCTCGACGCCAACCGCCATCGCCTTCTTGCTGTGGTGCGTCTTTGTCGGCTTGCTTGACAACTTCCTGAGGCCGCTGCTGCTGGGGCGGGGGGTGAGAGTGCCGATGCTGGTGATTTTCATCGGTGCCATCGGTGGTGTGCTCAGCTCCGGGATCATCGGCCTCTTTGTCGGATCGGTGGTTCTCGCCGTCAGCTACACCGTCTTCACCGCCTGGCTCGGTCGGACCAAATCCCGGCCCGAATCGACTGCGGCCGGCGGCTAGCCCGGGGGATGGAGCGTCGCGGGGCGATCCCTATCATGGTAGACGTGCTGATATCGTTCTGGACACCGCTGCTGGCGGTGCTGCAGATCGCCGCCGCCGCGGCAGCCTCGGCTCATGCCATGCTCCACAAGCGCGACGTCCGCGCCGCCATCGGCTGGATCGGGCTGATCTGGCTGGTCCCGTTCGGCGGGCCGATCCTCTACGGGCTGTTCGGCATCAACCGCATCCGCCGGCGGGCGAGCGTGCTGCGGGCTTTGAAGTCGCAGACGCGGAACAGTGCGCCGGGCCCGATGCTCACCGGGCCACCCTCAGGCCGCCAAGGGGCCGGCGAGTCGGCCGCGCCAATGCGGCCTTCACCGGCGCTACCGCCGCACAGCGCCCATCTGCTGCCGGTCGTCCGCCTGCTAGACCGCATCACTGATGAGTCCCTGACCAGCGGCAACACCGTGCAGCCGTTGCCGAGCGGCGAGGCGGCCTACGACGCGATGCTCGCGGCGATCGACGATGCGGTGCAAACGATCGGCCTTGCGACCTATATCTTCGACGGCGATGCGATCGGCCGTCGCTTTGTCGACGCCCTCGGCCGCGCCGTGCGGCGCGGCGTCCAGGTCCGGGTGCTGGTCGATGGTGTCGGCAGCCAGTACTCGCGGCCTCGGATCACCGGCATGCTGCGCAGCGCCGGGGTCGTCGTGGCGGAGTTCCTGCCCAGCCTCATTCCGCTGTCACTGCATTATGCCAATCTCCGCAACCACCGCAAAATTCTGGTCGTTGATGGCCGCATCGGGTTCACTGGCGGGATGAACATCCGCGGCGGGCATCTTCAGATGATCGGGCCCGCTGCCGTCGCCGATGTCCACTTCCGGCTGGAGGGTCCGGTTGTCGCGCATCTGACCGAGACGTTCGCGGCCGACTGGGCCTTCGCCTGGGGCGAGGATCTGGCCGGGGAGGGGTGGTGGCCGGCGCTCGGTCCGGTGGGTACCGTGCTGGCGCGCGGCATCGCCGGCGGTCCGGACGAGGCGTTCGAGCGGGTGCGCTGGGCGCTGCTGGCGGCGCTGTCGCAGGCGCAGCGGCGCATCCGCATCGCCACCCCGTATTTCCTGCCCGACCGCTCGCTCGCTGCATCGCTGCAACTTGCGGCGTTGCGCGGCGTGGCCGTCGAGGTGCTGCTCCCCGAGGTCAGCAACCTGCGGCTGATGCAGTGGGCGATGCAGGCCAAGCTCTATCCCTTCGTCGCCCGCGGCTGCCGGCTGTGGCTGACGCCGCCGCCGTTCGATCATGCCAAGCTGATGACGGTGGATGGGGGCTGGTGCCTGATCGGCTCCGCCAACTGGGATCCGCGCAGCCTGCGCCTCAACTTCGAGTTTGTCGTCGAGTGCTACGATGCTGAGATTACCGCCGCCCTCGACCGGCTGATCGACAAGCGACTGGCGCGGGCGCGGCTGTTGGAAAAGCGCGAGATCGTCGAGCGGCCGCTGGCCGTGCGCCTGCGCGACAGCGCCGCCTGGCTGCTCTCGCCGTACCTGTAGGAGCGGCCGCACCTGCCCCGAGCAGCGCCCGGGGCAGGGCCTTGCCGGTCAGTTGGTGTAGGCGCAGCCGACGGTGGCATGGTGGCATCGTTCGGCATGCTCGTCGGTCTGACCATTGGAAGCCGTCGAGCACGCTGCCAGCGCAAGTACCGCCACGATGATCAGGACCCTCATCCTCCGCATCCCTCGATCAGGAGTTTATCAGCGGTTTAACGCACGGCGGCGTGGCCTGCGCAACGGCCGGCGATGTGGGACAACACGTTGTGATCGGTCAACCCGACGCGCACGTGCACCCGTGGGCCGGGCGCACCCACGACGAAGATTTGCCCCGCCGCCCCTATTGCGACGCCGCTAGCCCAGGCGGCACCTGTTGTTCCCGGTTGATTGATCCACTTCAGCGTATCATCCGCCGAGTAGCTGGCGATGATGGTGTCTCTGCCACCCGCGCCGGTGCCACAAAGCGAACCGTAAGTGTAGCCGACCACAACGATTCCAGGCTCGACGCCGGCAAACGGGGATCTGCTGCGCACGAACCGATGAATATATTCCCTTCGTTTCTCTTGAGCTTCCCTTGGCTCGATGGGCATATTTCAGCAATATTCGTGCTGCAAATGCAGTATCAGCCTAAGGAGGCTGCTCCTACATCTAATTGATTTTGCTGGGATTTAATGGTGGGCGCGGCTGGGATTGAACCAGCGACCCCTGCCGTGTGAAGACAGTGCTCTCCCACTGAGCTACGCGCCCCCCGGTGCCGCGAAAATGCCGCGGCGGGGAAGGCGATATAAGGGCGTCGGCGGCGGGGCTGTCAAGTCAGCCGGACGATCGCCGCCGGCAGTTCGGCGAAGTCGCCGATGATGGCGTCGGCGCCGAGCTGCTCCGCCGGCACCCGGCTGTAGCCGCCGGCGCGGACGATGACCGGCACGCCGGCAGCGCGGGCGGCAGCGACGTCGTTGATGCTGTCGCCGACCATCGCCGTCTGTGCAGGAGTGCCCCCGATGGCCGTGACCGCCGCCAGCAGGTGCCGGGGGTCGGGCTTGCGGATGCCGTTCAGGCTGTCGCCGCCGATGACCGCGCCGAAGTAGCGGGCGAGGCCGAGGTGGGCGAGGATGTGGCGGGTCAGCGCTTCCGGCTTGTTGGTGCACACCGCGAGCACCATCCCGTCTGCGGCGAGGGCGTCCAGCGTCGCCGACACGCCGTCGTAGGCGCGGGTCAGTTCGACGGCGCGCTCGCCGTACGCCGCGAGGAACGGCGGGGTGAGCGTTGCCACCGTGTCATCGTCCACCGCTTCGAGGGGGACGGCAGCGACCAGTGCCAGCGCCTTGCGTACCAGCATTGCGGCGCCGTCGCCGACGATCGATTCCACCTCGGCGAGGGACAGCGGCCGCTTTCCCAGCTCGGTCAGCACGATATTCAGCGCCCCGTGAAGGTCGGGAGCGCTGTCGATCAGCGTCCCGTCGAGGTCAAAAACCACACAAGTGATGGTACTCATCGTGCTCCGCGCGCAATTGGTGTAGACATGATGTGACGCTTTAGCTAACCCAATCGCCAGTGCCACCCTGAATGGGTCTCTCACGGCGCTCTCACCCTGCTTGTATGCGGTCCGGTGTCGCATGACCATGCCAAAAACTGCGTTTGTCGTTCTCGCTGCCGGACTTGGCACGCGCATGAGATCGCGTCTGCCTAAGGTGATGCACCCGCTGGCCGGGAGGCCGATGATCCGCCACCTGCTGGCGACCCTCGAAACCTTCGCCCCCGATCGGCTGGCGGTGGTGATCGGCCCGGACATGCAGGACGTGGCCAACTCGGTCGCGCCGCATCCGTGCGTTGTGCAGAACGAGCGCCTCGGCACCGGGCATGCGGTACGGGCGGCGCTCCCGGCGCTGGACGGCTTCGACGGCGACGTGCTGGTCGCGTACGGTGATACTCCGCTGCTTTCGGCGGAGACGCTGGCGCGGGTGCTGGCGGCGCGGCGCTCGGCAGCGGCACCCGCGGTCGTCGTCCTCGGCTTTCGTCCGGCCGATCCCGGCGACTACGGCCGGCTGATGACCGGCGCCGATGGCGCGCTCGAGGCTATCGTCGAAGCCAAGGATGCAACGCCCGAGCAGCTCGGCATCGGGCTGTGCAACTCCGGCGTGATGGCGGTCGACGGCAGCCGCCTGTTTGGCTTGCTCGATGGCATCGGTGTCGCCAATGCCAAGGGCGAGTACTACCTCACCGATCTCGTCGGCCTGGCCCGGGCGCAAGGTCTGGCGTGCGCCGTCGTCGAGGCGCCGGAGGCCGAGTTGCTGGGGGTGAACTCGCGGGCCGAGCTGGCGATGGCCGAGCGGCTGGTGCAAGATCAGCTGCGGGCGCGGGCGATGGCCGGCGGCGCCACGCTGATCGATCCGCAGACCGTCTTCTTCAGCTACGATACGGAAGTCGGCCGCGACGTCGTGATCGAGCCGTTCGTCGTCTTTGCCACCGGCGTCCGCATCGGCGACGGGGTTTATATCCGCAGTTTCTGCCACATGCTGGGTGGCAGCATCGAGGACGGCGCCGAAATCGGCCCGTTCGCCCGGATGCGCCCCGGCGCTTCGGTGGGCGTCGGCGCCCATGTCGGCAACTTCGTCGAGATCAAGAACGCCCGCCTCGAGCCGGGCGCCAAGGTCAACCACCTGACCTACATCGGGGACGCTCGCATCGGTGCCAAAGCCAACATCGGCGCCGGCACCATCACCTGCAACTACGACGGCTTCTTCAAGCAGCACACTGAGATCGGTGCTGGCGCGTTCATCGGCTCCAACACCTCGCTGGTGGCGCCGGTGCGCATCGGCGCCGGCGCGATCATCGGTGCCGGCAGCGTCATCGCTCGCGATGTTCCGGACGAGGCACTGGTCCTGACCCGTGGTCCGCATGCCGAGAAGCCCGAGTGGGCCCGACAATTCCGCGAGCGCCGGAGCGCCGAAAAAGCGGCGCAGCAGGCTTCGCGGAAAGGCTAACCTGGAGACGAGCGCAACAGCATGTGCGGCATCATCGGCATCATCGGCAAGAACCCCGTCGCTCCGCTGCTGATCGAAGGCCTGCGGCGGCTCGAATACCGCGGCTATGATTCAGCGGGCATCGCGACACTCACCAACGGCACGATTTCGCGCCGGCGCGCCCAGGGCAAGCTGGCCAACCTCGCTGCGCTCCTGCAGCAGGATCCGGTCGACGGCAAGATCGGCATCGGCCACACGCGCTGGGCCACCCACGGCGCCCCGACCGCGGTCAATGCCCATCCCCACGGCGATTCCCGCGTGGTCCTGGTGCACAACGGCATCATCGAGAACTTCCACGCCCTGCGCCGCGAACTGACGGCGAACGGCTGCCGCTTCGAGACTGAAACCGACACCGAGGTGGTGGTCCACCTGATCAGCAGCCTGCTCGCCGAGGGAATGACGCCGCAGCAGGCGGTGCAGGCCTCGCTCGGCCGGCTGGAGGGGGCGTTCGCTCTCGCCATCCTGTTTGCCGGCCACAGCGAGATGATGATCGGCGCCCGCCGCGGCAGCCCGCTCGCCATCGGCTTCGGCGACGGCGAGATGTACCTGGGCTCGGATGCGCTGGCGCTGGCGCCGCTGACCAGCCGTATCTGTTACCTCGACGAGGGCGACTGGGCGGAGATCACTGCCGACGGTGTGACCATCCACGATGCCGGCGGCGCGATCGTCGAGCGGCCGGTCAAGCAGACCGCTACCTCGGGCGCCCTGATCGGCAAGGGCAACTTCGCCCATTTCATGCTCAAGGAGATCTATGAGCAGCCGGCGGTGATCGGCGATACCCTGCACGGCGTTCTCAACCCATGGAACGAGGTGGTGGCGCTGCCGCCGCTGCCTTTCGATCCGACACGCGTCACCAAGCTGACGCTGATCGGCTGCGGCACCTCGTTCCACGCCGCGCTGGTGGCCAAGTACTGGTTCGAGAAGATCGCCCGGATCCCGACGGAAGTGGACATCGCCTCGGAGTTCCGCTACCGCGGCGCCGACATGCCGCAGGGCGGCCTTGCCCTGTTCATCTCCCAATCCGGCGAGACGGCGGATACGCTGGCGGCGATGGCGTTCGCCCGCAAGCAGGGGCAGCATGTTCTCAGCGTCGTCAACGTCCAGGAAAGCTCGATGGGGCGGCAGGCCGATGCGGTGTTGCTGACCCGCGCCGGCCCCGAGATCGGCGTCGCCTCGACCAAGGCGTTTACAACCCAGCTCACTGTCCTCGCCTGCCTCGTCCTCGCCTTCGCCGCCAAGCGCGGCACCATCGACCGTGAGGAGGAGCGGCGGCTGTGCCGGGCGCTAACCGAGGTGCCGAGCCGCGCCAACGAGGTATTGAACCACGACCAGCGCCTCGCCGAGATCGCCCGCGCCGTCGCCGAAGCCCGCGACGTGCTCTACCTCGGCCGCGGCACCGGCTACCCCATCGCCCTCGAAGGCGCACTGAAGCTGAAGGAAATCAGCTATATCCATGCCGAGGGCTACGCCGCCGGCGAGATGAAGCACGGACCGATCGCGCTGATCGACGAGAACATGCCGATCATCGTGATCGCGCCGTCGGACCAGTTGTTCGACAAGACGGCGTCAAACATGCAGGAGGTGATCGCCCGCGGCGGCAAGGTCATCTTCCTGTCCGACGCCGAGGGCATCAACCGGCTCGGCGACGTCGCCGCAGCAACGGTGGAGCTGCCGGCGGTCGATCCGTTCGTCGCTCCGATCCTCTACACCATTCCGATCCAGCTGCTGGCCTACCATGTGGCGGTGCTCAAGGGTACCGATGTCGACCAGCCGCGCAACCTCGCGAAGAGCGTCACTGTCGAATAACGCCCCCGTCGTTGGAGGTTGGAGCGGGCCGGGGTGGGCGGTGCACGGAAACCGGGTGCCGCCTGCCTCCCTCTTCTGGCGCTATCGCTGAGGGCATCGCGAAGAACGTTTCCTTCTTCAGGAAAGGGAGGTGAACCCCCGCGATAGTGTCCTCCCGCAAGGCAGGAACGGAGGCGAGGGGCCTTGCTTGCACAACCCAGGCATGGCATCGGCACGGCCTTGCTTTGGTTGACAATCCCCGCAGGGGGAGCCATGTTTTCGCATAGTTGATCGTCGGCTGAAGTCGGGGCTGGGCAAAGCTGGGCGCTTTGGCGACGTCGCTCGCTTCCGAGAAGCCGATCTCCAGAACCGAGGGCTGCGGGTTTGCACGGCGAGCGCCCGTGTCCCCACCCCTCCACCGGAAGAAACGCGCGCGCCATGGCTGAAGACAAGGATCAGAAGGCGACGGAGCCGGCCCCGACCGAGGAGACCGAAGCCACGCCGATCGAGGCGCTGGAGCCCGAGGAGGCCAATCCTAACCAGCGCCGGTACAATATGTACCCACAGAAATCGTTTGGCGGCCACGTGGAAACCAAGGTTCTGCCGGATGGGCGCATCAAGTACACGCTGTTCCCATTTCCCTTCGACGGCTCCGACAAGCGCGTGATCATCGTCGATCCGGCGAATCCGGAGGAGATGCGCGCCGTCAAGCAGTTGCATCTCATCCCCGACATCAAGAACGACCCCGGTGTCGGCGTCTATGTCTTCGATGCCGATCTGCTCAGCTCGAAGAAACGCGAGTCCTGATCCCGCGACGGGGGGCGGCGGACTGCGACGCCCCGGGAACGCAGCCAGTTGCCGCAGCGCAGAAGGCCGCAGCCGTCGGGGCTGCTCCCGCCGTCGCCCGATGCTGCAGCGCGTTCTCAATCTTTCAGACGGTTAGGCGCTTGCCGCGCGATTGCGGCAGCGCCTTTTTTGCGGCCTTGACACGATCCCGAGAGCGTCTCTATCGTCCGGGCTTCCTGCGGCGCAACGGGCGTCCGGGGAACAGCGATGGTAGCGTGCGATGAGCAGGCACGCCCCAGAAGACCGGCCGGGCGAAGATTTCGAGGCACGGCTCAAGCGTCTGAAGGCGGAGAACGCTCCGCGGAGCGGGCCTGCAGCGAGTGGCGCCACTCCCGGGTACGGCATGGCGTTCACCATCGCCACCGACCTTGTAGGAGGCGTCCTCGGCGGCGCGCTGGTCGGCTGGTTCCTCGATCGTTGGCTCGGTACCGCGCCGGGGGCACTGATTTCGCTCTTCTTCCTTGGCGCCGCTGCCGGGATGTGGAACGTATATCGGACGGTGCGCGGCTACGACGCCGCTCTCGGCTTCCGTCACGGGAGGTCGGCGCCGTCCGCAAGGGGCAACGAAACACAGAGACCGGCCGGCGCGCGGCCGGAGAACGAGGGCGGAGACCGCGGTGGCCAATCCTCTCCATCAATTCGAGGTGCATACGATCGTTCCGATTCAGATCGGCGGGATTGACGCCTCGTTCACCAATTCCAGCCTGTTCATGACCATCGCCGTGGTCGTGGTCACCGGCTTCCTGGTGTTCAGCGTTCAGTCGCGGGCGCTGGTCCCCGGCCGGTTGCAATCGGTGGCAGAACTGGCCTACGAATTTGTCGCGGGCATGCTGCGCACCAATGTCGGCAACGAGGGCCGCCCTTACTTTCCGTTCATCTTCTCGCTGTTCTTCTTCATTCTGATGGGGAACATGCTGGGCATGGTCCCCTACGGCTTCACCTTCACATCGCATTTGGCGGTGACGCTGGGAATGGCCGTGGTCATCTTCCTCGGCACGACGATCATCGCCTTCGCCAAGCACGGCGCCGGCTTTTTCGGCTTCTTCCTGCCGCACGGCACGCCCTGGTACGTGGCGCCGCTGCTGGTGCCGATTGAGATCCTCTCCTATTTCTTCCGGCCGGTCAGCCTCGGCCTGCGTCTGTTCGCGAACATGACTGCCGGCCACACGCTGCTGAAGGTGTTCGCCGGTTTTGCCGCCGGCTTTGTTGGTAGCCTCGGCATTCTCGGCATCTTTCCGGCGCTGGTGCCGATGGTTGCAACTATCGCGCTGACCGGCCTTGAGTTCCTAATCGCTTTCCTGCAGGCCTACGTCTATGCCGTCCTTGCCTGCATCTATCTCAATGACGCCCTGCACATGCACTAGAGGCAGCAGCGTTGAGAGCGTGGGCCGCCGCTGAAGCGGTCCACATCCTGGGTCAACCCCGTCAAACCGCCTGGGTAGGGAAACATAACAATGGAAGTTGATGCAGCAAAACTGATCGGTGCCGGCCTTGCAGTTATTGGCCTGGGCGGCGTTGGTGCCGGTATCGGCAACATCTTCGCGACGACGATCGCCTCGCTCGCCCGCAACCCCGCCGCGCAGCCGCTGATCCAGCTGCCGATGTGGGTGGGCTTCGCGCTGGTGGAAGCCATCGCCCTTTACGCGCTGGTTGTCGCCCTCATCCTGCTCTTCGTGTTCTGATCACGACCGGCGGGCCGGCTCGTCCGGGCCGCCCGTTCGCGGGAAGGGTGTCATGCCGCAATTCGATCCGGCCGTCTGGTCGCCTCAGCTCGTCTGGATGGCGATCACCTTCATTGCTCTCTATCTGCTGATGGCCAAGGTGGCGCTGCCCCGCGTCGGTGAAGTGCTGGAAGAGCGCGAGCAGCGTATCAGTCTCAGCCTCCGCCGCGCCGAGGACCTCAAGCACAGCGCCGAAGAGGCTGTTGCAGAATACGAGAGAACCATTGCCGACGTTCGCGCTCAGGCGCTCGAAGAGGTTCGTGCTGCGCGCGAGCAGGCAGCCGCGGAAGCGGCGGCCCGGCACGAAGAGCTCAACGCCCGCCTGGCAAGCGAGCTGAGCGCAGCGGAGGAGCGGATCCATCAAGCCCGCTCTGCCGCCGTCGCCGGCCTGCGGGATGTCGCCGTCATTGTCGCTGCCGCTGCCGTCGAGCGTCTGGTCGGCCAGAAAGCCGATCCGGGGGCTGTTGCCGCGGCGGTCGACACGTCGCTCGGGGAGCAAAGCCGATGAACGCCTGGGCCGCAGAAACCGCGGCACATGCCGCCGAGCATCCCGAGCCGTTCTACGCCACGGCCGAGTTCATGGTGGCCATCGCCATGCTCGTCTTCCTCTTCTTTGTCGGCCGGCGCGCCCTCAACCTGCTTGGCGTCGCGCTGGATGACCGGGCGGAGAAGATCAAGAATCGCATCGACGAGGCTGCCCGCCTTGCCGACGAAGCCCAGGCGACGCTGGCCTCATACGAGCGCAAGCAGCGCGACGCGGCCGAAGAGGCGGCATCGATCCTCAGTTCCGCCCGCCGTGAGGCGGATCGGCTGAGCGCCGACGCCAAGATCGAGCTGGAGCAGGCGCTGCGGCGCCGCGAGGCGCAGGCGTTGGAGCGGATAGCCCAGGCGGAGAAGGCGGCGATCGACGAGGTGCGCGGCCATGCCGTCGATGTCGCCATCGATGCCACCCGCAAGCTGCTGGCGGAACGGCTGACGCCAGCGCAGCAGAACGCGTTGATCGACAACGCCATTGGCGAGTTGCCGAAGCGGTTGCACTAGCAACCGTCGGCTCTGTCCGGCAGCACTGGCGGTCGCCGGTGCTTGCAGCAGACCGTGTTCGGCACGAGATTCGCGGTGAACAGGCGACACCGGGAGGGTCGTGCCAAAGGTCCGTATCGTTGCTGACTACTGTTCGTGCGGCTACCAGCTCGCCGACGACGAGGCCCGTGCCCATGGTTGCCTGCCCGTCGCCGACGTGCTTCTCGATCGGCTCGCCGCGTGGAACGACCGCTACGAGGTCTGCGACCCACGGGCCTATGAGGATGTCGGCGGAGGCAGCTTCGACTTCGTCGCCTTTGCCGCCGAAGGGTTGCAGATCGCCCGCGCGGTGAAGCGGGCTCTGCCGCAGTGGACGGTGACGTATTGGGACGAGGCGATGGACTGGTACCTCGCCCGCGATCCGCGCCACTATCGGGCCGGCAGCTGCGAGTATGAAATCCGCCTCGGCAACGAGGCTGCGGATCCGTCGGAAAAAGGGCCTTGACCGGCGGCCGTGGAGACGCTCAATTCCTGGCCGGCAACAGCCGGTCCAGACGCCGTGGTAGCTCAGGGGCAGAGCACGTCCTTGGTAAGGACGGGGTCGGTGGTTCGATTCCACTCCACGGCACCATCTTCAATCGCATTCCACGACACATTTGGCTATGCCGGAGTCATTGGGGCTGGTGGTGCCGATGCCCGCGCCCGAGGAGCTATGGGATCGCGGTCGCGCGGATGCCATTTCCCACCGGTTTGCGGACGTGACAACTCGGCCGGAGGCGATCGCGCAAGAATCGCGGGCATGCATGCCGGCAGATTGATTCTGCGGCTCCGTCGCCGAGGCTGAAGGGAAGTTGACCTGAGGCGCCTCTATTGAGGGATCGAAGTGGCGTCATCAACGCCGCCGATCCTTCGCTTGCGGATCGGGTCACCGGCTCGTCTGCTATTCGCGGCCACGCTCATGCGAATGCCGAACGCGCCGCTGCGGCGGTGGAACGTGCTGGACCCGCGAAAGGCTTCGCTCTTTCGCGCTGGGCGGGCGCCCCGGGTCGCAAACGAAGAGAGGTAGAATATGCCGGCGAAACCCTCCGCTGCGGCGTATTCCCGCGCGTCGAGGTCATCCGACTGAGCCAGAGTTGCGCACCGGCCAACTCGCCGCTGCCGCTGGCACGAAATTGCTGCGGCCCGAAATTCCCCGCCGTGGACCGAAGTGGCGCACCCGACAGGATTCGAACCTGTGACCTCTGCCTCCGGAGGGCAGCGCTCTATCCACTGAGCTACGGGTGCTTTCAATGGGTTACGACCAAACAACCCCACGCTGGCACACGGTTGGCACATTGGGGTTGTGATGGCATCCTTTCAGAAGCGCAACGGCAAGGTCCGCGCCCAGGTCCGGAAAGAGGGCGTTTACGTTTGTCGAACCTTCACCAGTATGACC
>JAEULG010000010.1 GCA_016793875.1 Rhodospirillales bacterium | reverse complement strand
GGTCAGCAGCGGCACGGTTTCCGCCCAGTTCCCGACGAAGCACGGGCGTTTCTTCGATGGGCAGGTCGAAGGAGTGGCCTGCGCGGCGAGGGCCCAGACGCGGACGCTGCCATCCCACGCGCCGGTGGCAAGGCGCCGGCCATCCCGGCTGAACTGTGCGCTCAGCAGCGGCGGGCCGCCATGGCTGAACGCTTGCAACAGCTTGCCGTCGGCGGCGCGCCAGACTGCGGCGGTTCCGTCGAACGACGTGGTCACCAGCCGGTCCCCGCTGGTATCGAAGGCGATCGCGGTGAGCCCGTACTTGTGGGCCGTCTGCCACTGAACCGGCACCGGCTCGGGTCCGGGGAAGTCGGGCCCGCCCAGGGGCCGCCAGAGGGTCGGCCTGCCGTCGCCGAAAGAGGCAGTGGCAACGAGCGATCCGTCGGGGCTGAGGGCCGCGACCACAGGGCGGTCACTGGCATCCCAGTGCTTCAGTGGCGCTTTCGGATAGGTGGCGTCCCACAAGTAGACATTGCCGTCGCTGTCACTGCTGACGAAGCGCCGGCCTGCCGCATCGAAGGCAATCGACATGATGCGGCTGTGCTCTGCGTGTCTGAACACCAGCGGCGGCGGCTGCATTGCCTTCGCTCCTCCCGAAAGCAGGTGAGCGACGGCATCGCCGGACCACAATTCCATGCTCCCTTGCTCCGAGCCGGTGATGATCGAACGCCCGTCCGGGGCGAAGGTGGCGATCGTCAGGCGGCCCGATCCCGAGGGCAGCGCGAGGCCGACCGGACTCGCCAGCGCGCGGTCGAGCACGGCTTGCGCGAAACTGCGGTCGGGCCAGTTGAGCCACGCCGTCAGGTTGGTCAGCAGTCCGGAGTGTTGCGGCAGCGCCGCCAGCGCAAGCAGCAGTGCGGTGCGGCCGTCGCCTGCCTTCAGCTCCTGTTCCGCCTGCTTGCCCAGCATGCGGCCCTGCTTGGCCGCCGCATCGCGATGGCTGGAGAGGGCGAAACCGAACGCCGCGAGCGCGGCCACGGCCACCACCGAGGAGAACATGGCGAGGGCGAAATAGCGGCGCTTCATCTGCCGCTCACGGGCGATCTGTTGCTGCTGGCGGGCGACCTCCTCGCGATGGCGCTGCTGCTCGCGTTCCGCCTCGGCTTGCTGCCGCTCAAGCTTTTCCTGCTGACGCCGGCGCTCCTCCTCGGCGATGCGCCGCTCCTCGGCCAGCTTTCTTTCCTGCTTCACCCGCTCATGCTCGACGGCGATCCAGTCGCGAATGGGCCGGGCGAGAACGTCGTGGAAGATCTCGAACAGCGGCGCGCCGCCGGGTTGCGGCGATGCCACTTTGTGGATGATGAACGAGCGGCTGTCGGCGAGATGCTCCAGCACGGCGCTCACCTGCTGCTCGTTCTCACCCGACATCTGCGCCAGGTCGTGCGCGGTCAGGGCGATCTTCATGCCCGAGGGGGTGACCATGCGGTCTAGGATGACACTGCACAGTCGCCGATGGTCATCCGGCAGCGCCTTGATCGTGTCCTGGAAATGGCGCTCAGCGATACCGTTGGCACCGCGCAAGTCCTCCAGCGTCGACTGCCGTAGTTCCGGCGAGCCCTGCTGCTTCTCTGCCTGCCACAGCCGCTTCAGGGCGAGCTGGAGATAGGGCGTGTCGATGCGGGAGCCGTCCCCCCGCCGCGCCACTTGGCCGATGAGGTCCTGGATGAGGTCGGGGTCGGCGTGGGTGGGCCCGGCCACCGAGCCGTGCTCTTCACCCCAGACGCGCAGCGGCCCGGTGATGGCCTGCTGCGCCGCCTCGCGGTCGAGGAAGTCGAGCTTCAGCGAGCGCGCCAGGATGTTGGGGATGCGGGCACGCAGCCGATTCAGCTCGAACAGCGCGTCCTCGCGGATACTGATCATCACGTGGCACTGGATATCGCGGAGGCGGACGATGCGGGCGAGGTCGGCCTCGAACTGGTCGTCTTCCCGGCTGCGGCCAAAGTCCTGGCCGGTAAAGTACTGCTCGAACTGGTCGAAGACGAACACCAGCGGCGTATCCGCGGCGCGGTCCCACGCCTGCGCCACTGCCTCCAGCGAGGCCGGCACGTTGGCGGACGGGCGCAGACCGGATTGCGGCTCGTCGGCAAGCGCAACCGGTGTCGGAGCCAGCGCGGGCGGCGCTTGGTCATGGTCGGAGATGCCGGGGTACGGCCTGGCCACCAGGAGATCGGTGGCTGCGGCCGTCGCGGCCCCGCCCGCCGCCAGCGCCTGATCCGTCCGCTGTTGCGCCTCGTGCAGCAGGAACTGGTAGAAGCCGGCATCCCAGCGGCGGTAGGCGACGATCAGGGCGCCGGGAGTAATCTGTTGCAGCGCCGCCGGCAGTGCCGCCCCTAGCACCGAGCTCTTGCCGACGCCGCTTGGTCCGTGCAGGATCATGATCCCGCACGACAGCACGTTGGCCGCGATCAGCTCTGCATCGCTCTCGCGCCCGAAGAAAAAGCGCGCGTGCTTCTCATCGAAATAGCACAGGCCGACGTAGGGACAATCCTGTTCGGCCTGCAATTGCGAGCTTGCCACATCCATCGCCGCGCCCGTCTGTCAGGGGGCGGGGGACAATGCTTCCACCTGGGCGGTCAGCTCGGTGGCGAAGTCGAGAAGATCCATATTGAAGATCTCCACGTTCTTCTTCTCCCACAGCTTCGTTTCGATCGAGTTCGGGCGGTGCTGGATCGCCCACGACTTCTTCAGCTTGCCGGATTCCTGCAGCCGCTGGCCGAGCATCACCCGGAAGTTCCAGTCGCGCAGACTATAGCCGAGAAACAGGAAGCGCCGGGTCATGAACAGGGCGGAGATCGCCGGCGGCACCAGCAGACTGCCGAGAAAAGCGACATAGTCCTCCTCGGTGATAACAAAGTGGTCGTCAGGGGGTTGATTGCCGGTTCGATCGATGCTGCCGTGCATCTTGTAGATGATCGAGGCCTGCTTCAACGAGATCTTCAGCGTCTGCGGATCGACCGGTTCCAGCCCATTGCCGCCGGCCTCCTGGAACTTGACCTGCAGGTCTTCGATGGCGGTAACGACGAGCTGGTAGGGCACCTTCGCCGCGCGGAAGGCGCTTTCGATCATATCGTCATAGTTGGTGGTGATGATCAGCAGCGGTTGCTTCGCCGCCAGCTTCGCCAGCAGCCGGTGCAGGAGGTTCGGCTCGAAGGGGCTACTGAAGACGGAGATCAGCTCGTCGCGCAGGCCGTCGCGATCCAGTTCCACATGCTCGAAGTAGGAGGCGGCGAGCGGCAGGTCGGCTCTGATCAGCCTATACTCCTCGGTATCGGCCGCGAGCTGGGCGGTCATTGCCAGCCGCTCGGCCAGTTCGATCGCCGACGGCGGGCAGGCGGCGCCGTTGAGCAGCCGGCGGTGAAACATCGAGGCACCTGAGCCGAGAAACGGGATGACCGCCCCTTTCACCA
>JAEULG010000100.1 GCA_016793875.1 Rhodospirillales bacterium | reverse complement strand
GCTGATTATCGGCCGCTTCGTCGCGGAGCGTGGGAAGTGTGGTGAACGCTTCGTCCGTACGCAGCCCAGCCGGGCGCCCGGCTCGCATCGCCGATATGCACCAGGCGGTGCGCCCCAAGCACAGCGTAGACGGCAGCCGCCCCCGCGGCCACGTGCGCCTCCGTCTCATTTGCGGAGGGCGCTACGCTGATTGACACGGAAGTGGGCGCCTGCGGCTTCTTCTGCGTCCTCTGCAGGACGACAACGATCCCCTGCACCATGACCGCAGCCAACAGTGACACGACGGCCATCAATCCATAGGCGAACAGAGAAGTTTGAATGCTTCCCCCGAAATCCATTGGTCGGCCCTTCCGTGCAGAAAATTGCTGGTGAACCAGTCCCCGCTTACAGCGGGATGTTGCCGTGCTTCTTCGGCGGCCGCAGCTCGCGCTTACCGAGCAGCTTGCGCAGCGACAATGCGACGATACCGCGCGTCTGCGACGGCTCGATCACGTCGGTGATGTAGCCGCGCGAGGCCGCCATGAAGGGCGAGGCAAACTCCGCCCGGTATTCCGCCACCAACTCCTTGCGGCGCGCCAACGGATCGGAGGCTTCCTTGATTTCCTTATTGTAGAGGATGTTGACGGCACCCTCGGCACCCATGACCGCGATTTCGGCCGCAGGCCAAGCGTAGACGAAGTCCGCCCCCATCTCCTGGCTGCACATCGCCAAGTAGGCACCGCCGTAAGACTTGCGGGTGACGATGGTGATCTTCGGCACGGTCGTGCTGGAGTAGGCGAACAGCATCTTGGCGCCGTGGCGAATGATGCCGCCCCGCTCCTGCTCGATGCCCGGCTGGAAGCCGGGAACGTCCACTAGTGTCACCACTGGGATGTTGAAATCGTTGCAGAAGCGGATGAACCGGGCGCCCTTGTCGGAGGAGTCGATGTCGAGCACCCCCGCCTTCTGCATCGAGTTGTTGGCGATGATGCCCACAACCACGCCTTCGACGCGGCCAAAACCGACGATCAGGTTCTGGGCGAACAGAGCATGGACTTCGAGGAAGTCGCCGTTGTCCACCAGCCGGCCGATGATGCCGTGCATGTCCATCGGCTCCGACGGATCGGACTGGGCGAGATCAGTCATGCCCGGATCTTCGTACAGCTCCACCGGCTTGGCGAGGTCGTGCGGCGGATCCTCGGTATTGTTGGACGGCAAAAAGCTGAGCAGCCGCTGCGCGATGGCGACGGCGTCCCGGTCGTCCTCGGCGACGAAATGGACGTTGCCGCTGACCGAGGCGTGCATTATCGCGCCGCCGACGTCCTCCATGCTCACCTCCCGACCGGTGACCGCCTTGATCACCTGCGGTCCGGTGATGAACATCTGCGCGTTGTGCCGGGTCATGATGATCCAGTCCATCAGCGCCGGCGAATATGAGGCGCCGCCGGCGCACGGACCGGCGATGATGGCGATCTGCGGCACCACCCCCGACAGCAGCACGTTGCGATAGAAGACGTCACCGTAACCGGAGAGCGCGTCGACGCCTTCCTGAATGCGGGCGCCGCCGGAGTCCTTGAAGGCGACCACCGGCGTGCCGTTCTTCAGCGCGTAGTCGAGCGCCTGACACATCTTTTTCGCATGCATCTTGCCGAGAGTGCCGGCAACGACGGTGAAGTCCTGGCTGAAGGAGGCAACCTGCCGGCCACCGACATATCCGGTGCCGACGATCACGCCATCTGCCGGGAGGTCCTTGTCTCCCATGCCGAATGCCGTGCAGGTATGCTGAATGAAGGTGCCGAATTCCTGGAAGGTGTCCGGCTGGAACAACGCGGCAAGGCGTTCACGGGCCGACAACAGCCCCTTCTCATGCCTCTCGCGAATCTTTGCTTCGCCGCCAGCGGCGACAACGTGCGCGTGCTTCTCTCTCAGCTTTTCGAGGCTCTTTGGGTCAAGAGACATGGCAATCCGCTACCCTTCCCTGCGAGACGGCTGCCCACAAGCCTTGCCTTCGAACAAGCCGGTCGCGCCGGACGCGCCCGCGGCGGTCAATCCGCATCCCCCCAACGGGCCGCTAGTCGGCCCAACGTCACAATAGTCATGGAGGAGAGTGGGTTTGGTCGCCTTTCGCTTGTTCTTGGTCCCTGTTGGCGGCGCGCACGATAAGGGGGTCCTTGGAGACTGTCAAAAAAAACATCACGCCGCACCGCTGCCTCGAAGCTAATCGGCCGCATGGTGAACTAACAGGCGAATGTTGCACTGCAAAAGGTATTTTGAATTATTGCGCTTTAGCACAATAATTTGCCCGGCCGCCCGCTGCGCCGCAGCGACTGCCTGACAGGACGATCCTATTGCTGGCCCGCATCCAAGTCAGCCCTATCGGGCTTCCGCGTGTCGCTCTCGGAGGGATCGACGCTACAGGCGCAGGTGAACGGCGATGACACCCGGATCGTCCTCTTTCCTGCGGCGCTGGAAGCGGAACAGTTCGCACAGCCGCAGCATCGGCCGGTTTTCCCGGAGCACATCGCCGATGATTTCGCGCACCCCCTTGCTGCGGGCGTAGTCGATGATCCGACGCATCAGCAGCGGCCCGAGGCCAAGCCCGGCCATATCACCCCGCAACATGATGGCGAACTCGGCCTGCTCGCCGTCGGGATCGGCGGCGATATGCACAGCGCCAAATACTTCGGCGCGGCCAGGTGTACCCGGCTCCGCCAGCACCAGTGCCATCTCGCGGTCGTAGTCGATCTGCGTCAACCGGGCCGCGAACGGATGGGTGAGGTGCTTCTTCGGCGCGAAGAAGCGCATGCGGATGTCCTCCGGCGACAGCTTGTCGAACAGCCGCTGGAACGCCGGCTCATCCTCGGGGAGCACCGGTCGGACGAGGAAGTGGCGGCCGTCGGGAAGGGGCACGTCCTCCTCCAGCTCGGTCGGATAGGGCCGGATCGCCAGCCGACGGCCCGGCTGCCGGTCATCGGCGCGGACGCGCAGCCGCGCATCCAGCGCGAGTACGCCGAACTCGTCGGCCAGCAGCGGATTGATATCGAGCTCGACGACCTCGCTGATGTCGATGATCAGCTGCGCCACCTTGATCAACGTGAGCGCCACCTCGCCGATGGCCACCGGCGGTCGCCCCCGGTAGCCTTGCAGCAGGCCGAAGACGCGGGTGCGTCCCATCATCTCCTGGGCGAGGTGCATGTTCAGCGGCGGCAGCGCCAGAGCCATGTCGTCGATGATCTCCGCCGCCGTGCCCCCCTGTCCGAACAGGATCACCGGCCCAAACTGCGGGTCCTCGGCGGCGCCGACGATCAGCTCGAAAGCGTCGGGCCGCTCCACCATCGGCTGCACGGTGAAACCGTCGACGCGCGCCCCGGGCTGGTGGCCGCGCACCCGCTCCAGCATCGCCTCCGCCGCATCGCGTACGGTACCCGGCGCCCGCAGGTCGAGGACGACGCCGCCGACGTCGGACTTGTGGACGATGTCCGGAGACAGGATCTTCAGAGTGACCGGACCGGCCAGCGCCGCAGCGGCGCGGGCCGCTCCCGCCGGATCGGCCGCGGTCCGCGTCGCCACCACCGGGATTCCATAGGCTTCCAGCACCTTCTGCGCTTCCGGCTCAGTCAGCCAGCCGCGCCCCTCCTCCAGGGCGCGATCGATTACTAGCCGCGCCGCCCGTGTATCCGGGTGGAACTGCTCCGGCACCGAGGGCGGGGTCTGCATCAGCATGTCTTGGTTGCGCCGGTAGTTCACCATGTCGATGAACGCGCGCACCGCCTGCTCCGGCGTGAGGTATGTGGGAATGCGGTGGGAGGCGAACAGCCGCCGGGAGGCATCGCCAGCCTGTTCGCCCAGCCAGCAGGTGAGCAGGGCCCGCTTCTTGTTCCTGCCCGCGGCGGTCGTGACAGCCCGTGCCGCCTCTTCCCCCCTGGCGACGGCCGTCGGACAGCGTAACACCAGCACGGCATCGACGTTCGGATCAGCCATCAAAACGCCCAGCCCGGCTTCGTACCGTTCTGCCGGGGCATCATCGAGGATATCGACCGGGTTGCCGCAGGCGCCGCTGCCAGGCATTACCTTGTCAAGCGCCTGCAACGAGTCCGGCGTCAGTTCGGCAAGACGTCCACCGTGCGCCAGCAGGGCGTCTGCCGCCATCACGCCGATACCACCCCCATTAGTGAGAATCGCCAGTCCGTCGCCCTTGGGCGTCTGTCCCAGTCCGAGCGTCTCCACCGCCGCGAACAGATCGCCGATCTCGTTGACGCGCAGCATCCCGGCGCGTCGGAAGGCAGCGTCGTAGACCGCATCGGCTCCCGCCATGGCGCCGGTATGCGATGTCACCGCCTCTGCCGCCGCCGGATAACGACCGGCCTTGATCACTACCACCGGCTTCAGGCGCGCTGCCGCCCGGGCGGCAGACATGAACTTGCGGGCGTGGGTGACACCTTCGACGTACAGCAGGATGCTGCGCACCTCCGGCTCGCCGGCCAGGTAGTCCAGCATGTCGCCGAAATCGACATCCTGCATGTCGCCAAGAGAAACGATGTGGGAAAACCCGATGCCGCGGGCGGTTGCCCAGTCGAGAACGGTGCTGGCAACGGCGCCGGACTGGGCGACGAAGGCCAGGTGGCCAGGGAGCGGCGAGACATGGGCAAATCCGGCGTTCAGCCCGATCGGCGGTACCATTACACCGATGGAGTTTGGACCGACGATACGAAGGTTGTGATCTCCTGCCGCCGCCAGCATCGCTGCGCGCAGATCTTCCACCGGCGCCTCACCAGCACCCTCGAAACCGGGCGTGACCACCACCGCGGCGCGAGTGCCGCGTGCAGCAAAGGCGGAGATCAGATCGGGGATCGTCGGCGGCGATGCGGCGATCACCGCAAGGTCGGGTACCGCCGGCAACGCTTCGACGCTGGGGTAGGCGAGAACCCCCTCGATCGCCTGCCACCGGGAGTCGATCGGCATGATCGGTCCGGCGAAGCCGCCGCCCAGCAGGTTGCGCGCCAGAACCGCGCCCAGCGAGCCTTTCTCCTTGCCCGCCCCCACCAGGGCCGTTGATCTCGGTTTGAAAAGATAGTCGAGATTGCGGATGCTCATTTCTGGAACTCCCGATCGCTGGGGTCCGCATCAAAACTGGTACGTATTGATACCAGCAAACGGAGACAGGGATGGACGTCTGGCAAGAGGCTCGCCGGCATCTGGATGGTTTGCCCGGCGGGCAGGGTTTGAACATCGCCTACGAGGCGGTCGACCGACATGTTGCCCGCGGCGATGGCGAGCGGGTGGCGTTCCGCTTCATCAAGGCGGATACCGGGGTCCACGATCTGACCTACAGCGAACTAGCCCGGCAGAGCAACCGCTTCGCCAACGTCCTCCGCACCCTCGGGGTAGCGCCCGGCGACGCGGTCTTCTCGTTTGCCGGACGGATCCCGGCGCTCTATATCGCCGCGCTCGGCTCGTTGAAGGCGGGCGCTCTCTTCTCATCGCTCTTTGCCAATTTCGGCGAGGAGCCGCTTCGCACCCGGCTCACCAAGGGCTGTGGCAGAGTACTGGTAACGACGGCCCCCCTTTATGCGCGGCGTATAGCCGCCCTGCGCTCCTCCCTGCCGCAGCTCACCCAGGTCGTGACCGTCGGCAGCACCGTGCCCGAGGAAACCGTCGGTTTCGATGGGGCAATGGCAGCGGCAGAGGACGCCTTTACAATCCCACCGACGGATCCCGAAGACCCGGCCTTCGTCCATTTCACCAGCGGCACCACCGGCACGCCGAAGGGCGCGCTGCACGTGCATGCCGCGGCCGCGGCTCATTACGCTACCGCGGCGAGCCTGTTCGACCTGCAGCCGGACGACATATACTGGTGCACTGCTGATCCCGGATGGGTGACGGGCATCTCGTACGGCTTGGTGGCGCCTCTGCTGCATGGCGTGACCGCCATCATCGACGAGGGGGAGTTCGATCCGGCGCGCTGGTACCGCATCATCCAGGAACAGCGGGTCAATGTTCTCTATACCGCTCCGACGGCGCTGCGCATGCTGATGAAGGCGGGAGCTCGGCTCGCGCGCTCCTTCGACCTCAGCTCGCTGCGGCTGATCGCCAGCGTCGGCGAAGCGCTCAACCCGGAGGTCGTCCGCTGGGGCCGCCAGGCCTTCGGCCGCGACATCCACGACACCTGGTGGCAGACCGAAACCGGCGCGATCGTCATCGGCACTGCTGCCAGCCAGACCGTCGTTCTCGGCACCATTGGTTGCGCGGTTCCCGGCATCGAGTCGGCGATCGCCCGGCGGCAGCCGGACGGCACCCTCGCTTTCGTCGCCGAGCCGGACCAGGTTGGCGAACTGGTGCTCAAGGCCGGTTGGCCATCGATGTTTCGCGGCTATCTTGGCGAGCCGCACCGGTATGCCAAGTCCTTCATCGACGACTGGTATCTCACCGGCGATCTGATGTGTCGCGACAGCGAAGGACGATTCTCCTTCGTCAGCAGAGGCGATGAACTGATAAAGTCCGCCGGGCACCTGATTGGACCCTTTGAGGTGGAGAGCGCGCTCCTTGAACATCCCGCCGTGGCGGAGGCCGGTGCGATCGGCAAACCCGACCCGCTAATTGGCGAGATCGTCAAAGTCTATGTAACCCTCAAGGATGGCTTTGCGGCTGATGAGGCGCTCCGGGCCGATGTGCTGGGATTCGCCCGGCGAAGGCTTGGCCCAGCCCTTGCTCCGCGCGAAATTGTGTTCTGCCGCTCGTTGCCAAAGACGGGCAGCGGCAAGATCGTGCGGCGCCTGCTGCTGGCGCGCGAACTCGGCGTGCCGGTTGCGGGTCTCGCCGATCTCGAAGCGCCAGAGCAGCAGTGAGCGACGAACGCCGCCGACGGCGGCAGCCGGATACCGGGACCGGCAACAGGCACTAGGAAAGAAGCGATGAACGAAGAGGAACTGCGCAGCGAGGTCCTGAAAGCGCTGAAGCAGGTGGCGCCCGAGGCCGACACGGTGACGCTCGTTTCCGAGCAGACCTTTCGCGACCAGCTCGGGATCGATTCCATCGATTATTTGAACTTCATCGTCGGGTTGGAGGAGCGGCTCGGCCTGCGAATCGCGGAAATTGACTACCCCCGCCTGTCAAGCCTCGCCGGATGCCTGGGCTATCTGCGCCAGCACTTGCCGGCCGCCGGCACGGTCCCCGACCCCTGAGATTATGCATTATCGTCAATTGGTTATCGAACGTGTGCGATTCCGGCAGGCGACCGTCAAAGCCGCGATCTGTCTGCGCCTCGCGTCGTCGTATAAATAGGAGGGTGGGAATTACCGCTGGATGAGGAATACCGATGATCGTGGCTTTTCTGTTGCCGCTCTTGTTGCTGTTTACGGCGCCGGCTAATGCAGTCTCTGCCGACGGAGCGATCTACGGTAGCAAGGCCGACCGGGTGCTGGTGATCAAGAGCGAACGCAGGCTCTACTTGGTGCGCGCCGATCGTGTCATCGCCACCTACGCCATTGCGCTCGGCCGATCGCCGGTCGGACCGAAGATATTTCAGGGCGATGGTCGCACGCCGGAGGGCCTTTACACGCTTGATCGGCGCAACAACGAGAGTCGCTTCTACCGCTCGATCCACATCTCCTATCCCAACGCCCGCGACTACGCCGAAGCCCGGAAGTATGGCGACCAGCCCGGCGGCCTGGTGATGATCCACGGTCAGGCGGGAGACGCCGGCACCGGCCACTACGGGCGCCGCAACTCGGACTGGACGGAAGGCTGCATCGCCGTCAGCAACGCGGAAATGGACGAAATTTGGGCAGCCACAGACGAAGGCACCCCCATCGAGATCCTGCCCTGATTGGTGCCAGATAGACCCAATGGCGGCGTCGACAACAGACCAAGCTCGTGTCACACTTGATTTTTCCCCAGGTTAGGGTAAATACCCCTTGGGGTAGATTCCTACGCCTACTATCCACCGGTTTTCAGCGATTTGTCGCGGAGGGGAATATGAAGAAGGTCTACGGCAAAGTTCTGCCGGCCATCCTGCTAGCGAGCACCTTCGCCGTCGGCGCCTGCGCTTCGTCGAGCGAGGTCGATGATCTCAAGGCGAGCGTCAACACGCTGCAGCGTGACGTCGCCGGCCTGAAGTCCGACACCGCCGCCGCGCGCGCCGAGTCGGCGAAGGCGGCACAGGAGGCGCGCTCGGCCGCCGCTGCCGCACAGCAGGCTGCCGCCGAAGCCAAGGCGGCCGCCAACGCCGCCACTGCCGCGTCCGACAAGTCGGACCGGATGTTCCAGAAGTCGCTGCGCAAGTAACAGCGCCGCCAGTTCCGCGCGGCCGCCGTCCAGACGGCCGCGCGCCGGCACTCGTGAAGGGCCAGCAAGCCCCCCGATACTCCGGCGACCACCGCCACCCGTCGGCTCCTCGATGCGGCTGCTGCGGGGGACAGCGCGAATTTTCCCAGTCCTCACAACTTAAGGCTCTGGCGTTATCGCGGGTAAATCCGAAGCGATATCGCGATTTTTCGCCTGCATTCCGCCACGGATCGCCAGCAGGTCCGCTGACGCGACCCCGCTCGCCACCTGCGCGACGGTTTAAGGCGATGCCACCCCAGGACCCACGCCCGCTTCACCTCAGCGGTCCTCCGAGCACAGCAAAATGATCCCCTGTGGGGTCGGCACTCGGCGCAGCACTCTGCGCCCCGGCGCATACGGGCAGCAGGCTTGCCCCTCCATATAGGTATATTTTCTTTTGATATGATTTACGTCAGCTTTTGGACGCTTCGTTCCTGTCCAGCGGGGGTCCCCGATGTTCTTCACGTGCATTCAGCTTCGCCGCAGCCCGGCGTCCGACTGGCAGGCTGCGAATCCGGTGCTCGCCGATGGTGAAGTCGGCCTCGAAACGGATACCGGCGGGCTGAAGATCGGCAACGGCGTTTCGCGATGGTGCGACCTCGGCTACGCGCTGGAAGAGGTCTTCAGTGCCGAGGAGAAAGCGAAGCTGGCCACCATCCAGGCCGGCGCCACTGCCGCCGGGGCGGTCGGCGACGAGCACGCTAAGCGCACCGACAACCCGCATGGAATCACCGCTGCTCAGGTCGGCGCCGAACCGCTGGGCAGCGCGCAGGCTGCGGTGACCGCACACCAGGCGGTAGCCGCCCAGGTGCACTTCGCCGACCAGATCGCCGACACTTCCGGCCGGGTAATCATGACCGCTGCAGAACGCAGCAAGCTTGGCGCCTTGCCGGCGGCGGCGGCCCCTGCATCGCATGTCGGTGCCGGCGGCACCGCCGCCCATCCGCTGGCGGTGGCAAGCAATGCCGCTGCGGGCGGCGCCGCCGGCTTCCTGTCCGCCGCCGACAAGGAGAAGCTGAACGGGATCGGCGTCGGCGCCCAGCCCAACCCGGCTCAGGTCACCGCGGCGGAACGCACCGCGGGCGCCGAGACAACCCCGCGCTCCTACTCACCCGCCGACATTCGGACGATGGTTCAGACGCACGGCGCCGCGGTGCCGAACGCCGACGGCCTTGCTGACGGCACCGCGAAGGTCATCATGACGGCGGCCGAGCGCACGAGGCTCGCCGATCTCGACAGCGCCACCCGCGCCCATCTCGGCGCCGGTGGCGTCGTCCAGCATCCACTGGTTGTGGCGAGCATCGGCGGCGTCGGCGGCAGCGCCGGCTTCATGGATCCCCGCGACAAGGAGAACCTGGATAAGCTCGGCCCTGGCAACTACGGCGCCGGCGCCCGGAACACCGGTGAGGGAACCGGTCTGTTCAGCGGCCGGCGCACCGCTGCCGACGACAACCGCGGCCTGCTCGAGTTCCGCTCCCTCCAAGGCCGGCAGGCCATCGCCACCTCCCTGTCGGCGGACGGACAGACCGCCTATATCGACTATACTGGCCCCGCTACCAGCACCGCCGCCCTTCTCACCGCCATCGATGCCGCCCTCGGCAATACCACTTGGCGCACCGGCGGCGGCAGCACCGGCAGCGGCTTGCCGGCGGCGCCGCAGACGATCACCGAATCGTACACCCCGGTTCTTTCCTCGACCGTCTTTCTCGGCGGCGCGGGAGGCCTGTTGCGCCTGCCGCCGGCGCAGAGCGGCATCCACGCCGTCGATCTGATCAACGACGGAACCGGGCCATGGTCGGTGCAGACCAGTGGCATCGTCGAAGGCATGTCGGTCGCCGCCAATACCGCCCTGCCCAACACCGACACCGACAAGAACCCGTTCGTGCTCTCCTTCGATCCGCACGGGCTGCCGTCCTCACCGCAGCTCACCCTCGCCTGGGTCATGTACCCCACCGCCACCGCGACCAACTGGCAACTGCTGGGAACCTCAAGCAGCACCGGCAACACCAGCGGCGGCGCCAACCTCGTCGACATCGGCACGTGCATCATCGGCGGCGCCGCCAACAGCGGCATCATCGTCCGCGTTCAGGACGCCGGTGGGAACACCCAGGTCGACGCCCGCTGGCCCTATGCGCGAAACCAGTTGTCGGTCTGCTATCTCACCATGAACCTCGCCGAGCCGACGGCAGAACTGTGGATCAACGGCACCCTCGTGCCGATGTCGGTGGAGAGCACGCAGTGGCCGCCGAGGACGCCGCGCTCGACGCCGACGGCCGCCGCAAACGAGCCGGTGTTCGCCTTCGCCGCCACCGGGCGCAACCGGTTGTGGTTCGGCGGCGGCCAGAGCGGCAGCCGGTTCGAGCTCGACGGCGCCCTTGGCCGGCTGTGGCTCGCGACGGGCCTCTACCTTCCCGGCGCCGCCAACGCGGCAAAGTTCTGCGCCCCCAACAGCCCCGCTCCGCTTTACCTCGGCGGCAACGGCCAGGTTCCGACCGGGACACCGCCCGCCTACTACCTCAACGGCGACGCCCGCGATTTCGCCCGCAATTACGGCAGCATCGGCAATACCGGCGTGTTCTCCACCGATGTCGCCGCCCGCATCTCCAGCGCCGCGGCTGCTTTCCCGTTCATCGAGAAGATGAGCTGGGGAACGGCGCCGATGGTGGTGCCGGCCGGTGGCTCGATCGCGCTGCGCCGCAAGGCGACTGCGCCAGTTTCGACCTGGGTGGAGGCGCGCTGATGAGCCTCCTGATCGACCGCGGCAACGGCAGCTTCATCGGCATCAACACCAACATCGATTCGGGCACGCCGGCGTCCTACTACGAGACGTTCCTCGCCCGGCACATGCCGGGGGCGCCGTGGATCGTCTTCCGCGAGGGGTTCGACGACGGACCGAAAGCGGTGGACGAGACCGGCACCGGCAAGGACTTCCAGACCAGCCGCCGGCGGATGAGCCTCGACTGGGTGGCGAAGGTGCGCGGCGGATTGCTGTGGCAGGCCAACCTGGAGGAAGTCAACCCCTGGCCCGGCGGGATGGGCGAGGACGAAACGCCGCTGTCGCGCTACGGCATCGCCCCCGGCACGGACGGGGACGCCCGGGTCTGGGACGACGTGCAGAAGCCGGCCAACGCCCGCTACCGCGTCGCCCAGATGGCCAGGGCTCTGCCCAACGCTTACGGCGCCAACGGCCTGTGGGGCATTCTCGGCCCCAACGAAATGGGTCTCAACCCGGAGCGGGTTTGCTGGAAGTACGACATCGAGACCTGCAGCGGTGCAGAGCGCAGCGAAATGCAGGCGTTGTCGATCGCCCGCCACGTCGCCCTCGCCCGCGCCGTCTGGGAGGAGATGCGCGCCTCTCCCCGCTATCTCGACCAGCCGCACGGCGCCATCCTGTTTCCGGGCACCGGTACCGAGTGGTGGATGCCGAACGATGCGACGACGACGACGATGCGGTTCAAGTCGCTGCTGAACTACAACGCCGGGGAGATCGCCCAATACGTCGACGCCTGGGCAACCACCTTCCACCACCAGCCGGGATACTGGACGGAAGCACCGGCGAACACCGGCGAGCGCTCGATCGCCAACATGTGGAGCACGCTCTCCGCCTTCCATGCGGCCTCGCCCGACATCGCCCGCAAGCCCATCTGCGCCACCGAGTACGGTTGCGGCTCACAGTTCTGGGGGATAGACGGCGGCATCGCCCTCTACCCGTTGAGCGAGACCAACGAGTGGCAGACCGACGGTTCCAACCTGTTTCCGGCAGACGGGTCCGCCGCCAACAGCGGCAAGACGAAAAACGGCAAGATCATCCTGCGCACCTACAAGCTGGGGCTGCACGCCCTCTACGCGTGGTACTGGAGTCTTGCCTTCGTCTCCATCTACTCGCTGACGGCGAGCGGGGCGCAGCACAAGAGCAACACCGCCGGCGGCTCCTTCGAAGGCGCCAACGGCACCGAGAACTTCATCGAATGGTCGTTCGCCGATGCCACCACCCCCTCCGGCCGGCTGGAGCATCAGCCGGCGTGGAGCACGCTGCAGCGGATCTGGGATCCGGTTCGCTATGCGCTGCCCACCGATGGCCGGATCCCGATTATCGCCAAGGGCTGGGCGTACGATCCCTCAGACGCGAAACAGGGCTTCCATCTGCCCGACTCCTGGGCGGTGACGGCGCGGGTGTTCCTGGCATGGCCGTCCGGGACGCCGCAGACGCGCTCGATGGCAACGCCACCGTGGGTGGAGTGGACGCTGGTGCAGATGGAGGACGGGCTGGTCCGCTGCCTGCCGTTCACCGCCACGACTGCCCCTGGCCTGACCGCGAGCCGGGTGTGTCGGCCGGTGCTGCTCTCGGCGCACCGCCACGGCAGCTGGCGCCTCCGCTGCGAGGCCAGCTGCACGGCAGGCGGACAGGCGAGGCTGGTCGTCCGCGGCCATGACGCCCTCGACGGCCTCGCCTACGTGCAGTCGGCGGTGGCGGGTGCCGACTGGACGCCGCTGGAGGTCACTTTCACGACCCGGCCGCACAACGTTCCTGGCCTGCCCAATGCCGCCAAGGCAGTGATCGTACTGCGCCACAACGGCATCGGCACCGCCCAGTTCCGCAACGTCCAGGTCACCGCCGCCTGACCCTCGCCTACCGCTCCGCAGCGGGGTGAGGGCAACCCCGGGAAGGTCAGTCGCAGGGCGGATCTGTCAATGTATAAAACTTTTGGTGCTTCCGGCACCGCGTTCCCCCGCTTGCGCCTTCTGTATGGCGCAAGCGGGCGTGCCGGGCTGCGCCGCGGCGGACGGATCAGGACCGGCTGGCGGCGGGCGCGGCAGGCAGGGACGCGACGACGGCCGGTGACGGCGAGGACCGCAGCAGGCGCGCCGAGAGGATGGCGAGGTACCAGTAGAAGACGGAATGGGGAGTGGCGCCGGCGAAGATGAGGGATTCGCCGACGTTGGCAATGGCGAGGAACAGCAGGCAGGCGAGGATCGGCGCGCCGACGTAGCGGTCGGGCTGGCGGACGGCCGAAAAGAGGGAAACGAGGATGATCACGCCGTAGACGGTGATGCCGAGGATGCCGGAATCCATCAGGCTCTGCATGTAGCCACTGTCGAGCAGCCCACCCTGCTTGACCATGTTCGAGGACGTGCCGAACTGGTCGATGATCTGGTAGCGCATACCGCTGAAGGCATCCGAACCGACGGTGAAGCCATAGCCGAGGACCGGGCTGCCGGCCAGCACCTCCAGGCCCAGCGCCCACATGTCGGTCCGCCCGGAGAGAGTGTGGACGCTCTCCAGCCGCATCGCCTTCTGCACCGACGGCGGCAGCGACAGATCGACGGCGGCATCGACGTAGACGAACGCCAGCGCCGCGCCCACCGCCGCGCCCGCCAGCAGCAGCCGCCGCGGGCTGTAGATGAGGAGCGTCACCAGGATGGCGGCGGCCGCTGCCAGCATCGACGAGCGCGAGCCGGACAGCAGCAGGTTGGCCGCCGCCACCAGTCCGGCGCCGAGGCGCAGCAGCGGATGCCAGCGCTCGAAGACGGCGAACAGCAGCAGCAGGCCGGCGGCGGCGGCGACGCAGCCGGGCTTGTTGAAGGCGCCCTTGTAGCGCCAGGGATCGACCGTCGTATCGATCGTCCGGGCCGGATCAAGGACATAGAGAATGATGCCGGCGAGGCACGCCGCGGCAAAAGCGCCGCCGACGACGGCGAAGATCAGGCGCCGCGCCTCTCCCGGATCGTCGAAATATTCGGCGAAGGCGATGAAGAAAATGAAGACGCAGGCCAGCGAGAAGACCTGCAGCAGCACCCATACTGGCTGACCTGACACCGCCGCCGTGGCGCTGAGCACCGCGAGGTAGAGGAAGAAGAGCAGATAGCGCGACAGCCGGACATCCGACCAGGAGCGCACCAGCCACAGCGCGGCATAGACCCCGACGCCGATCTGCACCACCACCCGCAAATACTGCTCCAGCGGCAGGCCGACCGTATCCTTGACGATCAGGGCGAGAAACAAGGCGGCGCCGAGGGCGAACATCGTCGAAGCGTCCTCACCTCGCGATCGGAGCGCGCCGGGGATCCGGATCGAGGGCCAGCACGGCTGGTAGCGCGGCGACCTGCTCGTCGGTCAGCGTCCGGTAGGAGTAGACGGCGACGTCGGCGGAGAGCTGCTGCTGGTTCGCTGCCAGAGTGCGGACCACCGACCGGGTATCGCCGGCGGTCGTTGCCGCATTGTCGCCCGGCACGAAATTGCCGCAAGCCAGGACCAGGGCGCGGGGATCTCGCAGGCTCTCGCTGACCTGGCGGGCCTGGGCGAAGTCCGGAGACGCCCGGTAATCCATCCAGAAGAGAACGTCGGCAAGGCCAGCGTTGACCCACTCCCGCGCCGTCCGCCCCTGCAGCCGGTCGTCGGCTTCGTCCGCCGCGGCGCAAACGGCGATGGTCTTGCCGCCACCGACGGCGCGGACGGAGCGGGTGATAGCGGTAAGAATTGCGGTGCAGGCGCGGGCATGCCAATCGCTGATGCTGGCGCGGCCGGACGGGGTCATGATGTCTACCAGCAGGGAGCGCCCGGTTTCCGCCGCGTAGCGGTCCTGCCATGCGGGTTCGCGCCAGCCGCTGCTGCCGCTGCGCAGGTAATCGAGACACACCCCCGCAGCCTGCGGGTAGCGCTGCACCGCTTCCTCGATCAGCTCGACGATCCAGGAGCGGAAACGCGGGTCGTGCACGTCGTAGAAATGCGCCGGCGTATCCTCGCCGCGCAGATCGGGGCGCACGGGATCACCCCACCCGCCGTGGACGACATAGAACCACAGCAGCACGTCGATGCCGCTCGCTGCCGCTTGGTCGATGAGACCCGCGACGGCATCGGGACCACCTTCCGGAAAGGCTGCGGCGGCCGGCAGCGAGGGTGCGTAGCGGGATGGCCACGAGGTCCCCGCTCCCTGCCAGATGCATGGCACGAAGACGTTGAATCCCGCTTTGCGGACGCGTTCAAGCGCTTGTTTGGCCGACACCTCGCCGATCCAGCCAAAGTCCTCGTCGAAGATCGCCGCCATCGGGCGCCGCTGCATCGCGGCTGGGGTGTCTTCCGCACCGCCGACCCCGGCGGCAAGGCAGGCGGCACCACCCAGCGCCGCCGCCGCGCGGAGGAATGTCCGCCGTGACGGCCCCCCTGACGGCAGGAGCGGGGCGTCGTCCGGCCCGCTCATTTGAGGCCGCCAGCGAGGGATCGCTGCAGCCGCCGCTGCTGAGGGGATGTCCGCCGCCAGCGCGAGGCGCCCTCCTGCGCACGCGCCAGGGCATCGAACATGCCCCGTGCGGAGGCCTCCGCCGAAATGGAAGCGGTGAGGGCGCGTCCCGCCGCCGAAAAGCGCGACCAGGTCGCGGGCTGATCGAGAATTTCCTCGGCCGCCGCCGCCCAGGACGGACCATCGAGCGGGAGTACCCGCCCGTTTACGCCCTCGACCACTACTTCGCCGGCAGCGCCGGCGAACGGCGAAATGAGGACGGGGACGCCGCATTGTGCCGCCTCGGTCGCGACCAAGCCCCAGGCGTCGATCCGCGTCGGGAAGGCAAGCAATCTGGCGCTGAGGTAGACGCCGCGCAGCGCCTCGCCCTCGAGGAAGCCATCGAACTGCACGCTGATCCCCGCTGCCCGCAAGCGCTGTTCACACCAGTCCCGTCGGGGGCCATTGCCGACGATGCGAACCGAGAGGGAGCCGCGCCGCGCCAGCAGGTCTTCCGCCAGATCAACGAAGAACGCCACGCCCTTCTCGGCGGCGAGTGCGCCGCACCATAGCAGATCGAATGGCCTCTCGGCATAACCGGGGACGCTCGCTGGCGGCTCCCAGGCCGGCACCAGCGGACTGCGGAACATCCGGTCGGCGGGCAAACCGAACGAGATCTGCCAGTCGAGGTTCTTTTCGCCAACGGCGATGCCGGCTGAGGCGCCCGCCGTGACGAAGCGACGGAGATGGCGGTGCAGCGGTGAGCGGGCACGCGGATCGCCGCCGGCCCAGGAGTCGACCTGCATCACGTACGGGATGCGCGCCATCCGCGCGTATGCCGAGGCGAGCGCCATCGTCGGGGTAAAGCCGGTCAGGCAGACGACATCCGGCCGGTGGCGGCGCAGTGCCGCAAGGACGCCGGCGTTGAAATGCATGACAAAACCGTGCCCCAGGGGGACCTGCACGCCGGTCAGCGTCTCGACATGCAGTCCCTCGGTTGAAACCTGCCATTGCCGGCCCGTCTCCTGCCTGGTACAGGCGATGATGCGCAGGCCGCCGTCCAGCAGTTCGGTCAGCCGCTGCAGGACGGCAACGCGGTATGGCGCCACCATGCCGATGATCAGTGTCGCGCGCATCTTCATCGTTCCTTGCAGTCGGGCGCCATTCCCGCCCGCCGCTGTCAGGATATCCACCAGGCGGCTGCCAGCTGCGTGGTTGCAAGCGTCAGCCACGACGCCAGCAGGCCCATGATCGCGCCGGTGATGCCGAAGGCCGCCATCAGTAGCGAGCCGGCGAAGACCATCACCAGCGTCGCCAACAGATAGGCGACAAACAGGATCTCCGGCCGCCGCATTGCCGAGAGAACCATTCCGGCGGTGATCGCAGCCGCCCACAGCACCGGAACCGGCGCAATCAGCAGGATCAGCGGCGTTGCCCCCGCCGCAATTGTGGGGCCGAAGGCGAGCTTCAGCAGCAGATCGCCGAAACAGCTAAGCACGACGGCGTAGGCGATGCCGAGACCGACAAACAGCCCAAGCGCCTTCAGCAGATTGCGGCGGCGCTGGCCACCCGACATCCGGTCCATGTGGCGGGCGGTCAACGGCAGCAACAGCATCGTCAGCCCGGTGGCGACCTGACCGAAGGGCCCGATCATCGTCTCAGCCGCCTTCAGGTAGCCGACCTCTTCCGCCGTCAGCAGCGATGCGGCGATCAGGTAATACCCCTGGACGGCGCCGACGTAGAGCGGCGCCGTGGCGAGGACCCACCGCCCATAGCGCCAGTGCTCGGCAGCAAAGACTCGCGCCTGCGTCGCCGCCGGAGCGGCCGACATCCTGGAAAAGCGCGGCAGTTGCGCGGCGCAGACCAGCGCGCTGGCGCCGGCGAGAACGACGTAAACGCCGGCAACCGAGGCCGGCGCCATCCACACGTAGAGCGCAAGACCGGCGGCGACCAGCGCCAGGCACGCCAGCGACTGAACCGCCGCCTGCGGGACCTGGCCTTCGATGTAGAAGTGCCGCCGCACGACCAACTGAAGGAGCAGAACGCTGGCGTAAAGTGCTGAGCCTGCTAAGCCAAGCAGCGTCGCGGTAGACGGAGCTGACATCGAGGACCAAGCCACGAGGATCAGCGCAACCGCCACCGACGTTCCGGCGATGACGACAGCGCAACCGCGGGCGATGAAGCCGCGGTACGCGGCCTTCTCATCCTCGGCGCGGCGCGGGGCAAAGACGGAAAACGGCTCCAGCAGCGCGCCGTTGTGAAGGGAGGCAATGAACAGGAACGCGACGTTGGTGACCGCGAACAGCCCGAGACCGTCAGCACCGATAAAGCGCCCGATGACCAGGCTGACAAGAAACGTCACCGCTCCCGCCGCCGCTTGGTCGGCGATGCTGCCGACGCCGCGAGACGCCCAGCCGACAGCCCGCCGCACGTGAGCCGGTAGCGGCAGTTGCCGCGCGCCTGCGCTACCGGCTGGCGCCAGCGCTGCGGGGGCGATGAGCGTTGTCAAGACAAGTTTCCGCATGGGTTGGCGCTCTACGGTTGCGTTCTGCCGGCCATGGGCGACGGCGGGCTGGCGCCGTTACCGATGGACGCCGGCAGCCGGCCGGGCGAAGACGTGCTGCCGGCAGACTTGGTAAGCGAACGCCGGCGCCGAGACCACGCTGCGCCGCCACAGCCGTTGCGGCTCGAAGGAAAGGCGATAGAGCCATTCAAGCTGAGCCTCGCGGAACAACCGCGGCGCGCGCCTTACGCTTTCGGCGTAGAAGTCGAAGGCGGCACCGACGGCGCCGATGAAGCGCGCCTGCAATCGGCCGCGGTTCGCTTCCACCCACTTCTCCTGCTTGCCCGAAGACATGCCGACCCACAGCACGTCTGGCTTGGCAGCGTTGATCCTCTCGCAGATCTCTTCGTTCTCTGGCCCATCCAGGGTCTCCCTAAACGGCGGCGCATAGGTGCCGGCGACGGCAATGCGGGGATACTCGCGCGACAGCCGGGCGACCAGCCGCGCCAGAACCTCCTCCGTCGTCCCGAGAAAATAGTAGGAGCGATTGCCCTGCGCATTCAAACGGGCCGAGAACGCCTCGAAGAAGTCCGGTCCGGTCACCCGCTCGGCGAACGAGCGCCGCAGCAGCCTGCCGGCAAGCACCAGCCCCATGCCATCGGGAACCAGGATGGTGGTGTTGCGCAGCGCCGCCTGCAGCGCCGGATCCGACCGGGCGAGGGTCAGGGTATGCGGGTTGGCGCAGGCGAAGACGATGGGCTCCCCCCCGTTTGCCAGCAGCCCGCCCGCCAGATCAACGATTTCTGGCAGCGGCACATTGGCAACCCGATAGCCCAGGATATTCGAGGTGGAGACCATCGCCACCATTTCGGAACCCCCAAACGACATGCGGAACGATCGACAGGCCCGGGCAGGCGCCGCGGCGCGGTCATCCTGCCCGGACCCGGACTCAGGTCAGCTTGCCGCCCGTTGGCTCCGGGCGTGCACTTCCAGGCAGCGGCGAACGGCCTCCTCTAGCTGGACCGTCGGCGCCCAGTTCAGCTGCACCCGAGCCTTCTCGACGTCGGGGATGCGTACGCGCACGTCGTCCTCGAATGCCGCCGTCGTCTTGAAGGTCAAGCCCTGGGCATATGCGCGCATCAGGCCCTGCTGCACCGCTTCGCGGTAGATGATCTCTGCCAGTTCCCGCATCGACACCGGTTCCGGATTGCCGAGATGGAAGATCGCGTTGCGCGCCGCCGGAGCGAACGAGTTGAGGGCGATGCCGCGCGCCACATCCTCGATCCAGGTGAAGCATCGGACCTGTTCGCCGTCACCGATAATGGGCAGCGGGTTGAGCCGGCGGTCGACGATGTTGGCGATGAAGTCGGCGAAGACGTGGCTGATGCCCTGCTCGCTTTCCGCGGCCTCGTACGGGGTGATGATGTTGAACGGCCGCCAGATCGTGTACTCGATCCCGTACTGACGGGCGAATGCCATCGAAAGCCGCTCGCCGACCAGCTTGCTCAGTCCATAATCCGTGGACGGAATCAGCGCTTCGAAGGCATCCTCCTCGGTCGATGGATGGCGTACGCACCGCTCCAGCACCATCGAGGAACTGATATAGGCAACGCGACTGATGTCGTTCTGCTTCGCGGCCCACAGGATATTCTGGTGTAAGGTGATATCGTGGGCAAGAATGTCTGCCGGATACTTGTGGAAGCCGCCAACCCCGTAAATGCGGGCGGCCGCCTGGATAACGCCGTCGACGCCTTGCAAGATCCTCCCACAGAACTCGCGGTCGACGAGATCGCCCTCGACGAACTCGTAACCCCGCGAACGGGTGATCGGGCCGTAACGGACGAAGTTGTCGACACCACGGACTTCATGCCCCTGGCTGATCAGGTGGGGAATGACCGCCTGCATCAGCGATCCTTCCGACCCGGTTACCAGTATTTTCATCAAGCGGCTCCCACTGCTGCGTGCATGCGTGCACGAGGCGCCTGGCCAGCGACCGGGCGGCCATGATTACCCAGTGAAATGTAGTAGACGTTCTCCGGTAGCGAGAAGCGACCTACCTTGTGCATATTCCAGAAGTCATAATAGACACCGGGCCGCGCCATCCCCTGGCACAGGGATTCCAGCTTGTGGGCGGCAAATACCCGATGATTGTTTAGCGCCAGCGCCAGATGTGTGCCGCGCAGAGCATCGCGAATATTGGCGCACGGCGTGATACCGAAGACGCTGTCGATCTGCTGTTCGGCAACGACGGCATCGAAGCCGCGGAAGGTCGCCGCGGGAAAGGCCTCGCGGAGAGCCGCCAGCACCGGCAGCGCCATGGTGCCGCGCAGATCGTCCGTTTCAGGCTGGCCCTTGAAGGCCAGTCCGAGCAGTGAGATGACCGGGCTGTCAGGAAAATCGGTGAGGTTGGCCGTGAACGATGCGAGGAACCGGACCACTTCCTGTGGCTGGTTCTCGTTGATCCAGCGCGCCGCATTGATCAGCGGCGTGACCACGCCGCAGGTGCGGCCGCTCTCGGCGAGGATATGCGGGTCCTTCTCTAGGCAGGGACCGCCAACCGGCCCGGGAAACGCGACGTTGGTCCGCGGGTAGCTGAGGCGGCCCGCCTCGATCACGTCGCGGGAGTTGACCCCGAGGCTGTTGCACAGCCGTGCGACTTCGTTGCCGAAGGCGAAGGTCACGTCACGGTAGGTGTTGTCCACCAGCTTGATGACTTCCGCCGTCTCCAGCGACGGCACCCGGACGATCGTCGGCGTCAGGAAGGAGAACAGCTGGCTGGCCCGGCTGACCGTCCCGGGCTCGTCGGCACCGACGATCTGCGGGATCCGGCGCAACTCGTCGAGGGCGCTCCCCTCGAGGGTGCGCTCCGGGCAAACGGCGATTTCGTAGCGCCGGCCCGCCGCATCCAGGATGGGCTGAACGACGTTACGGGCAGTGCCGACTTTGACCGTCGACCGCAGGATGACCAGCGCCCCGTCGTTCATCGCCGCGGCAAGCTGTTCGGTGGCGTTGCGGATCATATCCAGGCGCACCGCCCCGTTGCCGTCGAGGGGCGTTCCGACGGTGATGATATACACCGTCGCCAGGAACGGCCGCTGAAGGGACTTGGAAAACGTCAGGGCACCCTGCTCAACGACGAGCTTGAGCCGCTCTTCCAGACCGGGTTCGAAGAAATGCGGCTCACCCCGCGCCAGCTTCTCCAGAACGTCGTCGCGTATCTCAATACCGTGAACTTGGAAGCCTTCTTCTGCCATAGCCACGGCAAGTGTCAGGCCGACGTAGCCAAGACCTGCGATAACCACACGCCGGTCGCGGAAGCCCTCGTAAACATTCATCTGATTGTATCCCAGCCCCCATACTAATTGAATTACCCATCACCGCTATATCAGCCGCGGCTATCGTACCCCTCCGGATGGCGGGTGATTCAATACAGTACATATCAGTGTATTACTTCGCAACATACTAAGCACGTCTTCGATATCATCCTTTCGTGTTACACCAGTACCGACGATAAGCACATATCCTTCGACCATCTGCATGAAAGCTTGCACGTCATCGGTAATGAGTGCGCCAGGAAGGTCGTAAACAACAATTCTCTCGGGATAGCGATAGCGAAGTTCTGTTGCGAGGGCGCACATTGGTCGCGACAACAGCACTTCTGACGATCCTTCCACTGGCCTCCCGGCCGGAAGTACAGTGAGACCGTCGAGGCCAGGGTTGGTCAGGCACGCCGCCAGAGGTGTCCCATCGAGCAGGTGGTTGGAAAGGCCAGGCTCGGAGCTGATACCGAACAGCCCGTGCAATGCCGGCCGGCGCAGGTTGGCATCGACTAGCAGCACGGTATGGTTGCAGTCGAGCGCCAGCGCGATGGCTAGGTGAGCGGCGATGAACGTCTTGCCCTCCCCCTGCCGGGGACTGATGACTCCGATCGTCGATTGGCCGCGTTCTGCCACGTGGCGGACGACGGTCGTGCGCAGCATGCGAACGGTATCGGCGAAACCGCGTGGCGTACCGTCGATCGGGGAGGGCTGGCTTTTGCCCGCCGGCAGCGGGCGGACGAACCTGGCTGGCGTCTTGCTGTAGGTGTCCATTTCCTACTGACTCTCCACCGATGCGGGGGCATTCGCTTGTTCCGGATTGCCCGCCGCAATCGCCGATGCCGGCACCGATGCCGGTGCCTCCCGCAGCGCAGCTCCCGCCGGCATTGCGCCGGCGAGCGATGCGGCACAGAGCAACCAGACAACCAGACGCCGCGCCGCCAGCAACTGTGGGCGCAATCTGACCCGGGGGACAACGACGACCGGCACCGGGCCAAGGATGGCGCGCACCTGCCGGCGCGAATAGAGGCGTGGGCGCAGGTACTCGGCGAGAAGGACTGCGGCAAGGCCAGCCATCAGCGACAGCATTGCCCCGGCGCCGATCATCAGCAGACGCACCGGTTTGGCTGTCCGCCATGGCAGGCTGGCCGGCTCAATAACCGAGACCGAGCCGCTCTTCTCTCCGGCTTCCAGCAGGTGGCCGCTTTCCGCCATCGACAGCTTGTCGCGAACCTCGAGGTACTTCTGCAGTTCCTGCTCGTAGGTGCGGCGGAGCTGCGCGTATTCCCCCTCGCTCAGCCTCGCCTGCTTCTCACGGGCGGGCAGGGATTCGAGCTCCGCCTTGAGCTCGGACCGCTTGGTCAGGAGCATCTGCAGCGTCGCCTCGGCGCCGCGCACCATCGCGTCAGCCTGCAGGTAGGGCGGATTGTCCGGCGTCTTGCGCGCGGCTTTCTGCCCCGTGCGATCCCCGCCGTCGATAAGTTTTTCCGTCTCCCGGATCTTCTCCTGCAGATCGAGAACACTCGGATGCTTGGGCCCGTACTGCGACGACGCGATCGCCAGCTGCATCTGCAGTGTTGCGAGCTGATCCGCCGGGTTCAACACTCCCTGGCCATTAACGATGTGCGACCGGTAGGGACTGAACTGCTCCCGCTGGGATTCAAAATCCCACCGCCGGCCGGTCTCGAGCTGGACCTGCCGGTCGACGTCGCGCAGATCCTCCCGCTTCTTCTCGGTGAGACGGCGGATGTCGTCGATTTCTTCTGGCAAACTTCCCGCATATTTGTTGCGGAACTCCCGCAACTGGCCATCCATGGCACTGAGCTGCTCGTTCAGACGGCTCGCTTCGGCCGTAAGGAAGCTCCTGGTTTCATCGGCGATGCGTATGCGCTCCGACTTGTTCATGCCAAGGTAAAGGTCGACCAACCGCTGCAGTACGTGCTGCGCGACCTGCGGATCCCGGTAATCGAAGGAGACATTGAAGCCGATAGTCGCCTCGACCGGCCGGTCCTTGGCGGCGCTCTTGATCTCCACCGTCGCCGGGGTGAAGGCGAGAGCCCGGCGCATGCGATCGACCAGCGCTTCGTCGGGCACCCGGCCGCGGCTCTCCGGATAGAGGTCGAACGCCTCGATGACAGCCAGCAGGTTCGCCGAGGCGAGCACCTTCATGTTAATCGCCTGCAGGCGCTGGTCGGCGAAGCCCGATACGGTGCTGCTGGCAAGATCGCCGGGGACGGCGGCTTCCTCGATCATCAGCGTGACGGTCGAGCGGTAAACCGGCGGAACGAGGTAGGCGGCGGCAATCGACAGGATCGCCACCGGAATGGCGACGAGTGCAAGCAGCCACCGGCGGTACCACAGCGCGAGCAGATATTCTGTCATTTGCTTCCGTTTGTCCGTCTCTCAAGTAAAGTACTGGCACCACGACCGGCCGGGGCCGGTCGTGGCTGTACTCTTCACCTACTGCCGGAGGACGGCAAACTCATTGATGCCCGTGCGGTAATTGATCACGCGCAGCCGGCCTTGATCGACGTAGGTTTTCACCAGATCGGCGAGCTGCGTCAGGTATCCGGGCGTGTTGTAGTATTCATCGTCGCCGAGCGCGACAATCTGGTGCATCCCCAGAATTGCCCATCGGTGATTGTTCGCCGCCTGGTCCAGCCAGGCGCGAACCTGGGTGAACTGGGTGTCGGACTCGATACCGATCGTCAGCGGATGGACGCGGACATCGTGAGGAAAGGTGAGGATCGGATTGTCGCCATCGAAATACCCGCGCGTTGACGTGTACGGGATCGCCTGGGCGAACCCGACGAGCTTCTGGTTGTAGTCCCCGTAGGGCCAGGCGAACGCATCGACGGTCAGTCCCAGACTTTGCAGTTTCGTCCTCGACCGGGTCAATTGATTGGTCGCTTGGGCGTCAGTGAGCTGGCTCATATAGGGGTGGTTCAAGCTGTGCGACAGGATATCCCAGCCCTTGCCCTGGATCCGCTTGAGATCGGCAGCCGACAGGCTGTCGTCGTCGTTGATCCAGTTGGTAACGATGGCCTGCGAGCCGACGAAGCTGCGGGCGGTAAGGATATCCTCGGCGGTCCGCCCGGAGATGTGGCCGTCGTCGAACTGAAAGGTTACCGCGCCGATCGGCAATGCCGAGGGCGCGATATTCAGTTGCGCCAAGTCGAAATAGGCCGTGCCAGTCGCGTCTTCCAGCACTGCCTCGACCCAGATGTTGTCGATGGGGAACGTGACTCCACAGCTCGTCGAGGTCATGCCGACCCACCGCCAGCCGAATGTTCCCGCCGCCGGAGGGGTCGAACAATAGGCGTACTCGCCAGCGTTCTTGCCGAAGAATTCGACGATCAGGTGGGCGCCCCAATACCAGCCGCTTGCGGACGGTCGGGCAACGACGTTCTGCCCCTTCATCCGGATACCGACGAACACTGGCGTTGTCTCGGTTTGTCCGATCACCACATTGGTCTCGCCGCCGCCCCCCGCCTGTCCCGTCAGGGTGACCTGCAGGGCCGCCGGACTGGTTGGCTCGGCGGCGGCGGCCGCCGCGAGCACCACCCGCGTATAGCCCCCTCGCCAGTAGTCGATCCAGTTGTCCGCCTTGGCCGGGTTGTTCGGATCGGCGAGTTCGAAGTCACGGTTGTAGATCGTTACCGCAGCATCCGCAGGCGAGACCTCGGCGGCGCCCGCCGACGGCGCCGTGGCCGGACGCGCCGCCGGTGCGGCCGCTCCCTTGACTGGCACAGGTGTGATGCGCCTCGGCTTTTTCCTGTGGACGGGCCGTTGGTCGCCGTCCTGGAGGCCGATGATGACGCCTGGCTCGGCACAGCGCTTGGCGTCGCGCACGCACGTCTTGGGTTTATCGTACGGGCGCTTTGCTTCCGCGACGCCGGTCAACGCCGTCGCAAAAAATGCAGAGCAGAGCAGGCAAGCCGTTGTTAGCAACAGCCGTTTGGATAGATTTCCGCGCAGCATGGGGTGTCCCTCCATACGCATATCTTTGACCTCGCGTGATTCCGCCGGGATTTATTGCAATACCGACGGTTGGACGGCCTGCCTTATCGCCCATCTTCCACTTTTCGTTGTCCACCTGGCTGCAGCCCTGACTGACGACGGCAACGCCGTCTGGCAACAAATAGGTCGTTGTGTTCCAGATGGATGGTACCTGTGGTCTCTGAAAAGCTGGCCGAACATTCGTATTTGCCTACAGTAATTTTCATGATTGCACTAACTCTAGGCAGCAATCATAGGCGCACACTAATATTACATTACTCATTGTCAATATTATATCAATTAAGCACTTTGGTGGATGGTTGAGCGTACCATTCGCACCGGCGAATGCTTTTCCGCGACGAATAGTCCAAACGATCTTCTCCTGCGCTATGACGCTTGTTTGGGTAGGTGCGTCGTAGCCGGTCGGTGATGTAGCCCGGCTAACCCGCCCTGCGCCTCCACCTGCTGCACCAGCGCCGTTGATCCTCACGGAAGCGGCGGCGCTGGGCCTGCGTACCGACAAGCGTTCCCGCCACGATCCGACGCGACGCCAATGGCGTAGGCGCCGCCCCCCACACATTCGGGGGCTTGCTACGCACATTAGCCGCCCTGACAATCCCCCGATGGGGTCCATCAAAAGACGTAATCCAATCGGATAAACGCCGGTCCAGAAACCCCATCTGGCCGAACCGCCTGGAGCAAGGAGGCTTCAAATGAACCGCTACTCCCGCCACCACACGACAGCGCACCCTCGACAATCTCTCGCACTCGCGAGCGCCCTTGCCGGGCTACTGGCTCTCGCATCGTTCCCGGCATTCGCTGACCCGCCTACCGCGGCCGACCTTCTCGCGCTTACCAGTTCCTGCCGCCAAGTATCGTCCGGGAAGTTCCCGACGGACGAGGGCCGGGCAGCGACGGTGCGGATCTGTGGGCTCAACGGTGCCGTGTTCTGGCAAGCCGACATGGACATCGATTGCGACGGCAAGCCGAGCCCGCAGTGTAACAAGAACACCGATCCCTGGTTTCAGCCGATGACCAGTGCCGTGAGCTCCAAGCACGAGTATCTCGATGCCGCCAAGCTTCCGTTTACCGTCGTGCCGATCCGTAGTCGGAAGTTCGACTATCGCCAAGCTGGTCTGCACCTCGGCTCGGTGATCGCGGTGATCTACAAGGGCAAGCTCATCTACACCGTGTTCGGGGACGAAAACGGCGAGGGCATCATCGGCGAGGCGTCCTACGCGACCGCAGCCGCGCTCGGCATCGACCCTGACCCGGAAGAAGGAGGCACTGACAGCGGCGTGACCTATATCGCCTTCACCGGCGCCGGTGGTGTCGCAAGCCCGATCGAGAGCCATGATGCCGCCGTTCGCCTGGGTCAGCAGCTCGCAGCCAAACTGATCGCCAACAACCCGTAACGGCTCGCTCCGGCGGGTTCCGGCGCAGGTCGGCAGCCGATGCGGCGCCGCCTGCGCACCCGCCGCCGCAGTGCCGCGGAACACGGGCCCACGCATCACCTGCCGCCTCGCGGACTGACCGGACCACCGCTATCGGTCATCAGTTCCTGCCATGTCCAGGGGCGCTTCCAGCCGTGGCACACATAGTAGAGGTGGCCGAGAAACGGCACGATCAGCGCCCCCAGCATCGTCGCCGGAGCTGCTTTCAGCCACCAGGCAAGCGCGCCGCAGCCGCCGAGGCAGAAGCCTGCCACCGCGATCACGGCTGTTGCCTTGCCGACCGGAACGCCGGCGCGAAGCAACAGGTGGTGCAGGTGCTCGCGGTCCCCGGACACCGGACTGCGGCCGGCGGCAATCCGGCGGCCGGTGATGATCACCATGTCGAACACCGGGAGAGCGATGATCCAGAGTAGGAAGGGCAGCGGCACCGCCTCTCCGCTCTGCGACTCGGCGAGCAGCACGATGAAGAAGGCAACGCAAGCGCCGAGCATCATGCTGCCGGCATCCCCCATGAAGACGGCCGCACTGCGCCGCCACGGATGCCTCATGTTGAAGACGAGGAAACCCAGCGTCGCGAACAGCAGGATAAGCGTGCAGCTCGTGATGACCGGCCGCCCCACAGCCCCGGCGATGATGACAATCCACAGCAGCGCCGCGGCGACGATGCAGCCGGCAAGCCCATCGACACCATCGACCATGTTGATGGCATTGATCACGCCGACCATGAACAGTGTGGTCAGGAAGAACTCGGCGACGATCAGCAACCATTCCGGCAGCAGCCATTCGGACCCGTCCAACAGTCCGCTGAGAGGAAGAAGATGCGGGCCGGGGACGATCATCACCATTACCGCAGCAACCTGAGCGACGAGCTTCGATTGCGGCCGCAGTTCGAGGCGATCATCGGCGACCCCCGCAGCGACCAACAGCGTCAGCCCCAGCACCAGGCACCAGACCTCGCGGAACTGGCTGCCGAGGTCGAGCACCGGCACCATGAACGCGACAAACATCGCCAGACCGCCGGTCCGCGGTATCTCGCCGACGTGCGCTCTGCGGCCCTGCGGCGCGTCGATCAGCCCCAAACGCCACGCAATTGGCACAGATGGCGGTATAAGAACGATTGAGAGAAGAAAGGCACTCATGATGTGCATCAAGCTGCCCGTCACGTCAGGCCCCCCCCAAGTGCGTCATAAAAGCAGAAATGTTCGAACTTTGGCCGCGCGCTTCGCCCGCTTTTGGCCAAGTGTGTTCGGAGCCGGAACCTAGCCTATTGGTAGCGATTACTCGACTTGGGCATTAGGCTTAGGAATCGTTCTGGCAGCCTGTTTTGAGATGGCTGCGAAATCTTTTTTTTAGAATCCTTCTAACACTTTCGGCGCAGGCCTCTCCCCCGGATCGGCACCACCGTTGCGCCGTCCTCCGGCAAACGATTGATTTTTTTCTACTTTATGGAGCGCTGGACGATATGGATACACGCCAACAACCGCCTCGGCATCCGCCGGTCCGGCAGTTCTCCCCCGCTCCGCATCACCCGAAAAAATGAGGCTTGGCGCGCCACCGTGCCGGACTGCTCCGACAGCGAGCGGCGCGGCGACCCTGGGCCGGACAATCCTCGCGTCGGCAGACCCCGGGGCCAGCCGGTCGAGCATCGCCAGCCGCTGCGGCGGCTACCTGAATGACGTGGGCCGGGCTTGTGATTGACGATCGTGTACCGCGGCGGCCACAACTGCGATAGCTGCAGAAAAGGAGGAAGCTGGCCGTGCGCGCCATCGTCTGTCGGGCTTTGGGTGACATCGACAGCCTCGTCTTCGACGACGTCCCTGACCCACCGCTGCTTGACGGTGGCGTGCGCATCGCTGTCGAGGCCGCCGGCATCAACTTTGCCGATACCCTGATCATCGCCGGCAAGTATCAGATCCGAGTTGCACCGCCGTTCTCGCCGGGTTTCGAGGTGGCCGGACGGGTGCTGGAGGTCGCCGAAGGCGTCAGCCGCTGCCGGCCCGGGGACCGGGTGATGGCGGTGATCGAGTGCGGCGGCTTCGCCGAAGAGGTAGTGGCGCCGCAGGATTGCGTCTTCGTGCTACCCGCCGGCGTCGATCCGGTGGTCGCCGCCGGCTTTCCCATCGCCTACGGCACCTCCCATCTCGCCCTCACCTTCAAGGCCGGGCTGCGGCCGGGAGAAACGCTGCTGGTCCACGGCGCCGCCGGCGGCGTCGGCCTGACCGCGGTCGAGATCGGCAAGCGGCTGGGTGCGCGGGTGATCGCCACCGCCGGCGGCGCGGCGAAGCTGGCGGTTGCCACTGCCGCCGGCGCCGATGTGGTACTGGATTCGCGCAGCGAGGGCCTTCGCGATGCCATCAGGACGCTGACGGATGGGCGCGGCGTCGATGTGGTCTACGATCCGGTCGGCGGCCCGCTGTTCGAAGCGTCGCTGCGCGCCACTGCGGGGGACGGGCGAATCCTGCTGGTCGGCTTTGCCTCGGGCGAGGTTCCGCAGATCCCGGCCAACATCCTGCTGGTCAAGAATATCACCGCCATCGGCTTCTACTGGGGCGCCTATCGGACGCTGGCGCCGGAGGCGATGAAAGCTTCTTGCGAGGAACTGGTGCGCTGGCTGGGCGAGGGTTCGCTGCATCCGCACGTCTCGCAGACATTTCCTCTAGAGGACGCGGCGCAGGCGCTGCACGCGCTGAAGGCCCGCAAAACGACCGGCAAGGTTGTGCTGCTCACCGGCCGTTGAGCCGGCGTCAACGTTATGGCGCGCCGAGGCCGGCGATGGTGGCGGAGGTGCTGAAGCCGGGTTCCAGCCGGGCGAGCAGCACGGTTCCGCCCCAGCCCTGCACCTCGGCGGCGCCAACGACATCTTCCAGCCGGTAATCCGCGCCCTTGACCAGCACATCGGGGCGAAGCGTCACGATCAGCGCCAGCGGGGTGTCATCGGCGAAGGGCACTACGACATCGACCGCCGCCAGCGACGCCAGCACGGTCGCCCGTGCCGCCGCCGGCTGAACCGGCCTCCCCGTCCCTTTAAGCCGGGCGACCGATGAGTCGGTGTTGAGCCCGACGACCAGCCGGTCGCAGGCGGCCCTGGCTTGGCTCAGCAGCGAGACGTGTCCAGGGTGGATCAGATCGAAGCAGCCGTTGGTGAAACCGATGCGCAGGCCCTGGCGCCGCCAAGCCGCCACCTGCTCGCTGGCCATAGCAAGATCGCACAGCTTCGCCTCGCCCACCAACAGCTGTCGCCGGCGCATCGCATCCGACAGTTCACGCGCCCGCACCACGGCGGTGCCGACCTTGCCGACGACGATGCCGGCGGCGGTGTTGGCCAGCGCCGCCGCTTCGGCAAGCGGCGCCCCGGCGGCGAGCGCAGCCGCCAGCGTCGCAGCGACAGTATCGCCGGCACCGGAAACATCGAAGACCTCGCGCGCTTCCGCCGGCAGCGCCAGGGCCATCCCACCGGCGTCGACCAGCAGCATGCCGTCGCGACCGAGCGTGACCAGCATCGCGCCGAGCCCCTCGCGGGCCTGCAGCGCCCGGGCGCATGCAGCCTCCTCGCCGGGCTCGACGCCTGCGCCCGCGGCGACCGCCAGTTCGCGGCGGTTTGGGGTGATTACCTCAGCGCCGCGGTAACGACCGAAGTCGGCGCCCTTCGGATCGACAACAACGCGGCTGCCGCTCGCCATCAGACGGGCTATGATTTCCGCGGCCATGCGTCCCGCCAATACGCCCTTCGCGTAGTCGGAGAGGACGGCGACGGGCCACGCGCCGCCCCATCCGGCGACCGCTGCAAGCAGGGCATCGGTGCACTGCGCCGGCAATGCCGCGGCCGTCTCACTGTCGGCGCGGAGCAACTGCTGGGTTCCGGCGAGAAAGCGGGTCTTCACCGTCGTCCGCCGGCCGGCGACTTCCAGAAGCTCCGCCGCCACGATGCCGTCGGCTTCGCTGAGGCGCTGGCGCAACTCCACCCCCGCTTCGTCGTCGCCGATCACGCCGGCAATCCGCACCCGCGCCCCCAGCGCCGCCAGATTGCGGACGACATTGCCAGCACCGCCCGCCATCGTCTCTTCGCCCGCCACCCGGAGGACGGGCACCGGCGCTTCCGGGGAAATCCGCTCGACCGTACCGTGGACGAAGCGGTCGAGCATGACATCGCCGATGCAGCCGACAGGCACTCCCTGCAGCCGCTCGACGAGGAAGGCGGGATCACCAGGGCCGGTGGTCATACCAGCCCCAGCGCCTGCTCCAGCGCTCCGCACAACATCTGGCCGAGCAGGATGTGCATCTCCTGCACCCGCGCCGTAGTGGCCGAGGGCACGATGAGCGCCGGATCGCACAGGGCTGCCGCCGGACCGCCGCCGCTGCCGAGGAGACCGGCGGCAACGCAACCGCGCCCGCGTGCCGCGTTCAGGCCCTGGACGACATTCTCGCTGCGCCCGGAGGTGGAGATGCCGATGCAGACATCGCCGGGACGGCAGACCGCCTCGATCTGGCGCGCGAACACCCGCTCGAAACCGAAGTCGTTGCCGATGGCGGTGAGCACCGAGGTATCGGTGGTCAGCGCCAGCGCGGCGATGGGCCTGCGGTTACGGACGTAGCGTACGGTCAGTTCCGCCGCCAGGTGCTGGGCATCGGCCGCGCTGCCACCGTTGCCGAAGAAGACGATGGTCCTACCGGCACTGCCGGCCTCTGTGCACACCTCGACCAGCCGCACGAACGGCTGCCGCAGGCTCGCCCGTGTCGCCGCAAGCAGCGTCGCATGCTCGTTGAACTGGCTGTCGAAGAAGGTGTCCAGGTTCATGCGCAGTGACCCTCGCGCGCGCCGCCCGGAAGATCTACCGACGAGCGTCGCAATCATGCTTACCGCCTGCAACGACAGACCGCCACCGCCAACACGGCGTCGGCGGCAGCGGCAAGCCGGATCCGAACGCAGCCATTGTGATCACGGCAGGGTCTTCCGATATCTCAGGCGATTTGCCTTGCACCCGCTGTTGCGTCCAAGACGGCGCAGGCGCCGACACGAACCGAACCGGATGACGAAGACCATCAACGCCGCTGGCGATCCTTCCCTGCTGCTGCCGATCACGTGCGGGCGGGCGGCTCCGTGATGGCGCGGCTGACTCTGACACCGGCCATCATCGTCAGTCACGTGGTCAAGCGATTCGGTGCCCTTACAGCGCTTGACGACGTCAGCTTCCACGTGGCCACCGGTTCGACCACAGCGCTGCTGGGGGGAAACGGCGCGGGCAAAACGACGACCCTTTCCATCCTGCTCGGCCTGCTCACCCCGACCTCCGGGTCCGTCACTGTGCTCGGCTGCGATATGCTGCGGCAGCGCTACCAGGTGCTGGGAGCGGTGAACTTCTCCTCTCCCTACGTCGATCTGCCACGGCGGCTGACAGTTGCCGAGAATCTCAAGGTTTACGGCCGGCTCTACGGCGTGCGCGACCTCAAGGGCCGCATCGCCGAGCTTGCCCACGAGCTCGAGCTAAGCAAGCTGCTCGACCGCCCGACCGGCGATCTCTCGACCGGGCAGCGGACACGGGTGACCCTGGCCAAGGCCATGCTCAATCGCCCACGGCTGCTGCTGCTGGACGAGCCCACCGCCTCGCTCGACCCCGACACCGCCGACTGGGTCCGCAGTTACCTGGAGCAGTGGCGGGCGCGCACCGGCGCTACCGTCCTGCTGGCATCTCACAACATGGCGGAAGTGGAGCGGCTGTGCGATCGCGTGCTGATGATGCGCGGCGGGCGCATCGTCGATCAGGGCACGCCGCGTGAGCTGCTCGACCGCTATGGCCGGCGGACAATGGAGGAGGTGTTCCTCGATATCGCCCGGCGTCGGCGCCGGGCGATCGGGGCCGCCGACGAGGAGGGCGGGTGAGCGAGCGGCACCGGCGACGCCGCGGCGGCGGGCCGGCATTCTCCTGCCGGCGGGTGTCAGGAATCCTGCTCCGCCACCTCTACGTGTTGCGCCGTTCCTGGCCCCGGCTTCTGGATCTTGCCTACTGGCCGACGATCCAGATGATCCTGTGGGGCTTCGTTACTGTTTTTTTCGTCCAGCACAGCGCCTGGGTCGCGCAGGCGGCGGGCGTGCTCATCAGCGCGGTGCTGCTGTGGGACATCCTGTTCCGCGCCAACCTGGGGGTCTCGCTCTCCTTCATGGAGGAGATGTGGGCGCGCAATCTGGCGCAGCTTTTTGCCAGTCCGCTACGTCCCTACGAGCTGGTGGTGGCACTGGCGCTGATGAGCCTGATCCGCACGATAATCGGGGTAACGCCGGCGATGCTGCTGGCGATGCCGATGTTCGGCATCTCCGTCTTCGCCCTGGGCCTGCCCCTGGCGGCTTTCTTCGCCAACCTGCTGATCTTCGGCTGGTCGATCGGGCTGATCGTCTCGGCTTTGGTGCTACGCCTTGGTCTGGGGGCGGAGGGGCTGGCGTGGGTGGCGATCTTTGCCTTGGGGCCACTCAGCGGCATCTACTATCCCATCGCGACCTTGCCGGTCTGGCTGCGGCCGATCGCCTGGGGGTTGCCGCCCGCCTGGGTGTTCGAGGGCATGCGCGCCGTGCTTTTCGAAGGCACGGTGCGAATTCAAGACTTGGCCATGGCCGGGGTGCTGAATGTCGCCTACATGGCGGTTGCTGCCGGCTTCTTCCTGTGGACTTGCCGGGTGGCGCGGGACCGCGGGCTGCTGCTCCAGCAAGGAGAATGATCGTGCGCGTCAGCCACGGAATGCGCGTCAGTCACCGACGGCCGCAACTGTCTCGATCTGTTCAGGGACCAGCGCTTCGATCATCGGGCCGTTGAGCCACTGCAGGACGCCGCGCACGCGGATCGTCGTTCCGCGCAAGGCGTAGGGCTCGATGCCGGCGGCAGCAAACGGTGGCAGCGAGCGTTTGTTCAGAGTGACGGTGAAATCGCGCCGCCAGTCCGTGCCGAAATTGAGATACCACCAATCGCCGCGACGCTCGGCTTCCAGCACCCGGCCCTCGATGATCTGAAGGCCGGTCGCGGCGGGATCGACGGCATCGGCGGGTTGAACGCGCATCGACGCCAGCCGCCACAGGCCGCGGCGGCCAGTCCGCGCTTCACTTTCGATCGCCAGCATCTCTCTGATGCGGCTGTGGACCGCCGGCGTCGGATGGACGCGCGCCAACCCTCGCGCCAGCAGTCCGCCCTGCACCCACAGTCCATCACCCCGCTCCACCTGGGCAACGAGCCGGGCATAGCGGTCGAGGCTATCGGCGCCGTCCTCCGCCGCGAGGCAGACGTCCTGTCCAACCAGGAGATCGGCAAGCTGCTGACGGGCCTCCTCAGCGAGGGCGCGAGTGCCGGCCAGGGCGTCGATTCCGGCGAGCACCACCTCCGAAGCGCCGTCAACGGGAGTCGAAAGCACGAGGGTACCGGTGACGGAGATGCTGGCGACGACGGCGCGGGAGCAAGGCGGGGTGGCGGCAGCCGGTTCGTGAACGAAAGCTAG
>JAEULG010000099.1 GCA_016793875.1 Rhodospirillales bacterium | reverse complement strand
TGCTCCTTACAGCTTGACGTCGGGCTCGCGCGACCAGACGCGCAGGGTGCGGCAGGCCTTGAGGAAGGCGGCGGCGGACTTGGCGCTGTCGAGGACGATGAGGCCCTCGTCGGCGCTGGGCGGGATCGCCGCCTTCTCCAGCAGGGCGGCGGCGCCGGCGGTGTAGCCGATGAACTTGCAGTGGGCGAAGGCATCGGCAACGAAGTCGCGTGCCGCCGCCTCCTTGGCCAGCTGGGCGCCGCCGTCCTCCGCCAGCAGCAGCACCACCGCGTCGAACAGCACCGACGGGCCGCCGTCGATCATGTGCTTCGCCGCGACGGCCGTTCCATCGGCGGCGGTGAAGCCGCCGACCTTCGGCGCCACCAGTTCCACCGTCGCGCCCTCCTCGGCGGCGGCCGCCTGTACCGCATCCAGCAATGCGCCATCGCTGCCGTCGGCCACCAGCACGCCGAGCTTGCGGCCCATAAAGCTCTTCGGCCCGTTGCCGATGATGCTCAGCGCCGACGAGGGCGGCAGGTCGGTGCGCGTCTTGACCGCCGCGTCCGCCGGCTCCGGCATCTTCTTCAGGCCGAGCTTGCCGCCGACCGTTCGCGCCAGCCCCTCGTCGATGTTGCGCAGGTGGGCGACGACGCGCTCGCGGATCACCGGCGTCTCCACCTTGCTCAGCTCGAAGGTGATCGCAGCGGCGATGTGGTTCTGCTCCGGGGGCGTCTGGCTCTTATAGAATTGCCGCGCCTGGCTGTAGTGGTCGGCGAAGCTCTCGGCGCGGAGCCGCACCTTCGGCCCCTCCTCGACGCTGGTATTGCTGCGGAAGCCGCGCGACGGCTGCTCGCGCGGCCCCTCGCCCCATGAATTGGGCTGATAGTTGGCGCGACCGGTAGGGTTGCGCATCGCCATGTGCCCGTCCTGCTGGAAGTGGTGGAACGGGCATTTCGGCGCGTTGATCGGCAGGTGGGTGAAGTTGGTGCTGCCCAGCCGCTTCAGCTGGGTGTCGAGGTAGGAGAAGTTGCGGCCCTGCAGCAGCGGATCGTTGGAGAAGTCGATCCCCGGCGGAACGTTCTGGGTCATGAACGCCACCTGCTCGGTCTCGAAGAAGAAGTTTTCCGGCATCCGGTCGAGCACCAACCGGCCCACCGGCAGCGGCTTGATGACCTCCTCGGGGATGATCTTGGTGGCATCGAGAATATCGAAGTCGAAGACGTCGGCGAACTGCTGGTCGAACAGCTGCACGCACAGCTCCCACTCGGGATAGTTACCGGACTGGATCGCATCCCACAGATCGCGGCGGTGGAAATCGGGATCGGCGCCGCTAATCTTCACCGCCTCGTTCCACACCACCGACTGCAGTCCCAGCTTCGGCTTCCAGATGAACTTGACAAAGGTGGTTTCGTCGTTGGCGTTGAGGAAGCGGAAGGTATGGACGCCAAAGCCCTCCATGAACCGGAAGGAGCGGGGAATCGCCCGGTCGGACATCACCCACATGATCATGTGCATGCTTTCCGGCGTCAGGCTGATAAAGTCCCAGAAGTTGTCATGGGCGGACTGTGCCTGCGGAAAGCCGCGATCGGGCTCGGGCTTCACCGAGTGAATGAGATCGGGAAACTTGATGGCGTCCTGGATGAAGAACACCGGGATGTTATTGCCGACAATGTCCCAGTTACCCTCCTTGGTATAGATCTTCACCGCGAAGCCGCGGACGTCGCGGGCGAGATCAGTCGAGCCCTTGCTGCCGGCGACGGTCGAGAAGCGAACGAACGCCGGGGTCTTCTCGCCGGCGCGCTGAAAGACGTCGGCGCGGGTGTACTGGGCCAGCGACTCGTAGGTCTCGAAGAAGCCGTGGGCGCCATAGCCGCGGGCGTGCACCACCCGCTCCGGGATGCGCTCGTGGTCGAAGTGGAAGATCTTCTCGCGGAAGTGAAAGTCCTCGATCAGGCTGGGGCCGCGCGCACCCACCCGCAGCGTGTTCTGGTCGTCGGCGACCGGACCGCCCTGGGCGGTGGTGAGCACCGGGGTGTCGCCCTCGGCCACCTGGTGCAGCTCGCCGCCGTTGCCGCGTGTCAGGGTCTGGTCGTGAATCCTGGCCTGACCGTCTGCTTTTTTCGCCATCGCTGTCCTCTTGCCCGAAGCCTCGGTTTGGTTGTCTCGGTGTCCGTCCAAGCCAACTGCTTCGGCTGGATGCGGAACAGATGGAGCGAGGCCGACCGCATCGTCGCCCGACGTTAACGGCGTCCCACGCAAGAGCGAAGGCGGCCCTTTTACGCGCGATGGTTGATCGATGCGGGCACGTGCGTCACCCGTAGGACAACCAACGCCGACAATGGCGGGGTGTTCCTGGTTCGGCGCGGCTCGGGACATCCGGCGCATCGAGGTCCGGGTACGAGCAAGCGCGGGGTGATGGGCGGTTATGGTCGAAACGGAATGTCGTTGCTGCGCTTCTGGCCGTGAAAATCCTGCTCACCGTTTCAGCAACAGCGCCCGGCAGCAGCCGTTCCGGCGGGATCGATTCCCGCCCGCCCTATGCCTCTGATCACCCGCGCAGCCTGCTAGCGCCAGCGCACCAGCCAGGCCTGGAACATCAGCAGGCTCCACAGGATGCGCTCGTGATTGTGGCTGCCGGCTTGGTGCTGCGCCCACAGCCGGCGCACCGGCGCCGGGGCCAGGAGGCCGCCCTGGGACAGCAGCTGCTCCTCCAGCAGGGCCTCCGCCCAGTCGCGCAGCGGGCCGCGCAGCCAGGCTTCGATGGGAACGCTGAATCCCGCCTTCGGCCGGTCCCACAGCGCTTGCGGCACGTGCCGGGCGAGCACCGCTCGCAGCACCCGCTTGCCGTCGCCGTCCGGTCCCAGCTTCATTGCCGCCGGCAGCGACAGGGCGAATTCGGCGATGCGCCAGTCAAGCAGCGGCGAGCGCACCTCCAGCGCCACCGCCATGCTGGCCCGGTCCACCTTCACCAGGACGTCGTCGGTGAGATAGCCCTCGATGTCTACCTGCTGCATCGCCAGCAGCGGATCGGCGACGGCAGCGGCCCGCGCCGGGTCGGTCAGCACCGTCGCCAGCGGGCGCGCTCCCGGGACCAGCGCCTGCGGCCGGTCGAAGGCGGTGCGTTTGCCGGCCAGCATCGCCACCGGCGTCGCGCCGCGCAGGCGAGCGCTCCGGCTCGCCAGCCTTGCCGCCAGCTTGCGCAGGCGGCGCGCGGCCATACCTTGCGAGATGCCGTCTGCGAGCCACGGCATCTCAGCGGCCGCACCGGCGGCACCGGCGATGCCGCTGCGGACGCCGGCCGGGATCCGGCGCCACGTCTGCCACTGCTTCAGGCAGCGCGGGTAGGCGGAATAGCCGGCGAACAGCTCGTCGCCGCCGTCGCCGGTCAGGGCGACGGTCACCTGCCGCCGAGCCAGCTTCGAGACGAGGAAGGTAGGGAGCTGCGAGGGATCGGCGAACGGCTCGTCGTAGATCTCGGGCAGCTTCGGTACCAGCGCCAGTGCGTCGGCGGCGGACAGGTAGAGTTCGGTATGGTCGGTGCCGAGATGGCGGGCGATCGCCGCGGCGTGCTCGGCCTCGTTCAGCTTCGCTTCGTGGAAGCCGATGCAGAAGGTCTTCACCGGCCGGCTTGCCACCGCCTGCATCAAAGCGACGATGGTGGACGAATCGATGCCGCCGGAGAGCAGGGCGCCGAGGCTGACGTCGGCGATCATCCGCTTGCCGACGGCGTCGGTCAGCAGCTCCGCCAGAGTATCGGTCGCCTCCGCGAAGCTGCCGGCGAACGGTCGCCGGGCGCCATCCTCAGCCGCCTGCCGTGCCGACCAGTAGCTGACCGGCTGCGCCGAGGCGGCGCTGATGCCGGCATGCAGGACGACGAAACTGGCCGGCGGCAGCTTGCGCACCCCTTCGAAGATGCACCACGGCGCCGGCAGGTAGTCGAATTGCAGATAGGTGGCAAGGGCGTCGCGGTCGACGCTGCGTCGGAAGGCAGGATGCGCCATCAGCGCCTTCAGTTCCGAGCCGAACAGCCAAGCTCCGGCAAAACAGCCATAATACAGCGGCTTCTTGCCGAGCCGGTCTCGCGCCAGGGTCAGTGTCCGGTCTTCGGCGTCCCACAGGGCGAAGGCCAGCATGCCGTTGCAGCGCCTCAGCGTCTCCTCGGCGCCCCATTCGCGGATGCCGGCGAGCAGCACCTCGGTGTCCGAATGGCCGCGGAAGTGGTGGCCCTTGCCCGCCAGCTCGTCGCGCAGGTCCTGGAAATTGTAGATCTCGCCGTTGAACGACAGGACGAAGCGGCCGTCCTCGCTCAGCATCGGCTGGTGGCCGGCGGCCGACAGGTCGAGAATCGACAGGCGGCGGTGGCCGAGCGCGACCCCGGCGGTCGCATCGGTCCATATGCCGGCGTCGTCCGGGCCGCGCCGGGCGATGGCATCGGTCATCGCCGCGGCTGCTGCGGCCAAGGCGGCTGTGGCCAGCCTGGCCTCAGCGAGGAGGAAGCCGGCGATGCCGCACATGCGCGTCAGGGTCCGTCGGGCGAGGGGGGAGGGAGGACCAACTCAGCCGGCCATGACCGCTTCGAAGCGCTGCACCGCCTGGTCGAGGGAGAACTCGCGGGCGCGGGCGATGAGCGGTGCCCGCGGCGGCGCACCGCTGAGGGTTGCGAGGATGGCCTCGGCCATGGCGTCGACCTGGCCCACCGGCACCAGCGTGCCGAATCGTCCGCCATCAAGGATCTCGTCGGGGCCGCTCGGGCAGTCGGTGCTGACCACCGGGCAGCCGCAGGCCATCGCCTCGATCAGCACGTTCGGCAGCCCCTCCCAGAGGGAGGACAGCACGAATACAGATGCGCGCCGGTAATAGGCGAACGGGTTGTCCACGTGGCCGGGGAAGTCGACATCGGCGGCGATGCCGAGATCGGCCGCCATTTGCCGCAAGGCCGGCTCGTCCTCGCCCTCGCCGAGCACGATCAGGCGCGCCGGGCGGACCGCCCGGACCTTCGCGAAGGCCCGCAGCAGCGTCGGGAAATCTTTCTGTTGCTTGAATTTTCCGGAGCCCATGACGATCGGCTCGTTGCCGTCGGCCAGCCACGGATGATCGACCGGGGCCTCGGCCATGCTGGCCAGTTCCGGCCGGTAGACGGGGTTGTAAATGACGGCAATGCGTTCGCGGGCCATGCCGGTGATCGCCGCCACGTCGTCGGCGACGCCGCGCGACGGGACGACGACGGAATCGGCAAAACCGAACAGCCGGCGCATCAGCCGCGGCACCGAGCGTACCCAGCTCGATTCGTTGTGGGCCGCTGCCGACGACATGTGGTTGCGCACGCTGACGACGAAGCGGGTCCCGCCGCGGTGGATCTGCGCCGTCAGCAGCAGGACGGTGTTGGGGTAGTTGAGGAACGACAGCACGGCGTGCGGCTTCGCCTGCCGCAGGTAGCGACGCAGCGCCAGCAAGGGCGGCGCGTCCTTGTAGAGGACCTGGGCGACGGGAAAGACGCAGGCATCGCCGCGCGTCAGCAGCGCCCGCGGTGATGAAAGCAGGTGGAGGGTAAAGACCCAGAGCTGCACCAGCCGGTCCGCCACGGACGCCCGCCGCCCGGTGCGCAGACCGACAATGTGGACGGGATCGGCGCTCATCTGGCGGGTGAGCCACTCGCCGTTCTCCTCGACGAGGAAGTCGACGCGGTGGCCGCGCGCGGCAAGGCCGCGGGCGACGTTGACCGCAACCCGTTCCGCTCCCCGCGCTGATTCGACGCTGCGAATGTAGATCGCCAGATGCATTCCCAACCGCCCCTCCGGGCGTTGCCCGGGCCGCGGATCAGGCGGTCCCGGAAGTGGTGTCTTCCAGGCAGCCGCTGCCACCGTGAGGCCAGCGTGGCGGCCATTGCCAAGCTGTCGGCTCGACAACCGGTCCTCGTAACATAGGGGTGTGGGGACAGCAAGATAAGTCCGGGGCAACGCCCGGCTGCGGCCCGGCAGCGGGGCGACGACGAATTCTCGCCGGCCCCGCCCGGACGGTCAGGCGCTTCGCCGCAGGGGCGAGGCAGTGTTTGCCGGCTCGCTGAAGCTGCGCGGATGGATCGAGACGATGCCCGTCCGGTCCTCGATCAGCGCCCGTACCCGGCCGACGGCACGGCCGAGGCAGTCCATCGCCGGCAGCGGCCGGTCGGCGGCGAACGCATCGCCCAGCCACACCGCGCGCCCGCTGTCGACGAGGTAGGTGTGGATGATGCGGATATCGCGGCCCAGCCGCTCTGGGCCGAAGCGCATCAGCTGCCGGTAGAGGAACGCCCGGATGTGGGTTCCCTCCAATGGCCGCTTTCCTTCGTGTTCCTGGCGCAGGGTCTTGGCGGCCTCAACCGTTGCCGGACGCATGGCGCCCTCGCCCTCGCCGAGGTCGAAGATGTGCACCGGCTTGCGGGTCGCACAGGCTTCCGCCAGCATCGACATGCTGTCGCCGGTGACGATGATCTGCTCCGCCAGCCCGAGGAAGGCGAAGTAGGGGTTGTCCCTGGCGTTCGGCTCCCAGCGGAAGAAGTGGGCCGGAACGTCGATGGTCTGCTCCATGACGTCGATCGCCGCTGCCGGCGTCCGCGCGCTGGTGGTGATCAGCAGCGAGCCGCCGATCTGCTTAGCGAAATCGCTCGCCTGCCTCGCCAGCCGCTCGGCGGCGCGGGTGCAGAAGCTGTAGGGGCCGGAACTCCCGCCGACGACGACGGCGATGTGCGGCTGCGGCAGGTCGGCCAGCCGGTCCCGCCAGCGGGCGGCCTCGCGCGCCAGCCGCTCCTTGGTCACCCGGTGCAGCGGCGTCTGGTTGTGCAGCACGTTCGGCCGCACCGGCAGGCGGTACTGCGGCGTCGTCACGATCAGATCGAAGTGATGCAGCCGGCTCCACGGCCGGCCGACGTGGACCAGCCGGACATGCTCAGGGGCCTGCTTCTTGATCCAGCGGGCAATCGGCTCGTTGCGGCGGCCGGCGGAGATAACCAGGTCCGGCCACGGGGCTTCGAGCGGGCTCGACTGCTCGCGGTCGATGCCGGCAACCGTCGTGCGCAGCAGCATGTTGGGCACGATCTCGAAACGCGTGTGGACGAAACGCTTGATCTCGAACGGCCAGCCGAGCGCCTCGGCGAGGGCGAGGACCTGCGAGTTGTCGCCGGCCTTATTGCCGGTAAGCACCCAAACGCGGGGTGCAAGCAGGACCGAGTCCAGCGGCGCTGTTCCGTGCGGCATTTATGCTCTTTCCCGAAGCGACGCGTCGTTCCAATACGCGACTGTGCACCTAATGTGATCGCAATCGGGCGCAGCATACTCAAGTCAATCATTGTTTCCGTTTGTTACGCGTTGCCCCGGAGCCACGGTCGATGGTGGCTGGGCCACCGGCAGGACAGGCGCCGGGCGGCCGTCCTGGTGGCAATGTGGCCGGAGGAGCCCTAAGCCCGTTGTTTTCCCGGGGCTTCCCCGGATGCCCGGCGGAACGCTTGGCGGACCTGACACAGCCCCGGCAACGGCCCAGATGTGGCCCACCAGCGCGAATCGCCGGGTGTTCCACCGCGCCGGGGCATGTTGCAGGAGCGAAGGGAGAAGGTGGGCCGACGGTTGCACTGGGCGGATCCGATCGCTATAGCTGAATCCGACCGGTCACATAGAAGCACACTACTTCAGGACTTCACGCCATGAACATGGCCTTCAGGACGACTGCGCGACACTTGATCTCCTATTCGCTATTCTTCATGCCCGAGGAACGGCGGACGCGCATCGAACGCTGGCTGCGGGGTCATGAGGATGCACGCAAGCTGGCGCTCGCCGATTCCGTCATCATCTCGTTCGGCAAGAGCGGCCGCACTTGGCTGCGGGTGATGCTTTCCCGTGTCTTCCAGGTCCGCCACGGCCTTCCCCAGCGCCACCTGATCGCCTACGACAACCTGCACCGGCGGGTGCCGGCGATTCCGCTGATCTTCTTCACCCACGATAACTACCTGAAGGACTACACCAAGCAGACCGGCACCAAGCAGCCGTACTACAACAAGAAGGTGGTGCTGATGGTGCGCGACCCGGCCGACGTTGCCGTCTCCCAGTACCACCAGTGGAAGTACCGGATGGCCGACCGCAAGAAGACCATCAACGACTATCCGCCGGCGGGTGCCGACGTCTCGCTCTATGACTTCGTGATGATGCCGTCATGCGGCCTGCCCAAGATCATCGACTGGATGAACGGCTGGGCGAGCGAGCTGGACAAGTTCCGCGACCTGCTGGTGGTCCGCTATGAGGACCTGCGCGCCGATCCAAAGGCGATGCTGCAGCGCGTTCTCACCTTCATCGGCACGCCGGCGACCGAGCAGGAGCTGCAGGAGGCGGTGGAGTTCGCCTCGGTCGACAACATGCGGGCGCTGGAGCAGAAGCGCGTCTTCTGGCTGAGCGGCCGGCGGATGCTGGCAAAGGACCGCAGCAATCCCAACACCTATAAGGTGCGTCGGGCCAAGGTCGGCGGCTACCGGGACGACTTTACGCCGGAGCAACTGGCGGCAATCGATGGCATGATTGCCGGGCGCCTGCTCCCCGGCTTCGGCTATGGCCGCAGCGCCGACGGTGTCGCGGAAGGCAAACGCGCCGCGGGCTGATCGCCCCAGCCCGGATCGACAGAGCGGAGACCACCCGTGAAGCCTACCGTTTTCATTCATACCAATGACCGGCAGATCGTTGGCGCGCTGGTGGCGAAGCACGCGCTGAAGCGCAACTCCCGCAGCCCCGACGCCTTCGACGTGCGCATCATCGAGACCAAGGATTTTCCGTTCCTGGCGGCGCGGGAGGGCCAGGAGTTTCATCGGGACGGCATTATCCGCGTCTGGCGCAACGATGATCTGCAGTCGTTTACGCCGCTACGCTTCATCCCGCCGGAGCTGATGGGCTACGAGGGCAGGGCGCTGATCATCGATCCCGATATCTTCGCCGTCGCCGACGTCTGGGAACTGCTGTCACGCGACATGGGCGGAGCAGCGGTGATGTGCCGGCGGCGCAACGGGCCGAAGGGCAAGTTCGGCTACTACGCGTCCAGCGTCATGCTGCTGGATTGCGGCAAGCTGCGGCACTGGCGCTGCGAGGAACAGTTCAACGAGCTGTTCGCGTTCAAGCGCGACTACATGGACTGGATATCGCTCAAGCTGGAGCCCCCGGAGACGATCGCGCCGTTCGAGAACGAGTGGAACGACTTCGATAAGCTCACCCCGCAAACCAAGATGCTGCACAACACCCGGCGGCTGACGCAGCCGTGGAAAACCGGGCTGCCGATTGATTTCGAGCCGCCGGACGCGTTCAAGCCGATCCCACTTTATGCCTGGCTGATGCGCTTCGGCCGGCTGTTCTTCGGGCGCAACCGGCTGATCGGCCACTATTGGCGTCACCCGGACGCCAACCAGGAGAAGCTGTTCTTCGGACTGTTGCGCGAGTGCCTGGACCAGGGGATCGTAACCGACGCGATGCTGCGCGAGGAGATGCGCCTCGATCACGTCCGGCACGACGCCTTCCAGGTCCTGCAACGCACGCAGCCGCTCGCGGCGTGACGACAGCGACGGTGGACGAGGGTCCCTCTTCGGATGACGGCGGACGCGGCTTCGTCCTCGCCCATCTGTCCGACCCGCACGTTCCGCATCGCCTGCTGACGTGGCCGACGGCGCTGCTGAACAAGCGGATCTTCGGCTTTCTCACCTGGCAGTTCCGCCGCGTCCGCCTGCACCGGCGGGAGGTTCTCGACGCCCTCAGCCGTGATCTGGCCGGGATCGGCGCCGACCATGTCGCGGTGACCGGCGATGTCGTCAACATTGCCCTGCCCAAGGAATTTCGCGCCGCTGCCGGCTGGCTGCACACGCTGGGGACGCCCGACCGGGTGACCCTCGTGCCTGGCAATCACGATGCCTACGTGGCGGTGAGCTGGCAGCGCTCGTGGCGGGCGTGGCAGGAGTTCATGACGAGCGACCCTGGCGCGGATGCGGTGGCGACGGCCCCTGCTCTGCCGCAGCGGGCGCGTCGCCCCGGACTCGACCGCTTCCCAATCTACCGCCAGCGCGGCCCGCTGGCGCTCATCGGTCTGTCGACGGCACTGCCGACGGTGCCCGGCCGGTCGTCCGGCTGCATCGGCCCGGTCCAGCTCGAGCGGCTCGCCGCGCACCTTAGGGAAGCCGCGACCGCCGGTCTCTTTCGCGTCGTCCTTCTCCACCATCCGCCGCGTGCACCCCAGCTTGCCCGCTACAAGCAGCTCAGCGACGGTGAGTCGTTCCGCAGCGTTATCGCCGAAGCCGGCGCCGAGCTGGTGCTGCACGGCCACGAGCACCGTTTCCGCTACGAGGAGCTGGCCGGACCGCTCGGCAAGGTGCCGTCGTTCGGCGTTCCGTCGGCCTCGATGCTGCCCCCGGGAGACACGCCGATTCCCGCCGGCGCGTATCACCTGCACCATATTCGCCGTTGCGCCGATAAGTGGAGCATCGAGACCCATATTCGCACCTACGAGCCTGCCCAGGGCCGGTTTGGCGAAAGCGACCGCCGCTCCCTAACCCTTCCGGTGCAGGCGGCAGGACCGCCGATGGGTCCCGCCGGACGAGCGTCGCCGTTTCTCGAAGCCGGCGCGGCAGGCAGGTGACGGCGCCTCCGTCCGGCCGGTCGCGGGTGTTCTGTCTGGCCGGGTATCCGACGCCCGCCCGGCAGCTTGCCGCACCCTCGACATATCTGACACCGATTGTGGGGGCTCTCCGGGGACAAGAAGCCGCGGCGGCCGTTCGCCGAGAAGCGAGGCTCAGGATGAAACGGATACTTTCGGCAATGGCTCTCGTTGTCGCGCTGGCGCTTGGCGGTGCGATCCCGGCGCAGGCACAGGAGACGCAGGCACAGGGGACCGAGTCTCCGCCCGGCGTCGACCAGAGCATCGAGATGATTCCGCTCGAGAACATCCAGCAGGAGCCGGAAGCTCCGCCGCAGCGGCCACGGCGCGCCCGCCGCGAGCGGCCCGCCAGTCCGCCCGCCGCTCCGGCGCTCGACGCGGCTGCTCCCGAACGGCTGCCCGCCCAGGGTCCCGGAGCGGCCGCCGGGCGCAGCATCCGCAGCGCCGAGGGACAGCGCGAGCGGGCGAACCAGGGTGTCATCACCGTCCTCGCCGGCGGCGTCAACGGCACCTACATCCGCATCGCCAGCGATATGGCGGCGGTGCTCGATGACGGGGAACGTATGCGCATCCTGCCGGTGGTCGGGAAGGGCTCGGTGCAGAACATCACCGACCTGCTGTATCTGCGCGGCATGGATATCGCCATCGTTCAGTCGGACGTGCTGGAGGTCATCCGCAAGGAGAACCTGCACCCCACCATTGATCAGCGCATTCGCTACGTGACCAAGCTCTACAACGAGGAGGTGCACATCCTGGCTGGCCGGGACGTGGTCCGGCTCGCCGACCTCGCTGGTCGCAAAGTTAACGTCGACGTTGCCGGCGGCGGTACCGCGGCAACGGCGGCAACACTGTTCAGCGCGCTTGGCCTGACCGTGGAGCAGACCAATTTCGATCAGCCGCTGGCCCTGGAGAAGCTGAAGAACGGCGAGATCGCGGCGATGGTCTACGTCGCCGGCAAGCCGACCGGGCTCTTCTACAACATCGAGCGCGGAAGCGGCCTGCATTTCGTGCCGATCCCGCTGAATGCCGAGTTGCTGCACGTTTACATGCCGTCGTCGTTGACCAGCAACGACTATCCCAGCCTGATTGACGAGACGAGGCCGATCGACACGGTTGCCGTCGGTGCGGTCATGGCGGTGTACAACTGGGAGCGTGACAGCGAGCGCTACCGGCGGACGGCGGCCTTCGTCAACGCCTTCTTCGATCAATTCGAGGCGTTCCTGAAGCCGCCGCGCCATCCCAAGTGGCAGGAGGTCAATCTGGCCACCGAGCTGCCGGGCTGGACCCGCTTCGCCCCCGCCCAGCAATGGCTCGACCGGCGACCGTCGGCGGTTGGGGCGGGATACGATCTCGCGTTGAAAAACTCGTTCGACGAGTTCCTCAAGTTCATGGAGATCGCACGCGGCCGTGGTGGCGGTGAGCCGCGGGACAGTGACGCGCTGTTCGAGCGTTTTCTGCAATGGCGCGCTGCGCAGGCGTCACCACAGCAGCCGGTGGTCCCGCCGGTACCCGCAGGAGCCGTGCCACGCTGACGGCTTTCAGCCGGCGGCGCTGATCGGCGTTGCGAGCATCGAGCTCACGTTGCTCAGTACAGCGCGCGCTCAAGGATGGCGCGGGCCTCGGTATCGCCGGCAGCGGCGCGGGTGCGCAGCCTGTCGATAAGCGCAGACCCCCGGACGTCGGCATCGCTGCTGCCGCGCTGGGCCGCTATTCGATACCATTGCAGCGCCGTCGCGGCGTCTGGACGAATGCCGCGGAGGCCCCGCTGCTCGATGATTAGCGGATCGTAGGTCGCGCCCATCGCGTTCGCCCCGGCAGCACCGACGCCGTTGAAGGCGCGTTGATAGAACAGCCGCGCTGCGGCAACGTCGGAGCGGGCGAAGTACTCGTCGCCGCGGGCAATCAGGATCGCCGCATCGAGCGTCCCTTCCTGCGCGCGGTCCGCCGGGGCGGGCGCGCCGGTTGCGAAAGGGGCGGTGGCGGCGCTGCCGGCCGAGGCCGGGAACGGCGGCGTCGTGTCCGGCGGGATCCGTGTCGACGGCTCTCCCGGCGTCCGATCGATGGGGGCCGGTGCGGTCGTTCCGTGCAGACGATCGGTTCCGGCCATCCAGCGCTCGGCACCCGTATCGCCAGGTTGCTCCGCCGGGAAGGACGAGCCTCGCAGGGTGGTGCCGCTGGGAACCATGGCGCGATCGTCGACGAGGCTCATGACGGCGACGATACCGGCGGCGGCAATGACGACGACGGCGCCGATCGCCACCGCCATGACCCTCCCCGCGCCCCGGCGCGGCTCGATCCCCATTGCCAGAGGGTCGTCCAGATCAAGCGGCGCCGCGACCTGCGGCGCGAACGGCCGCGTGGCACTGCGCACGTCGTGCGCCCGCTGGGGCTCGGGAGCGCTCTGTGCCAATGGCGGTACCGGCTCGCCGGGTTCGACCGGGCCGAGCCGGAGATTGCTCAGCTTCATGTCGTGCTACCTCCGGCGCGGCAGGCGCCGACGACGACTTCATGATCAAAGATAGCATGGACCGACGATCGCGGGCCAGTCCACCAAATGAACCCGAAAGGGGCGGAAAGTGCACCGTTGGTGGAGGGCGATCGGCGACGGTCAATCTCAACGCATACTATCGATGATTACAGCTCACTCTCCGCGCGCGCGCGCTACGGCCGCGGGGCAAGCCAAAGTATCTTGCAAGATCACTTTTGTGCTACTTCCGGTGATCGCATTGCGACGGGAATACCCGCGCCCGGCTTGACGCAACCGCTCGCCCGCCGGCGTGGGTCAGGGAGGCTCGCCGGGGGTTCCTCCCCGGCGCGCAGTGCTCCCCGGCGCGCCGGGCTGCGGCGGCGCATTGCCCCGCCAGAGCGCCGTGTCGAATCTCTGTTGGATTTGGCAGCGATGCGGCGATACAACGCATGGAACCAATCCAATCCGCGCCGCATTTTCACCATGGTTGACAGCCCCTCAATAATGTAGATTTTTCGTGGGGTTCGGCGATTTTTTGTGGCTTTGCGGTCACGGCGAGGCGTCGGCAGCGGCGCGTCACCTTGACCCGGCGCCCGGGAGATCGCACAAAGAGAAGTGGACGTGCCTGCTGTTGCCGTCAGTGTCCTCCGAGGCATTGCAAGCTAGTCGAGATCAAGGTCCGATCAGGCAGCGGTAACGCAGAAAGATAAATGTGATGCGTTGAGGGGCTAGGGGTAGAGGAAAGGCGCTGTAAACAGTCGGCTATGAGCATCGGTATTGCGCCGACTGCCGAGCGGGCTTATTCGGGGGCCTGACATGACAGACCTGCAACAGATGAGTCGCGTTCTGTATCATCACTGTTGGACCAATGTGGATGATTGGGCGCGCACCGTAGATCAGCTGGCCGACCTGACCGACGCCGAAATCGGACAACTTCAGTATGAGCGCTGCGAGGCAGCTGCTTGCTCATGTGCCGTTCCGGCGACCTCGGCAAGTCCGAGCACACGACCATCGCTGATGGAGAGAACGCGGCAGGGTTTCTCGGGGCTTTGCGGCCTCCTATTCGGATTGCGACGCACCTGCTGACATGGATCGCGAGGGGGCGGCGGACCTGCGTCGCCGTCTCAGCACCCTCTCTGGGGTTGTCCCCGTCACAACCTCGCCAAGTTCATCCGGAACCATGCGCTGACTTTGGAGCCACTGCTCCGAGGTGCGGCGGCGCTCGCGCGTTCTCCGCACCAGCCCAAGAAAACTCGTTTGTATGAGGACCGGTCCTGTGTCCGTCATTGTCCGTAACCCTGGCGAGGATCCCTTTCGGATTTCCAGCGACCCACGTCTTGCCCACTTCGATGCGCCGCGGCGGCGAGCAACAGCGCGGCTGCTGTCTGGGCTTTACCAGGGAGAAGGGCTGTTTTTACTTACCGGGGAAGATGGCATCGGCAAGACGACGCTGTTGCGGCACCTGGGCGAAGAGGTGGCAACGCTTGACGGCGTGCAACTGCTGCACACCGCTGCGTTCATCGACAGCGAGGTGCTGTCGACCTTTGCCGACATCATCGGCGCCTGCGGCGATGTGTTCCGTGTCGGCACCTCCGATCCGCTGGTGGTCGCCCGCATCCTTCAGGATCTCTCCGACGGCGAGCAGATGCCCTCGCTGCTGATCGACAACGCCCACAGCCTTGACGATGCGACGCTGCGCGGACTGGCGATGCTGACCACCCTGCGCGGCGGTGAGCGGCGGCTGCTGTCGGCGGTCCTCGCCGGCGATCCGGAACTGGCCGGGCGCATGTCCGCGTTGCTCGGGACAAACGACCAGTTGCTCAGCAGCCACGTCGTTACGCTTTCGCCCATGGGGCGAGCCGATGTTGAACGGCTCATCCGCCACCGCCTGCGCCTCGCCGGGCGGCCGGAGAGCGACCGCATCGCAGACGTCGTCGCTCAGAGCAACGGCGTCCCGCTGCAGGTCCTGGGGCTCTGCCGTCGGGCGCTGGGAGAGGCGGCGGCTGTCGCGGCCGTTCCTTTGCCGCCGGCGGCGGCGCCCTTGCGGGAAGAACCGCCGGCGCCGCGCTTGGAATTGGCGCCGGCGAAGTCGGCGAAGGCGGCGGCGATCGAACTGCCGGCGGCAGCGCTTCCGGCGGAAGCCGCTGCCGACGCGGCTGCAGCCGGCGTTGGGGACCCGACGGCCGTGGTGCCGCCGCCGTCACCGCCGTCATCTCCGCCGGAGACGGTGCCGTCGCTGTCCCTCCCGGAACAGCCCCGGGGGCTCGACGACGGAGCGAATTGGCCCGAGCTGGCCGGCGGTGACGCGGTTCCTCCCGCCGCCCAGGCCGGTCGCGAGCTGCCCGGCCACATCCGCTACGGCGTCGCCTCGGCCATGCGGATCGAAGGTTCCCAGTGGCAGGACGGCCGCCGTCGCCGCCCGCGCCATCGCGCCCTGCTGGTGGCGGCAGGCGTCGCCCTGGTCGTGCTGGGGACCGGCTGGTCGCTCTACGATCACACGCCCAAGCGGCTCGCTGAGGGCAGTGCGTCAACCTCGGCGGTTGCCCCCGCCTCGCCGAAGGCGGAAGCGCCCTTTGCGGCGGTTCTGGAGCCGCCGCATGCGGCGCCCGCCACTTCCGTCGGATCGGCTGCCCCGGCTAGCGGGGTGGCGTCGGAAGGGCGTGCGGTTGTCGGGGGTGAGACGACGGCGGTCCCGGCACAGCCGGAACCCTGGTGGCGGCCGTCCGGTGCCGAGCGCCTGCGTGCCGATCTGCCGGCGGCGGGCAGTGGCAGCGATCCGGCGGCTGCAGGAGGTAGTGCCGTGGGTGAGATGCCGGTCGCGAGGCCGGCGCCGCCGGAGCCGGTGGCGCGGCCCGCCGATCCGCCGAAGCTGATGCCGGCGGCGAAGCCGCGGGCATCAGTGGTGGCGACCGCCCCTTCCGACGACATCGAGGCAGCGCCGTCGGCGCGTCCCGCCGAGCCCGAAACGGTGGCGAAACCAGCCGCAGCGCCCAAGCCGGCTCCGGCTGTAAAGCCGCGGCCGGCCGCTGTCGCCGTTGCCACCCCGCCCGGGACCGAGGAGGATTACGCGGCAGCGTATCCCGCCGAGCCGAAGGCGCCGGCGCGGACGCGCGAGGCCCTGCTGACCGCCGGCGACGAGCAGATCGCCATGGGCGATGTGGCCGCGGCGCGTATGGCGTATCAGGAAGCCTTTACCAAAGGTAGCGCCGAGGCAGCACGGCGGATGGCGGAAACGTTCGATCCGCGCAACGTCGCGGCGCACTCGAAGGAGGCGAGCGCGGCGGAGGCGATCCTCTGGTACAAGGACGCGGCGCGGAAAGGCGACCGCCGCTCGCGCGGCGAGTTGCACGGTCTGGAGGTATGGCTTGAAGATGCTGCGGCCTCGGGTGACGGCGAGGCGCGCCGGGTGCTCCAGGCTTGGCGGACGCCGACCGAATCCGATGCCGACGTGCCGGCCGAGCCCTGAGCCGGCCGGCCAGCGGATGACCGGCTTCAGGCGGTGATCATCACCTTGACGGAGCCGGATGTGACCTGCGGCGGCACCGGCTGCAGATCGGCGACGTTTTCCTTCATCCACACCGACGCTTTCTCGTTGGACTCAAGGGCCATCGGTTCGGTCGAGAAGATGCTGACGGTTGCCATGGTGCCGCTGCCGCAGTCGATCGCGTAGTAGGCGATGAAGCCCGGCGAGGCGCGCAGGAGCGGCACGAAGCTCTCGGTGATCTTGCGGCAAACCTCGGAGACCGAGCGGACCTGCTCGTAGCGGCGGATGCTGATATGCATGGCGGCGGCTCCTCCCTGGCGGCGTTTTTGTTGCTGCGTTGCCGCCCGCCCAGCGGCAGGAGCAGAGTAGATCAAGTTTCGGCTGCGATGTCCACGGCCGGACCAGCGTCGCCGCGCCGGCCCCGGCGTCCTGTGTCAGGCAGGGGGTGGTGCCCGCGGGGGGGCTCGAACCCCCACTCCCAGTCGGGAAACGGATTTTAAGTCCGTCGCGTCTGCCGATTCCGCCACGCGGGCCAATCGCCGCTGAACGTTAGGATCCGAGGGGCTCGAGCACAACCCTGTGCAGCGATACTTTCGCGGTTGTTACTCAGGGCTGCACGCCGGGGCGCCCCGGAATGACGGCCGGTTGGCGGCGGTGCCCATCGGCCGCAAGGCTGTCCCGCAAATCCCGCGGTGTGATAAAAGGCGATCGTCATTGCCTCGCGGCCTGACCGCGATTGCGGGTGGCCGTGCGAGGGGGCGGGGAATCAGAGAGGAGGCTTCGCGTGGACAGTGCACCGGATCGCGACAGCGAGACGCCATGGCATGCCGTTCCAGCGGAAGACGTCCTGCAACGCTTGCAAAGCGACATCCGCACCGGCCTCGCTGCCGACGAGGTCACCCGCCGACGGGAGCGGTATGGTTCGAATCGGCTGCCGGAGGCGGGCAAGCGCGGGCCTCTCATGCGCTTTCTCGCGCAGTTCAACAACATCCTCGTCTACGTCCTGCTGTTCGCCGGCTTCGCCAAGCTGATGCTCGGGCTTTGGGTCGATGCCTCCATCATTCTCGGCGTCGTTATCATCAATGGCCTGCTCGGCTTCCTTCAAGAAGGCAAGGCGGAGAAGGCCCTCGATTCGATCCGCAACATGATGTCGGCCGAAGCACGCACGCTGCGGGGCGGAGAAACCCGCCTGATCCCGGCGGATGAGCTGGTGCCGGGCGATATTGTCTTCCTGGAATCGGGCGACAAGGTGCCCGCCGATCTGCGCCTGTGCGAGGTCAAGAACCTTCGTATGGAAGAGGCGGCGCTGACCGGGGAGTCCGTCCCCACCGACAAGTCGATAGAACCGGTCAGCCCCAAGGCAACCGTCGGCGACCGCGACAGCATGACCTACTCCGGCACCCTGGTGGTGTCCGGCCGAGCCACCGGCACCGTTGTCGCCACCGGCGCCAATACTGAACTCGGCCGCATCAACCGGCTGCTCGCGGGCGTGAGCGCCCTCGAGACACCGCTGCTGCGACAGATCAAAAAGTTCGGCTACACCATTACCGGCGTGATCGCCGTCGTCAGCGTCATCACCTTCGCCTGGGGCCGCTGGGTGCAGGGGCTGTCGTTCGTCGAGCTGTTCCAGGCGGTGGTCGGCATCGCCGTCTCGGTCATCCCGGAGGGGCTGCCGGCGCTCATCACCATCACACTTGCCATCGGCGTGCAGCGGATGGCGCAGCGCCATACCATCATTCGCCGGCTGCCTGCCGTCGAAACCCTGGGCTCGGTGACGCGCATCTGCTCGGACAAGACCGGCACGCTGACGCTCATGGAGATGATGGTCGTCTCGGCGGTCACTGCGGATGACCGCTACCACGTTACCGGCGACGGCTATGGCAGTGAAGGCGAGGTGCGGCAGGACGGCAAGCCGGCTGCCGCCGATCCCGTTCTGGAGCTGATGGGCCGCGTCTCGATGCTGTGCAACGACGCCGAGCTGCGGCGCGAGGACGGGGTGTGGAAGGTGGAGGGCGATCCCACCGAGGGCGCGCTCTACCCGTTCGCCGGCAAGCTTGGGCTCGACCGCGGCAAGGAGCAGGCGGCGCACCCGCGCCTCGACGTCATCCCGTTCGAATCCGAACACCGCTACATGGCGACGCTGAACGGCAGCGCGGACGGTAGCACCCTCTTCCTCGTCAAGGGAGCGCCGGAGAAGATTCTCGATCATTGCGATCGCCAGCAGGGCAGGGGTGCCGAGGTGCCGATCGATCACGGCTACTGGATGAAGATGTCGGACGAGCTGGCGGCGCAGGGCGAACGGGTGCTGGCGCTGGCATGGCAGGCCAGCCCGGGCCTTGCTGCTGGCCGCCTCGGGCCGGACGACCTGCCCCACGATCTCGTCCTGCTGGGGCTGATCGGCCTGCTCGATCCACCGCGCAAGGAAGCGATCGAGGCGGTCGCCGAATGCCACCAGGGCGGCATCCGCGTCACCATGATCACCGGCGATCACAAGATCACTGCCGCCGCCATCGCCAGGATGCTGGGAATCGGCGACGGCCGCACCGCCGTGACCGGTGCCGAGATCGAGGCAATGGACACCGCAGCGCTGATCGAGCGCTGCCGCGACGTCGACGTCTTTGCCCGCGCCAGCCCCGAGCACAAGCTGCGGTTGGTCAAGGCGATGCAGGCGGCGGGGGAGGTGGTGGCGATGACCGGCGACGGCGTCAATGATGCGCCGGCGCTGAAGAAGGCCGACATCGGCGTTGCCATGGGCATCAAGGGCACCGAGGTGACCAAGGAGGCCGCCGAGATGGTGCTCACCGACGACAACTTCGCCTCGATCACCGCCGCCGTGCGCGAGGGCCGGACGGTCTACAACAACATCGAGAAGGCGATCCTGTTCATGTTTCCGACCAACGTCGCCCAGGCGCTGGTCATCATGATCGCCATTTTCCTCGGCTTCGTGATGCCGATCACCGCTCCGCAGATCCTCTGGGTCAACATGGTGACCTCGGTGGCGCTTGGCCTCGTCATCTCGTTCGAGCCGCACGAGCTCGACGTGATGAAGCGGGCACCGCGGCCGACCAACCGGCCGATCCTCAACGGCTTCGGCATCTGGCGTGTCGCCTTCGTCTCGGCAGGGCTGCTGGCCCTGACCCTCGGCGCCTTCTTCTGGATGCAGTCGCGCGGTGCTTCCGAGGAGCTGAGCCGTACGGTCGCCGTCAACACCCTGGTCCTCGGCCAGATCTTCTATCTGCTCAACAGCCGCTACCTGCTGGACTCGTCGCTGTCCGTCGCCGCCCACCTCGGCAACCGCTACCTGCCGATGGGCATCGGCGCGGTCGTGGTGCTGCAACTCCTGTTCACCTACGCTCCGCCACTGCAGGCTCTGTTCGGCACCGCGGCGATGCCGCTGTGGGTCTGGCCGGTGCTGCTGGCCGGCTGCTTCGTCTTCTTCCTGATCGTCGAGGCGGAGAAGGCGATCATCCGCACGGTCCTGCCGTCGGCGGCAGCACGGCCGGCGCTGGCGCACACGCCGGCCTGAGCCGGCATGCCCGGCATGGGCGGGGGCTGCTCCCCGCCCATGGGCGGTCTCCGCTAGCGCGGATGAGGGCGGCTGGAGCTAATCACCCCCGGCCGGGTCGCCTTCCGGTGAAGCATATGGCAGCCCCTGCGAGAATTGCCGGAAATCGATGCATATTCTAATGGCCGCCGTTCGATCCCATCTATAAATCGAAATCACTGAAGCTGTTCGGGGACAGGCTCGACCGGCTGGCAGGTGAATCGGCCGTGCGTGAGACGGTGCGGCGGAAGCGGTGCGCAGTTCCGCGGGACGAATGGGAGGGGTAATGACGGTTAAGGTAGCTTTCCAGTCGGTGGCAGCGATGGCTCTCGTAGCGCTGGCGGTGGCAGTGCCGATGGGGACCGCGCTGGCCGGCCCGACGTTGGACGCGGTCAAGGCCCGCGGCGAGGTGGTGTGCGGCGTCCATACCTCGCTCTATGGCTTCGGCGCCCCGGACGACAAGGGCGTCTGGCGCGGCATCGACGTCGACGTTTGCCGGGCGGTTGCCGCGGCGGTGTTCGGCGACGACAAGAAGGTCAAGTATGTTCCGCTTAGCGCCCAGGCGCGGCTGACAGCGGTGCAGTCCGGTGAGGTCGACCTGCTGTCGCGCAACACCACCTGGACGCTGACCCGCGATACCGCCAACGGACTGAACTTCACCGGCATCAATTACTTCGACGGCCAGGGCTTCATGGTGTCGAAGAAGCTTGGCGTAAAGAGCGCCAAGGAGCTGTCGGGGGCCACGGTCTGCGTGCAGACCGGCACCACCACCGAACTCAACCTCGCCGACTACTTCCGCGCCAACAAGATGGAGCTGAAGCCGGTCACCATCGAGAAGTATGAAGAGGTAACGGGAGCGTTCGTGGCCGGACGGTGCGACGCCATCACCTCCGATGCCTCCCAGCTTGCCGCCATTCGCGCCAACGATACGCCTAATCCAGCCGATTTCGTCATCCTGCCGGAGATGATCTCCAAGGAGCCGCTCGGGCCATCGGTGCGCCAGGGCGATGACCAATGGTTCGACATCGTCAAGTGGGCGCTGTTCGCCATGATCGAAGCCGAGGAGAGAGGCCTCACCAGCGCCAATGTCGAGGCGGCGCTGAAGAGTCCGGATCCGAACGTGCAGCGGATGCTGGGCGTGACCGGCGATCTCGGCAAGGGCATGGGTCTCGACAACAAGTGGGCCTACAACATCATCCGGACGGTCGGCAACTACGGCGAGTCTTTCGAGCGCAATGTCGGCATGGGCTCGAAGCTGCAACTGGCACGCGGCTTGAATGCGCAATGGAACGACGGCGGCCTGATGTACTCGCCGCCCATCCGCTGATCCAGGGACGCCCGATGCCCGTGTTGCGACGAAGCTGGCCCGGTCGATGCCGATGACCCCCGCCTCCTCGCCGCACCGGGCGGTGTCCGGCACCCACGTCGCCTGGTGGAACGACCGCCGCATCCGCGGCGTGCTCTACCAGGTGCTCGTGGTCGTCGGCGTGCTGGCGCTCGTCGCCTACCTCATCGACAACACCCTCACCAACCTCGCCCACCGGAATATCGCGACCGGCTTCGGTTTCCTCGGCCGCGAGGCCGGTTTCGGCGTCAGCGAGAGCGTCATCCCGTACAGCCCGGCCGACACCTATCTCGCCGTTCTTGTCGTCGGCCTGCTCAACACCCTGAAGGTCTCGGTCATCGGCATCGTGCTGGCGACGGTGATCGGTACGCTGTTCGGGGTCGCCCGGCTGTCACGCAACTGGCTGGTAGCCCGGTTCGCCACGATCTACGTGGAGACACTGCGCAACATCCCGGTGCTGCTGCAGCTGTTCTTCTGGTACTCGCTGATCACCGAGGCACTGCCGGGACCGCGGCAGGCGCTCAACCCGCTGCCGGGAATCTTCGTTTCCTCCCGCGGACTGAAGCTGCCGGAGCCGGTCTGGCAGACGACCCACCTATGGATGGGCGTCGCATTTCTGGCCGGCATCGTCGGCGCCTGGGCACTTGGCCGCTGGGCGCGGCTGCGGCGAGAGCGAACCGGTGCGTTGTTCCCTTCGCTGCAGGCGGGGGCGGCGCTGATCGTCGGGCTGCCGGTGATCGTCTGGCTGCTCAGCGGCGCACCCACCGAGATGAGCGTGCCGGAACTGCGCGGCTTTAACTTCACCGGCGGCGTGACGGTGACGCCGGAATTCACCGCGCTGCTGATCGGGCTCGTGCTCTATACCGGCACCTTCATCGCCGAGATCGTCCGCGGCGGCATCCTCGCGGTCGCCCACGGCCAGACTGAGGCTGGGCTGGCGCTCGGCCTGTCGCGCGGCCAGGTGCTGCGGCTGATCGTGCTGCCGCAGGCGCTGCGGGTGATCATCCCGCCGCTGACCAGCCAGTACCTCAACCTCACCAAGAATTCGTCGCTGGCCGTCGCCATCGGCTTTCCCGACCTCGTCAGCACCGCCAATACCGCCATCAACCAGACTGGCCAGGCGGTCGAGGGCATCGCCGTGATCATGGCGGTCTACCTCACCGTCAGCCTGTCGATCGCGGGCTTCATGAACTGGTATAACCAGCGGATCGCTCTGAAAGGCGCCCGCGGATGAACGCGCGCGACGAGACGCCGGAAGAGATCTTCTCGCGCGAAGAGGAGCCGATCGAGCCGCACGTCGCGGTGAAGGCGCCTCCGGCAGGCCACCCGCTGCGGGTGGTGGACTGGGCAAAGGCGAACCTCTTCTCCAGCGTGCCGAACACGGTGCTGACGCTGGCCTGCCTGTGGGTGCTGTGGGAGACCATCCCGCCGCTGATCGACTGGGCTCTGCTCAAAGCCGTCTGGCAAACCTCCGATCCGCGGGTCTGCCGCGAGGCCGACGGCGCCTGCTGGGCGCTTGTCACCGAGAAGCACCGCTTCATCCTGTTCGGGCTCTATCCGTGGAACGAGCAGTGGCGGCCGCTGCTGGCGATGGCGCTGTTCATCGCCTCCGGCGCGGTCTCCTGCTACCCCGGCTTCTGGCGCTGGTGGCTGCCGGTGCTGTGGGCGATCGTCCTGCCGGCCTGTGCGGTCCTGATGTGGGGCGGCATCTTTGGGCTGACCTTTGTCGACAATACGCAGTGGGGCGGGCTGCCGCTGACCCTGATCCTATCGGTCGTCGGACTGGTGTTCTCCTTCCCGTTCGCCATCCTGCTGGCGCTCGGCCGGCGTTCGGAGCTGCCGGCGATCCGCGCGGTATGCGTCGGCTTCATCGAATTCGTCCGCGGCGTCCCGCTGGTCAGCGTGCTGTTCATGGCCTCGGTAATGTTCCCGCTGTTCCTGCCGGAAGGCGTGACCGTCGATAAGCTGCTGCGGGCGCAGGTGGGCATCATCCTGTTCACCGCTGCATACCTCGCCGAGGCGGTGCGCGGCGGCCTGCAGGCGGTGCCGCGCGGCCAGTACGAGGCGGCCGACGCCCTCGGCCTCGGCTACTGGCGCAAGATGGGCCTGATCATCCTGCCGCAGGCGCTGAAGATCTCCATCCCCCCGCTGGTCAACCAGTTTATCAGCATGTTCAAGGATACCTCGCTGGTCATCATCATCGGCCTGTTCGACCTGCTGACTACGGCGAAGACGGCGCTGGCCGACCCGGAGTGGCGGCCGTTCTTCATCGAGAGCTACGCCTTCGTCGCGCTGATTTACTTCGCGTTCTGCTTCTTCATGTCCCGTTACAGCCAGTTCCTGGAACGGCGCATGGAGACCGGCCACCGCCGCAGCTAGAGGAGCAGCCCCGCCTTGGTCCCGCCCGCGCCCGCATCGTCGAGCCCGCCGTCCGAGGTCGCCATCGGCCTTGAGAAGGTCAACAAGTGGTACGGCAGCTTCCACGTGCTGCGCGACGTCTCGCTGACCATCCGCCGCGGCCAGCGCTTCGTCGTCTGCGGGCCGTCCGG
>JAEULG010000053.1 GCA_016793875.1 Rhodospirillales bacterium | reverse complement strand
CGCCACTGATGAAACGCATGTCCCGGTTCCTCCTGGCTTGCGAAGGGAAGCGTGCCGGCTTCCCACCTCTTCTCAGGCGAGCAATTCCCCAGAGGGTATCATGGTTCCGGGATGCTCGTCCTGCCGCGTCGCAGCCATTGGCGCGCCAGTGCTTTCTCCCCTTCGACGAGCACCAGCACTGCCACCGCGGCGCCGGTGATGATCGCGCAGGTGGGGGAGTCGAGGGCGCGGGTATCGAACAGCCGTTGCATCGGCGGCCACCAGGTGAACAGCACCTGCAGGGCAATCGTCAGCGCGACGGCGATCAGCACCGGCCGGATGCCGCGCACGCCGTCGCGAGAGAACGCCGCCTGCAAGCGGTGGCGTGCCGAGAACAGGTAGGTGATCTCGATGGCGACGAGCGTGTTGACCGCTGTCGTGCGCGCGGTGGCGATATCGGCGCCGCGGCGCGTCTGCCACTCGAACGTCCCGAAAACGCCGCCGAGGATGAGCACCGAGACGAAGCCGATCCGCCACAGCATCAGCGGCGTGAGGAGCGGCGCCTGCCGGCTGCGTGGCGGCCTCGCCATCACGTCCGCTTCCGCCCGCTCGAAGGCGAGCGCCATCGACAGCGTCACGGCGGTGACCATGTTCACCCACAAGATCTGGACAGCGGTGATCGGCAACACCGAGCCCAGCAGCACGGCGACAATGATGGTCAGGGCTTGCGCACCGTTGGTGGCAAGGATGAACAGGATCGCCTTCTGCAGATTGTCGTAGACGGTGCGGCCTTCCTCCACCGCGTGGGCGATGGAGGCGAAGTTGTCGTCGGCGAGCACCATCTGCGCCGCCTCCTTCGCCGCCTCGGTGCCGCGCCGCCCCATCGCCACGCCGATGTCCGCCCGCTTCAGTGCGGGCGCATCGTTCACGCCGTCGCCGGTCATGGCGATGATCAGGCCCTGGCGTTGCAGCGCTTCGACAAGGCGCAGTTTGTGCTGCGGTGCGGTGCGGGCAAAGACGTCGGTGTCCTCGGCGCGCCGCGCCAGCTCGGCGTCGTCCATGCGGTCGAGGTCGGCACCGGTCAGCACCTTCTCCGCGCCCGGCAGCCCGAAGGTGCGGGCGATGGCACCGGCGGTGCCGGCGTGATCGCCGGTGATCATCTTGACGCGGATGCCGGCGTCGCGGCACTGCTGCACCGCTCCGAGCGCCTCGCCCCGCGGCGGATCGGCCAGCCCGACCAGGCCGAGCAGGGTCAGCCCGCCATCGACATCGGCGAAGCTCAGGTTCTGCTTGTGCGGCGCCAGCGGCCGGCAGGCGAGGCCCAGCACCCGCTGTCCACGCGCGCCGATCTGCTCGATGCGGCGCTGCCAGAAGCTTCCGTCCACGGGGCGGTCGCCGTCGTCGCCACGCTCCATCTCGCACATCGCGAGGATGCGCTCGGGTGCCCCCTTGACGTAGACGATGGCATCGCCGTTTGCATTGCGGTTCAGGGTGGCCATGAACCGGTGTTCCGACTCGAACGGGATGACGTCGATCCGCGGCCATGCTTTCGCCTCCGCCGCGCCGTCGACGCCGCCCTTGGCGGCGACGCACACCAGCGCGCCTTCCGTCGGATCACCATGGATCACCCACTCGCCGCCCACCTCGCGCACGCCCGCGTCCGAGCAGAGCTGCGCCCCGCGCATCAGCGCGCAGAGCGACGGGATGGCCGCCGGCGCGATCTCCTCGCCATCGGCAAGAAAACGGCCGGCGGGGGCATAGCCTTCGCCGGTCACCTCGATCAGCCGCCGGCCGACGGCAATCGTTTCCACCATCATCTCGTTGCGGGTGAGGGTGCCGGTCTTGTCGGAGCAGATGACGCTGACCGAGCCCAACGTCTCCACCGCCGGCAGCCGGCGGACGATGGCGTTGCGCCGCGCCATCCGCTGCACGCCGATGGCAAGGGTGATGGTCATGATTGCCGGCAGGCCCTCGGGAATGGCGGCAACGGCGAGGCCGACGGCGGCGAGGAACATCGCCTCGGCGGTAAAGCCCCAGCCGAGCACGCCGACGGCGAAGACGATCGCCGCCAGCACCAGGATGAGGACGGTGAGAACACGGCTGAAGCGCCCGACCTGCTCCAGAAGCGGGGTCGTCAGGGTGCCGACGGAACCCAGCAGCGTGCTGATTCGGCCGATCTCCGAGCGGCTGCCGGTGGCGACGACGACGCCACGGCCGCGCCCCGAGACCACCAGCGTGCCGGCATAGGCCATCGACATGCGGTCGCCGAGGGGAGCGTCGGCGGCGACGGCCGCGGCGTCCTTGGTCACCGGCAGCGACTCGCCGGTGAGCGCCGCCTCCTGGATCTGCAGCCCCTTGCTGCGCAGCAGGCGGAGGTCGGCCGGCACCTTGTCGCCCGACTCGAACAGGACGACGTCGCCCGGCACCAGCGCCTCGGCGGCCAGCATCCGGCGCTCGCCATCGCGCAGGACCATCGCCTGCGGCGAAAGCATCTCGCGAATGGCGTCGAGCGCCCGCTCGGCGCGACCCTCTTGCAGAAAGCCGATAATCGCGTTGACGACGACGACGCCGACGATCACCGCGGTATCCACCCAGTGCGCCATCGCCGCGGTGACCGCCGCCGAGCCGAGCAGCACGTAGATCAGGATGTTGTGGAACTGCAGCGCGAAGCGGACGAGCGGCCCCCGCCGGCGCGCCGCCGGCAGCCGGTTCGGCCCGAACGCCTGCAGCCGGCTTCCGGCCTCCTGTGCCGAGAGCCCGCGCTCGCCGCCCCCGACCTCGCCCAGCACCGCCCCCGCCGCCAGCGCATGCCAAACCGCCTTCGGCTCCGCGCCGGCCGCTGCTTCGAGAGTGCGCGAATCGTCCATCCGTCTCGGGCTGCCCCGCGATGACAGAGAAGAGGGTAGTCAGCGGCCCTCGCATGTGCAACCCGGAGCAGGCGCGGCGATGCTCTAAGGTAGCGGATGAGATCAGCAGCCACGCCACCATAGAGTGTGCTGCTCGGGATGGTTCGTCATGTGACCCGGCCATCCAGCATTCATGGTTGTCGAAGACCGTGCTGCAACGGCCAGCATGGATGGCCGTGACGAGCACGGCCATGACGAGAGGGGTGGCGGCTGTCGTCTCGACCCATCCGACGCGGTGC
>JAEULG010000042.1 GCA_016793875.1 Rhodospirillales bacterium | reverse complement strand
GGCGAGCGTTCCAGGCACAGCCCCACCACCCGCTCCGGCCCGACGCCACGGGCGATCAGCAGCCGCGCCAGCCGGTCGGCGCGGGCGTGCAGCGCCGCGTAGCTCACCTGCTCGCTGCCGGCGATCACCGCCGTCGCCGCCGGCGTCCGCGCCGCCTGCGCTTGCAGCAGCGCGACCACGGTGCCGGCCGGGACCTGTGTCGCGGTGGCGTTGTGGCGAACGACGAGAAGCTCGCGCTCCGCCGGCGCCAGCACCTCCAGCCGCCCCACCGGCAGCTCCGGCTCCGCCGCCATCGCCGCCAGCAGCCGGACGAGCCGCGCCCAGTGGGTCGCAAGCGCGCCGAGGTCGTGCAGTGCCGGATTGGCGTCGAGATCGACGCGGACATCCCGGCCATCGCGGCGGTTGTAGACGGCAATGTCCAGGTCGTGGACGCGGGCACCGTTGGCGAGGTTGTACGCCGCCGCCGGGTATCCGCCGAAACTCAGCGCATAATCGAAGCTCTGGACGTTGATCCCCGGCCCGGACGCGTCGGGCTCTCCCGGAAGTATCCCCAAATCCCGGCGCAGGTCCTCGTGGCGATAGCGCTGGTGGCGCAATCCGCCGGCGATCGCCTGCGCCGCCTGCCTGAGCACATCGAGGGCGGACATCTGCGGCGCGACCGCGAGGCGCAACGGCAGCAGGTTGGTCGCCATCCCGGCAGTGCGGCGGAGCTCCGCCCCCAGCCGGCCTGCCGTGGGCAGGCGCAGCAGGAGGACGCGGCCGCCGCCGAGCCGGTGCAGATAAGTCGCGATCATCGCCGGGAAGGCCTGCGCAAAGCTGGCGCCGACGCTCGCAGCGACCATTCGCAACCGCTGGGAGAGGGCCTGCGGCAGGATGGCGCTCAGCCGGATGGGTGTGGCGGCTTCGGCGGTCCGGCCGCCGGCAAAGCCGGCTGCTGCCGGGGGCCCCTCCGACAGCTTGGCCAGCCAGTAAGCCCGATCCCGCAAAAATGCCGGCGATCCCCGGTAAGCGTTTTCCGCCGCGAGGAGCCTGAGACTTGAGGGCGCCGGGCTCGACGGTACCGGCGCGCCCGCGGCAAGAGCGGTGTAGATCCCGGCAAGGCGGCGAGCGGCAAGGGCACAGCCGGCGCCGTCCATGATCAGATGGTGGTAGCCCTGGTACCAGAAGCTGCGGCGGTCGGAGACGCGCAGCAGCGCGAGCGTAAACAGCGGCCCCCGCGTCAGGCGACGCGGTCGCGCAACGTCCGCCCGCATCCAGGCCAGCGCTGCCGCCTCGGGGTCTGACGCTTCGCTGACGTCGATGCAGGGCAGCGACCAGTCGAGTTGCGGCCGAATCCACTGGCGCGGCCCGTCGGCAGTGTCCGCGAACGCCAGCCGGTAGAGGTCGTGCTCGTCGATCAGCCGCCGGCAGGCCCGCTCGAACAGCCCGGCATCGATCGGGCCCGCGATCTCCAGGTATTCGCCGATATTGAAGATCGCATCTCCGGGGTCGAGCTGCTGCGCGAACCAGATGCCGCGTTGTGCGGTCGATAGCGGGTAAGTCCCGGCTTCGCCGTCCTCCGGCTCACTCAAGACACATCTTCTCGCCTGTCCGAGCCGGTGGCCTGAGCTGGCAGGTCGAGCATCAGAAATAGCTCTGCAGGACGCCCCGGCGGACGACGTCCAGGGTGGCGCAGTGGAATGAGCCGACGAACGGATAGTAGTCCTTGAAGCGACAGGGGATTGGCGCAAAGCCCCATCCCTTCAGCGCGGCGATCAGGTCCTCCTGTTCATGCTCGACGATCACCCGCTTCTCATCGAGCATCAGCACGTTGAGGCTGATCCAGTCGCTCATCCAGCCGGCGAGTCTCACCGGCACGCTGCGCGGACGGGGTGCAACGAGAACGTCCCAGCGCTGGAGCACCTTCGGCAGCCGGTCGACATCGACGTATTCGGGGTTGACCAGCACCTTGCCGGGAGCAAGCGGCATGAATGTCGTGTCGATATGGTAGGCGCCGGGCGACCGGCTCTCGATCAAGTGGACGCGGAATTCCGGC
>JAEULG010000027.1 GCA_016793875.1 Rhodospirillales bacterium | reverse complement strand
GGTCCGCTAATCCTCGTAGTATCGCCGGTACCACTCGACGAAGCGCGGGATTCCTTCGGCAATCCCGACTGTCGGCGAAAAGTCCAGATCGCGCCGGGACGCGTCGATGTCGGCGAAGGTCTCGCGCACATCGCCGGGCTGCATCGGCAGCAGCTCCAGCACGGCCGGGCGATCGAGTGCCTTCTCCAGCGTGGCGATGAAGTCGCTCAACTGCTCTGGCCGGTGATTGCCGAGGTTATAAAGGCGGTGCTGCCGTTCGGTGCCGTCCGGCGGCCGGTTGAGGCAGTTGACGATGCCATTCACGATGTCGTCGATGTAGGTGAAGTCACGGCGCATGTCGCCGTGGTTGAACACCGGGATCGGCTCGCCGGCGATGATCTTGCGGGTGAAGCTGAAGTACGCCATGTCCGGGCGACCCCACGGCCCGTACACGGTGAAGAAGCGCAAGCCGGTCAGTGGCATGCCGTACATGGCGGCATAGCTCTCGCTGATCACTTCCATCGCCTTTTTGGTGGCGCCATAGAGGGAGACCGGCGCATCGCAGCGGTCCTCGACGGAGAACGGCATCTTGCGGTTGCCGCCGTAGACCGAGGACGACGAGGCGTAGACGAAGTGGCGGAGCGCCGGCAGCCGCCGGGCGGCCTCCAGCAGAACCACGTGGCCGTCGATATTGCTGCGCAGGTAGGTGTAGGGGTTGATCAGCGAGTAGCGGACGCCGGCTTGCGCCGCGAGGTGGATAACGCGGTCGATGCCGGGCTTGCGATCGAACAGTGCGGCGACCGCCTCCCGGTCGGCAATATCGAGGCGCTCGAAGGAAAAGCCGGCGCGCGCCTGCAGTCCGGCCAGCCGGGCCTCCTTCAGCGAGACGTCGTAATAGTCGTTGAGATTGTCGACGCCGACGACGGCCTCGCCGCGCTCCAGCAGCGCGATGGCGACATGGCGACCGATGAAGCCGGCGGCGCCGGTGAGAAGGACGCTCATCGCGGAAATCCCCTTCACGGCTGCCGCGGCTGCGGCGTCCGCATGGTGACGGTCGGCAAGGGATACAGGGACACCGGTCCAGACGTAAAGCGCGACGGCATCCGCGAGGGGCTCATTGCCGGTGAGGCCCCGACGGTCAAGTTCGCGCCCGCCGGATCAGGTCGAACGTGTAAAGAGCGAGCGCCATCCAGATGCACAGGAAGACGATGAGGTGTGCGTGATCGAACGGCTCGTCGAACACCAGGACGGCGATCAGGAACTGGCAGGTGGGGGTGACGTATTGCAGCAGGCCGACGGTGGTGAGGCGAATGCGCCGCGCGCCGGTGACGAAGAGGATTAGCGGCAGCGCGGTGATCGGTCCTGATGCCGCGATCAGCAGGTCGAACTGCCAGCCCGCTGCGGCGAACGCCCCGTTGCCTTGCGCTGTCTGCAGCCATAGCCACGCCAGGGCCAGCGGCGTCAGCAGGATCGCCTCGATGGTGAGGCCGCCCATCGCACCGATCGCGGCCATCTTGCGAACGAAGCCGTAGCCGGAGAAGCTGGTGGCCAGGAGCAGGGCGACCCACGGGATCGTGCCAAGGGCGACGATCTGCCAGGCGACAGCCACGATCACCAGCCCGACGGCCGCCCATTGCAGCGGTCGCAGCCTTTCCGACAGGACGATCACGCCGAGCAGGACGCTCAGCAGCGGCGTGATGAAATAGCCGAGACTGCTCTCCAGCACCCGCCCGGCCGCCACCGCCCAGATGAAAACACCCCAGTTGACCGCGACCAGGCACGACGACAGCATCAGCGTCGCCAGCAGCCGGGGCGAACGGAACGCCTTGCTGATCAGCCCCCAATCGTGATGGATGGTGGTGACGATGCCGAGGAACAGCAGCGACCAGACGATGCGGTGGGCAAGCATCTCCAGCGCCGGGACGAAGGCCACGGCCTTGAAGTAGAGCGGGAACAGCCCCCACAAGAGATAGGCGCCGACGGAGCAGGCGATTCCGGAGGGCTGATCAGCGGCAGGTCTGCGCGCGGCGCTCGCCGGCCGCGTCGGGTCGGCTGGATCGGCTGGCGCCTCGCGGCTATCCGGCTCCACGCCAATGCCGCCGCTGGGTGGCGGGCTCAGAAGACTTCCGAGATGCGCAGGGTGTTGACGGTCGAGCCGACCGGGAAGCCGGCCAGAAACACCACGCGCGATCCGGGCTCGGCGAAGCCCTCGCGCAGCGCCCGCTGTTCGGCGATCGAGCTCATGTCGCGGAACGTACGCGCCTGATCGATAAACACCGGATGCACGCCCCAGGTGAGCGACAGCGACCGCGCCACCTCGCGGTCGGTCGTCAGCGCCAGGATCGGCACCGGCGGCCGTTCGCGGGCGGCTCGCAAGGTGGTATCACCGCTGCTGGTGTAGGTGAGGATCGCCGACGCGCCGATGGTTTCCGCCGCCTGGCGCGCAGCCGAGGTGATGGCGTCGGCCTCCGTCGCCTCCGGTGGCGATTCGTCGAGACGGACGGTACGGCTGAAGGCCGGATCGCCTTCGGCACGCATGATGATCCGTTCCATGATCGTCACCACCTCGATCGGATAGGCACCGACCGCTGTCTCCCCGGACAGCATCACCGCATCAGCCCCCTCGTACACCGCATTGGCGACGTCGGAAGCCTCGGCGCGGGTCGGTGTCGGGGTCTGGATCATCGATTCCAGCATCTGCGTTGCGACGATCACCGGCTTGCCGGCGCGCCGGCAGGCGCGAACGATGCGCCGCTGCAATACCGGCACGTCCTCGGTTGGCATCTCCACACCGAGGTCGCCGCGCGCCACCATCAGTGCGTCGGCAAGCTCGACGATCCGGTCGAGATGATGGATGGCCGACGGCTTCTCCAGTTTGGCGAGGACCCGCGCCTTGCCACCGATCAGATCGCGCGCTTCGCTCACGTCTTCCGGCCGCTGGACGAAGCTGAGGCCGATGAAGGTCACGCCGATGCCGACGGCGAAGGCCAGGTCGTCGCGGTCCTTGGCGGTTAGCGGCGAGATGTCGAGGCGGACGTTGGGGAGGTTTACTCCCTTGTGATCGGAGAGCGGCCCGCCCACCAGCACCTTGGTATCGGCATAGTCGTCGCCGCAGGCGGTCACCTCCAGCCGCAGCTTGCCGTCGTCAAGCAGCAGGATCGCGCCCGGGGCCAGTGCCGCGAAAATCTCCGGGTGCGGTAGCTCCACGCGGCCGCTGTCTCCCGGCGCGCTGGCCAGATCGAAACGGAAGGCCGAGCCTGCGGCCAGCTGGACCCGCCCGGCGGCGAAGCTGCCGACCCGCAGCTTCGGACCCTGCATGTCGGCAAGAATGCCGATCGGCCGGCCGGTGCGTTCCTCCAGTGCGCGGATCATGCGGACTCTCTCCGCATGATCGGCATGGCTGCCATGGCTGAAGTTGATGCGGAAGACATCGACCCCGGCCGCGAACATCTGGGCGAGGCGCTCCTCCGTGCTGGAGGCGGGGCCGAGGGTCGAGACGATCTTGGTGCGGGTGAGGCGGCGCATGGTTTTGTTTCGCGACTTTGGTCAGCGCATACCCGATGACCATACCGGCGAAGGGCGAGCCGGACCAGCGCGAATGCAGCGCCTTCGCGAACGGTTCACCGTATCCAAACGATCGCCGCCGCTTGCCCGTGCCTGTCGCCGGTGGTGTTGAGGAAAGCGCCGGAAGCGGCGGTCAGTCGTCGATGCCGATGCCGGCGATGCCGGTCGACAGGAAGCGGCGGGTGTTGCCCTGGAGAACGAGGGAGGTTAGCGCATTGGTGTAGCAGGCGCCGGTATCGATGCCGATGCGATTGTCGCGCACTTCCGGGCGCTCGGTGACCGAGTGGCCGTGGACGACCACCTTGCCGAAATCCTCCTCCGATTCGAGGAAGTCATCGCGGATCCACAGCAGGTCCACCGGTGTCTGCCGGTCGAGGGATTTGTCGGGATCGATGCCGGCGTGGACGAACAGGTAGTCGCCGATCTCGTAGGTCAGTGGCAACGACGTGAAGAAGGCGAGGTGGCCGGCCGGCAAGGCTTCCTGCAGCCGGTCGCGGAGAATGCCAAGCCGCTCCTGCGGTGGCGAGTCGCTGGGCAGCCGCACCCCGTAACTGTAGATGGTCGCATCGCCACCGTAGCGCAGCCAGGCGGCGCTGCGCAGCGGGTCCTCGAGAAAGGCGAGCAGCTCGTGATCGTGGTTGCCGCGCAGGTGGATCGCCTCGAACCCGGGCAGGGGCTCGTTCAGCAGCACGTCGATGACCTCGCGGCTCTGCAGGCCGCGGTCGATGTAGTCTCCCAGGTAGACGGCGAGCTTGCGCATCTGCCGGGGCGCGTTCGCAGCATCCGCGGCGATCAGGCGGTGCAGTTCGCGCAGCAGATCGGCCCGGCCATGGATGTCGCCGACCGCGTAGACGCGAAGCCCGTCCGGAACCCGGGCAACATCTACGGTCAGACGTGGGCGGCGGGCCAAAAATCGCTTCAGCATCTCACGCGGCATGGATTTTTGCGTACGATCCCCCTTTAAACCCCAGTCGTCTAATAAACAAGATTAACACTCATTGCCTATGCCTCCGCTGAGCGCGTGCAACATGCCACGGACACGCTGCTGTCCCGCCTGGGAGAAAACAGTTGGGAGGCATCTCAAGCATAGCGCGCTTTTGCCTGGGGCACTATGACGCTCGACACCGACGGAGACGCCCCGACGGTCATATGATGGAGAAATCGACGGACGGAAAGGGGCGATGCGCTGCCGACGCGGTACATCCGGGGGTGGTGGGGCCTGCCTGATTCGCCATCCAGACCGGTTCGACCGCGGAACGGCGGCGGCACAAGACGGTCGGTCGGGGATAAAAGGTCTTTCGTCGGCGGGCTGCAGATGCTGGTGGACTGCGACCTGCACGACACAGTCAGCTGTGTATGATGAACGCAGAAGCGCCGGCAAGCGGCGGGCGCGCGCTGCCGCGATGAGACAGATATCGGGATATTTTCGCAGCGATCGGCGATAACCAACCGGTTGCGGCCCGGTAAATGGGTCCATAAGGGGAGCAATTCACCCGCATGGAGAGTATCGAAGGAAGGTCCGGCTACTCCTTCATTCGGGGAATGTGGCGACGCTGCAGCCAGCGGTGCGTTGCAGCGTTGCATCGGTGGCGAGGCTAACTTTGCACAAGCTGCTGACGAGAGTTTCGCGCGGGCTCAACGCAAGTTATTGGAAGCCGATTCCGCGACCGGGGGCTGCAGAGATGAAGAAAAGTGTTGCTTGGATGGCCTGTGCCGCGTTCATGCCACTGGCCTTGACGGTATCTACGGAAGCGTCGGCGCAGCAGGCGGGCCAACCGCTGGTGCGGACTGGCCCCGAGGCGACGGCAGTGCGTGGCGAGACCGTCGCCACGCGCGCCCGTCCGGAGCTTGACCCGCTCGGCGTCCGCCTCGGCTCGTTCCTCCTTTATCCGAAGCTTGCGACGGATATGACCTGGAACGACAACGTCTTCGCCACCCGCAACAAGACGAACGACGATGTCGTCTTCGACATCATACCGGAACTGGCGCTGCAATCGGATTGGAACAACCACGCTCTGAACTTTAGCACTGGCGCGGATTTCGGTCGGTACGCCGACTACAGCCGCCTCGACTACGAGGACTACTTCTTCGCCGGCGACGGTCGCCTCGACATCACCCGCGACTCGGCGCTGTTCGCCGGCGGCAGCTTTGCGCGCCAGCACGAAGCCCCCGGCCAGCCCGACTTCCCCGGCGATGCCAAGCGGCCGACGGAGTTCTATCAGACGAACGGCTTCGTGCGTCACGTGCAGCGCCTGGGGCAGTTCCGAGGCATCGCCGATGCCTCGATCGTGCGCCTCAACTACGACAGTACCGATACGTTCTCCGGAACCAACACCAGCAACACCGAACGGGATCGCACCGTCTACGCCGGCGGCTACCGCCTGGGTTACGAGTTCCTGCCCTCCTACGAGGCGTACGTCAGAGGTGAAGGCAACTGGCGCGACTACGACGATCGTGAAACAGTCGGGGCTGAGCGGGTTGGTCGTTCTTCAGACGGGTTCAGCGCGGTGACCGGTCTGGCGCTCGACCTCGGCGGCGTCGTTTTCGGTGACGTCTATGCCGGCTACATCGCCCAGTACTACGATGATTTCAATAACATCGACGGCTTCACCGCCGGCGGCACGATGACCTGGAACGTCACCACGCTGACCACCTTGAATGCGCGTCTGGCCCGCGTCATCCAGGACACGACACAGGCCGGCTCGCCCGGCATCCTGCGGACCACGGGCGGCCTCTCGGCAGACCACGAGTTGCTGCGCAACCTGATCCTGACCAGCGCGCTGACGGTCACCTACGACGATTACGAGGAGTCGAACCGCGCCGACTACTACTACATCGGGGGCATCGGTGCCCGTTACCTGATGAACCGCAATCTCTACGGGTCGCTGGGCTATCAGCTGATTCGGCACACGACGAGCGGGAGCGACTCAACCGCCAACAGCTACTGGCAGAATCTGATCAGGATCGGCCTGGAAGCACAGCTCTAGGGGCAAGGGTTTCAGCGGCGGCGCGGGCGGGACGAGCGATGTGCAAAGGGAGCGTCGCCGAACCGCGCTGGCTGAACGGTGTCGGCGCGGCAGCCGTTTCCAGTAGCGGCCATTCGGGGCATGATGGTACGGCTGGCGAAGCGGGGTGCCGCGCATGTCGGTCAACGGCCCGAAGTCGGGCAAGATGATGGGTGAACAGATGAGTTTGCAGCGGATGAGCCGGCGCGAGGCGCTGCGGAGCGTCGTTGCCGGATTGCTGGTCGGCGGACCGCTGGTTCTGGTATCGAATCGGGCGGCAGCGGCAGGAGGGGGGCCGGCCAGCGACGACATCTCTGCCTATACGCTCGGCTCGGGCGACAAAGTCAGGGTGACGGTGTTCGGTCACGAGGACCTGTCGGGCGAATTCGAGGTCGACGGCTCGGGGAATGTCTCGCTGCCGCTGATCCGCAATATCAAGGCGGAAGGGCTGACCGTACGGCAGCTGGAACAGACCATCGCCGAGCGGTTGTCTCCCGACTACCTGCTCAACCCCAGCGTCAGCGTTGAGGTGCTGAACTACCGGCCGTTCTATATCTACGGCGAAGTGACCAAGCCGGGCAGCTACCCCTTCGTCAGCGGCATGACGGTGGTCAACGCGGTGGCCATGGCCGGGGGCTTCACTTATCGCGCCCGTACCAGCAGCGTCCGCATCGTCCGCGCCAACGATCCACAGCGCAAGCAGGTCACGGCCGACAAGGACACGCCGGTCATGCCGGGCGACGTCATCGAAGTTCCGGAGCGTTATTTCTAAGGTGACGGCGAGCTCTGCGAGCGCCTTCCACGGCGGGTCGCGCCGGCCAGGGTCTGGCGGCTCGGCGCCGTCCGCCGGCGCGGCGTACCGCTCCCGGCGGCGTCCTGGCGCGGGCACGGCGGCGGTGCAGTCCTGCGGGGCGGCACCGTGGTGACGATGCCGCCGGCGTTTCGCCGGCTGGGAGCGGCGAAGGGCTGGCTCGATGCCGATGCACGAAGACGTCTGGTCGTCGTGCCGGTCGCGCTGGCCGCCGTCGTTCTGATCGCTCTTGGCCTGCCGCGCGTGATCGGCGTGCTGGTTTCAACCGGCGCCGAGCCGGTGCTACGCAAGCTGCAGGAGCAGCAGCCGGTCGATGCCGACCAGCTTCGCAACCTGATCGACGCGCAGGAGAGCGCTGCATTCTGGCTGGCCGACGGTCGCGTGCTGACCGATCTCGGCCTCGGCGAGCTGCTGCTGTCGGAAAGCGTGCCGAAGGGCGATCCGCAGGCGGCGCAGGCACTGCAGCAGGCGATCGTCGCACTGGAGGAGGGGGTTGCCCGCGCTCCCGCCAATCCCTACGCGTGGTCGCGGCTAGCCTACGCTCGGGCGATGGCGGAAGGATGGACGCCGCGGGCGGTCTCCGCCCTGCGTTTGGCGCTGATCACCGCCCCTTACGAGCCGCGGCTGCTGTGGGCGCGGCTTCGCATGACCATGCTGGCCTGGATGCAGCTGTCGAGCGAGGACCACGAGGTTGTGCTTCAGCAGGTTCGCTGGGCTTGGCAGTCCAATCCCGCCGAATTGACGCGACTTGCCGTCGAAACGAAGCAGACCAATCTGGTGCGGGCGGCGTTGATGCTGCTGCCCGACGACGCCCAGCGCTTCGAGGCGATGGTCAAAGAGAAGTCGTAAGTCGCCGCGGCACTCCCTCCTCGCCCCCATCGCCACGCCACCTTGCGAGAACCCCGGTTTTGCCAGCGGCGGCCACGCCGGTGAGCAGGCGGCCCGACCTCAACGGCCGCACCGGCCACCGTCAGAGCAGAGCCCAGGGGCGGCGTTCAGGTTGGCTGCGGCGCCATCCCCCGACAGAGCTCCCTGCTGCGTTCGGGCCCTACCACGCGTCGGCAGGGCGGCGGCTGCTCCAGCACTGGGCGCAGGCGGCCCCCATGATCAGCATATAAGTGGCGGTGACCGCCGGGATCTGCAGGCTGAAGTCGACGATCGACTGCACCGCCACCAGCACCGTCGCCGCCATACCGACGGCGGGATAGACGGCGTCGCGCCGCCGTCGGTTGACGCCGAGCGCCGAGGCAACAAAGAACGCGGCGAAGACGGCGAACAGCAACATCGCCGCGGGCCAGCCCAGCTCCAGGATGTTCTCGAGGTAGGTACTGTGGGCGACGCTGACGGTGCTGGTGATGTCGGAGCCTCGATAGAAGCGGAACGTTTCCTCGAAGGTGCCGAAGCCGGTACCGAGCATCCCGGCATCATTGATCGCCTCCATTGTCTTGGCCGCGATCAGCGGACGCTCTCCCAGCATCAGCCAACTCTCCAAGGGCTGCAGCAGCAGCGTGCGGCCACCGCCCATCAGCGACACGGCAGCGACCAGCACCGCGCCCGTCGCGGCGATGGCGGTTGCGAGCCGGCGGCTGGTGGCCCGGCTGAACAGGCTCGCCAGCACCAGGACGACGAGGCCGGTGATCGTACTGAGGAGGCCGATGCGCGAGTGGGTCAGCACCAGCGCGACCAGCAGCACCAGCCACGATGCCAGCAAAGGCCAGCCCCGGCCGATGGTGACATCGGCGAAATGCAGCAGGCGCTCCTTGCCGGACGATCCGCTGGCTTTTGCCTGACTTATCAGCACCAGGATGAGGCCGGTGGCGCAGACAAGCCCGAGACCGGCGAATGTCGCGAAGGTATCGTGGTTGACGAAGGTGCCGCTCAGGTCGAGAGGGTTCGGTGGCCGGTGGAAGAACAGCAGGCTTTCGAACCCCGTCAGATAGATGAGCAGGCCATAGAGGGCATAGACACAGCCGGCATAGGCGACGACCAGCAGCACTTGCCGGGCACGGGCGGCGCGCCGGCAATACTGCAGGGAAATCCAGAAGATGCTGCCATAGGCGAGGAGCCTTGCCAGCCCGGAGGAACTGCGGAAGGGGTTGAGCGAGACGGCGCCGTCAAGGTCGATCTGCAGCGCTTCCGCGGTCGATTGCCACAGCGGATGGTGCCAGGAGACCGGTGTTACCGTCGAGCTCTGCAGCATGATCCACAGGATGCAAAGGGCGAACGGCAGCAGCAGCCACCAGGCGCCGCGCAGACCCACCGCAACCTCCTGCTGGCCGAACGCCACGCGCACGCTCCAGAATGCCAGCACGATACCCATCACCAGTGCCATCAGCGCCCAGCTCCACTGATAGATGGATCCCAGCGGCAAGGGCAGAAGCACGACGAGCGTGACGGTCGCCCAAAACAGGATCGGTGCGTCCCTTCGTGGAGAGATGGCCATGTGCGTTCCCCGTACGCCCGGCGTCCGCGCTGACCTTCCAGACGGCGACGCGCCGGCGACCGCCCGTCTAGGTTGCAAGAGGCCTCTTGCGCAACTTTGCTAACGCGTAGCCAGTGAATTTGCAAGTGAAACAGTTGCACTTGCGCTCTCGTTGCCCGCTCCGGCCGCTGCCGCGGGCAGAACGACGACCGCCCGCAGGCCGCCCTCCGGCCGATTCCGCAGGCGGATGGTGCCGCCGTGAGCGGCGATCGCCGCCCGGACCAGCGTCAGACCGAGGCCGGTCCCGCCGGTTTCACGGCTGCGCGAGGCTTCGAGCCGGCGGAACGGCTCGAACACGCGCTCCAGCTCCTCCGCGGGGATGCCGGGGCCATCGTCGTCGACGGTGACGATGAGGCGGTGGATGCCGCCGGTGAGGCCGACGCGCGCCTGCCCCCCGTAGTGCAGGGCATTGTCGAGGAGGTTGCCGAAGGCCCGGCGCAGCGCCAGCGGACGGCCGACGCAGGTCGCATGCAGGGGGCCGTGATAGGTCGCGGGGGCGCCGGCATCGGCGGCCAGCTCGCATGCCGTCTGCAACAGCACCGCGAGATCCAGCACCGCGGTCTTCTCCACCGCCGCCTCGTCCCGGGCGAAGGCGAGCGCCGCGTCGATCATCGCTCGCATCTCGTCGAGGTCGGCGATGGTCTTGCGCTGCTCCTCGTCGTCTTCGATCATCTCGGCGCGCAGGCGCAGCCGGGTCAGCGGCGTGCGGAGGTCGTGCGAGATGGCAGCCAGCATCTGCGTCCGGTCGCGGATGAAGGTGCGCAGCCGCTGCTGCATCTCGTTGAACGCCGTGGCGGCCCGCCGCACCTCCGTCGGCCCGGTGTCGGGCAGCGGGGGCGCATCGACATCGCGGCCAAGCCGCTCGGCGGCCTCGGCAAACATGGCAAACGGCTGCACCGCCCGGCGCACAGCCCAAATCGATACCGCGAGAATCACCGCCGTCGATGCCAGCATCACCAGGAAGTAGGGCGTTGCCCAGAACGGCGGAAAGCCTGCCACCGGCGCGGTGAAGTTCAGCCATGAGCCGTCATCGAGGAGCAGCGAGCCGTTGAGGAGGCGCACCTTTGGCGCACCCATCGGCGGCGGCGGGCCCGGGGGCGGGGGGTGGCGCGGAAAGTTATGGAGCGGCAGCGGGCTTGGGGCGTCCCCCTCGTTCTCGGAAGCTGGCGGGTGAGCGCTCAAGGAAAGGCGCAAGCGCAGCGGCGGGACGTCTATCTCGACGAGGAACGCCTCGCGCAACATCCGCTCCTCGCGGCTTTGCCCGGTGGCGGCAACGGAGGGCTGTTCGGACCACAGCAGGCGCAGCCCGGGCTGCCGCATCGCCCGGACCAGCCGGCGGCGTTCCTCCGGTTCTGCCGCCTGCAGTGCCGCCGCCGCCGCCACCACCTGCTCGGCGATCTGGCGCCCGCGGCCCCGCATCAGGACGTCGAGGCGGTCCCCGGAATAAAGGGCGGCGCCGATGAGGTTGGAAGCCAGAACACCCAGCAGCAGCACCAGCAGGGTGCGGCCGAGAAGGGAGTGCGGCCAGCCAGTGGGCCGGAGCGCCGATGCCGGCTTGCCGCCGCGGGTCATCCGTACTCGACCTGTGGGGCGAACAGATAGCCACCGCCGCGGACGGTCTTGATCAGCACCGGCTCTCGCGGGTCGTCGTCGATCTTGCGGCGCAGACGGCTGACCTGCACGTCGATGGCGCGATCGAACGGCTGCGCGTCGCGGCCGCGGGCGAAGTCGAGCAGCTGGTCCCGGCTCAACACCCGCTGCGGATGCTGCACGAAGGTCGCCAGCAGGGCGAATTCACCGGCAGAAAGCGGCACAAGCACACCTTCCGGCGAATTCAACTCGCGCTTGCTCAGATCGAGACACCAGCCGGCGAAGCGCACGACGCTGCCGGTGCCATCGCCGCCGGAGGAGCTGCCGGCAGCGGTGCGGGCATCGTTGGCGCGGCTGCGCCGCAGCACCGCGCGAATGCGCGCGGCAAGCTCGCGGGGGTTGAAGGGTTTCGTCAGATAGTCGTCAGCGCCCATCTCCAGCCCGACGATGCGATCGATCTCCTCTCCCATGGCTGTCAGCATGATGACGGGGATGCTCGATTCGGCGCGCAGCCGCCGGCACAACGCGAGGCCGTCCTCGGCGGGAAGCATCAGGTCGAGAACGATCAGGTCGATCGCCCGGTCCTCCAACGCCTTGCGCATCTCGCGGCCGTCCACGGCGAGGCTCACCCGGAAGCCGAGCTTGTGCAGGAAGCGCGACAACAGATCGCGGATTTCGCGATCGTCATCGACGATCAGAAGGTGTGGCGACGCATCCATAGGGACATTATAGGCGCGCGGCGGAAGTGAGGTGCGGGGAAAGCGTAACGCAAGGTTGCACGATGCTCATCTGCAAACTTTGGTTACACGAACCCATCGTCGCCGACATCAGCCCGCAACACAGCCGCGCCATGGTTGCTCGCGACCGGGAGGAGAAATTCTCCGCCCGGAAAGGCACACTCAAGGAGAAGCAGATGATGGGTACAAGAGCGGCGACGCGGGCGGCGGTCCTGCTGGCGGCGGTCGGGCTCGGGTTCGGTACGGCGACAGTGCTGGCACAGGAATCGCCACCGCAAGCCGCGCCGACGGGCGGTGGTTGCCCCTGCGCGGGCGGCGATGGACCCGGCGGCATGGGCATGGGGCGCGGTCCTGGCGGTCATGGCTGTCCCGGCGGTCCCGGGATGATGCTGTTCGAGTGGTTCGACGACGACGACGACGGCAAGGTCACCCTCCAGGAGTTTCGCGAGGGCGAGCAGGAGCGGTTCGTCGAGATGGACACCAACCACGACGGCAAGGTTACCATCGAGGAGTTCAAGGCAGCGCCGATGCCCAGCCGCGAAGCGCGTCTGCAGCGCATGTTCAAGCGGCTGGACACCAATAACGATGGCGTGCTGACCGCCGAAGAGCTTGCCGCGCGCGGCGAGGCCAAGTTCAAGAAGCTGGACGCCAACGGCGACGGGGTGATCACCATGGAGGAGATCCGCCAGGCCATGCCCAGCCGCGGCCCCGGCTGTCCACAGCAGCCCGCCGGAAAAAAATAGCGGCTCCAGGTCGCCGACGCGATCCGGAGTTGTTGTCGGCGACCCCTGGACCGCCGTCGCGGCCAGCCCGCCCGCGACGGCGGGGGGCCGCGCCGGTCAGGAGCTTTGGCTGACGGCCACGTTGACCGCCAGCGCCAGGATGACGGTATTGTAAAAAAACGAGACGACGCCATGGGCCAGCGTCAGCCGGCGCAGCGCAGTCGCCGTCACCTGCACATCGGAAACCTGCGCGGTCATGCCGATAACGAAGGAATAGTAGAGGAAGTCCCAGCCGGTCGGCTCGGGTGTCTCCGGGAATTGCAGCCCGCCGGAATCCTCATGGTCCTCTCCCGAGGATTTTGACGCGTAGTACAGAAAGGCATAGTGGAAGGCGAGGATGGTGTGCAGCGTCAGCCATCCCAGCGGCACGCTGGCGATGGCAAGCGCCAAGCGCAGCCGGGAAGGCTCTCCTGGGTCGGCGAGGAAGGCGAAGATCGAGCCGATGCTGAGGGCGATCGCCGCGAGGGCGATGACGACGATCAGGAAGATGCCTTCATCCTCGTACCCAGCACGCCGCCGCAGTTCCACGGCCGTCGATCGCGTGGCGAGGATCGCCATCAGGACGACGTAGACGCCGAAGAAGGCGTCGCCGGCCAGCAGCAGGCGCAGCGGCTGCCGCCACGAGCCGGTCGCGGTCCACGCCATTACCCCGAGCAGCGCCGCCAGATAGAATCGGGCGTGATGGACGAGATGGTTGTGCGGCAAAGTCAGCATGATGATCTCCCGCGCCGCACCTCTGGCGGCTAAGCGCGACCGAGCCATGCCGTGCATATGGCATGCGGTCCGGCAGAATGCGGCGATGAGGATGAGGTTGGAGCGGCGGTGAGCCTGTGCTAAAGAAGCCGCGGCTCGCCGGGACAGGCTGCGGCCGGAATACCCATGACCAATCCGACAGGGGAGAGACGCACCATGGCGCGACGCAAGCTGATCGCGGGAAACTGGAAGATGAACGGCCTGCGTGCTGACGGCACGGCGCTCGCAGCGGATGTGGCCAAGCGCCTGAAGGCGGTCGGACAAGCCCGCTACGACATGCTGGTCTGCCCGCCGTTCACGCTGGTGCCGTTGGTTCTCGATGCCGTCAAGGGTTCGGGCGTCGATGTCGGTGGCCAGGATTGCCACATGCAGATGAAAGGCGCCCACACCGGCGATACCAGCGCTGCGATGCTGAAGGATCTCGGCTGCAGCCACGTCATCGTCGGTCACTCCGAGCGGCGTACCAACCACGGCGAGACCGACGGGATCGTCAAGGCAAAGGCCGAAGCAGCCCTGGCGGCCGGGCTCGTCGCCATCGTCTGCATCGGCGAGACGCTCGAAGAGCGCGATGCCGGCAAGACGCTGGAGATCAACCGCCGTCAGCTTCTCGGCTCGCTGCCGGACGGCGCCAATGCGGCCAACACCGTCGTCGCCTACGAGCCGGTCTGGGCCATTGGCACCGGCCGGACCGCAACCCCGGAGCAGGCACAGGAAGTGCACGCGATGATCCGCGCCGAGCTCGTCGGTAAGCTGGGCCAGGAAATCGCCGACGGCCTCCGCGTGCTCTATGGCGGTTCGATGAACCCGAAGAACGCCAAGGAATTGCTGGCTCTGCCGGATATCGACGGCGGCCTGATCGGCGGTGCCGCGCTGAAGGCGGACGACTTCTTCGCCGTCGCCGAAGGCTCGCCGGCGTAACGCCGGCCGCAGCGCAAAGGAAGCAGGCCCTCCCGACATGATCACCGTTCTTCTCGTCGCCCATCTGCTGATCGCCATCGCCCTCGTCGCCGTCGTGCTGCTGCAGCGCAGCGAAGGCGGGGCGCTGGGCATCGGCGGGGGCGGCGGAGGCGGCTTCCTGACCGCACGCGGCACGACCAATCTGCTGACCCGGACCACGGCCATTCTCGCCGTGCTGTTCATCCTTACCAGCATAACGCTGGCCCGATTTGCCGGCAGCGAGCGGGCGCCGCGCTCGATTCTCGACGTACCGCAGTTGCCGGCGCAGCAGCAGCCGGTGCAGCCGGCTCAACCGGAAGAGCCTGCGGCGCCGATCGCCCGCTAGAGGGCGGGCGCCGCACCTTTTCATCCGTTTTTTTGCGACCACAGGGCGGGTGACGATGGCTGACGCGCCGGACTCGAAACGGCGGCCGGCGCAGGCTATGCGGCCGGGCCTGATTTGCGGTATAACGTCGGTCCCATGACGCGGTTCATCTTCATTACCGGCGGCGTGGTCTCCTCACTGGGCAAGGGGTTGGCGTCCGCGGCGCTGGGAGCGCTGCTGCAGGCGCGCGGCTTCTCGGTGCGGCTGCGCAAGCTCGACCCCTACATCAACGTCGATCCGGGGACGATGAGTCCCTACCAGCACGGCGAGGTGTTCGTTACCGACGACGGCGCCGAAACCGACCTCGATCTCGGCCACTACGAACGGTTCACCGGGGTGCCGGCGCGGCGCAGCGACAGCGTCACCACTGGCCGCGTCTATTCCGACGTCATCGCCCGCGAGCGCCACGGCGACTATCTCGGCGCGACCATCCAGGTCATCCCCCACATCACCGACGCAATCAAGGAGTTCATCGCCGCCGACCTCGACGGTGAGGACTTCTGCCTGTGCGAGATCGGCGGCACCGTCGGCGACATCGAAAGCCTGCCATTCCTGGAAGCGATCCGCCAGTTCGGCAACGAGCTCGGCCGCGACCGGGTAATGTACATCCACGCGACGCTGATCCCGTGGCTGCCGGCGGCAGGCGAGCTGAAGACCAAGCCGACGCAGCATTCGGTAAAGGAGTTGCTGAGCGTCGGCATCCAGCCCGACATGCTGCTGTGTCGCTCCGACCGGCCGATCCCGCCCGGCGCCCGCGGCAAGATCGGCCAGTTCTGCAATATTCGCTACGCGGCGGTGATTCCGGCCCTCGACGTCGAGACGATCTATGCGGTGCCGATCAGCTACCACGAGCAGGGGCTGGACGACGAGGTTTGCAGGCACTTCGGATTGGAGGCGCCACCGCCCGACCTTTCGCGCTGGCACGACGTCGTCGCCCGGGTGCTGCGTCCGGAAGGGCAGGTGACGATCGCCGTCGTCGGCAAGTACACCGGCCTGCTCGATGCCTACAAGTCGCTGGCGGAAGCGCTGGCCCACGGCGGCATCGCCAACAACGTCCACGTCAATATCGAGTGGATCGATTCCGTCATCTTCGAGAACGGCGCGGCGACCCAGCCACTGGAGAATGTCCACGGCATCCTCGTGCCCGGCGGCTTCGGCGAGCGTGGCGCCCAGGGCAAGATCGAGGCGGTGCGCTTCGCCCGCGAGCGGGCGGTTCCCTACTTCGGCATCTGCTTCGGCATGCAGATGGCGGTGGTCGAAGCGGCACGGAACCTTGCCGGCATTCCGGGCGCCGGCTCCACCGAGTTCGGGCCGTGTGCCGCCCCGGTCGTCGGCCTTATGACCGAATGGATCCGCGGCAACCGGCGGGAACTGCGCGAGAAGGACGGCGATCTCGGCGGCAGCATGCGCCTCGGCGCCTACGAGTGCATCATCAAGCCGGATACCCGGGTGCAGGCGATCTTCGGGGCCGGGCGGATCAGCGAGCGCCACCGCCACCGCTATGAGGTCAACAACAACTACATCGGCACGCTGGAGCGGTGCGGTCTCGTCTTCTCGGGGATGTCGCCAGACGGGCTGCTGCCGGAGATGCTGGAGATTCCTGGCCACCCCTGGTTCGTCGGCGTCCAGTTCCACCCCGAGCTGCGCTCGCGGCCGTTTGCACCACACCCGCTGTTCGCCTCGTTCGTCCGCGCCGCCGTCGAACAGTCGCGGCTGGTCTGACGCCCGGCTGCCTGCCGATGGGGAAAGAGGGTAGCCGTTAACCCACCCTCTTTTGGCGCCCGGGTCGGTGGCTACTTCGCCAGCATCACGTCGCTGGACTTGATTACCACCGTCACCTCGTCGCCGACGCCGATGCCGAGATCCTCGACGGCACCGAGAGTCACCATCGAGGTGATCACGTTTCCGCCGCCGATGTCGACCTTGACGACGCTGTTCACGGCGCCTTGCTTGAGCTCGGTGACCTTGCCCTTGAACAGATTGCGGGCGCTGAGCTTCATCTGATTCTCTCCTTCCATCCGTGGTTCGGGGGTCCCGGTTGCCCCGCGGGCGTTTCCGGGGCACGCGCGAGCGCGCAATTGAGCAGATGGTCGCCTCTTCAGCAACGGGCAAGCCAAAAAGGGTGCTGAAATAATAGGCGGTTCGCGGCCGACCCGCCGGGGTGCCTCAAGACTGTGCTCCATACGACACACGGTCTCGCCGGGTCTGATCCGCCCCCTCACGACTCGTTGCTTGCGCTATGCAGCCATCGATATAACGCCTCTGCCGACAACGGCGGAGGGAGAATTTCGGCTGAAAGCATGTATTCCCTGATCTGAGCACACCCAGGCGATGGATACGTAGTGACCCTCACTATCGTGGCGAGGGATCAGAGAAGCTGTAACTGCCAGTATTCTAGCCGTTATAGCACCTGCGCCATCAATCTCCTCAAAACGGCGATTTATCTACGTCGAGATAAGAATGAGGATAGCAATGCGAAGACAACTATACTCGACGACTGCTCTTACCGCAGCCACTTTGATTGCATTCCAGGCGTCCGACGCCGCTGCGCAGACACAACCGCGTGAGGTGCCGCCGCCGGTGGTTCCGGAGACCCAGGCGCCGAGCACGCCCGAGCGGATCAGGCTCAAGCTGTCCGGCTACTATCAGCAGTGGGCGGTCGCCACCAACCAGAGCTACCGCACCCGCACCGCACCCGGCGCCCCGTCGCGGATGCAGCCGACGGTCGATGTCGACAACAAGCACAATTCCGAGATCTGCGTGGTCGGCGAGACCACCCTCGATAACGGCCTGACCATCGGCGTCAACGTCCAGATCGAGGCGTTCTCCGAAGGCGACAGCATCGATGAATCCTACATCTACGTGCAGTCGCCGACCGCGGGCCAGCTGATCGTCGGTGACGAGGACAACGCCGCCTACCTGCTGCACGTGACCTCGCCGGACGGCGGCATGCCGGTGGATTCCGGTGACCTCGTCAAGGTGCGGATGTTCGAGACCGGCGGCGGCGTGCTGTTCGATTCGCCGCTAGCGACGACCAACCTGCGGCTGAACGACAACGATTCCGGCAAGTTCACCTACATCACGCCGCGCTATGCCGGGTTCCAGGCGGGCGTCTCCTACATCCCCATCCTCACCCAGGGCGGCGGCGACAACAACAGCGCGCTGACCCGCGCCGGCACCGGCGATAACGGCCGCGCCTCGGGGCAGCACGACGGCGTCGCCGTCGGCCTCAACTACACCGAGACCTTCGATGGCTTCGGCGTTCAGGCCTCGGGAGGCTGGCTGCGGGCGGAGAGCTTCTCCGGCGGCGCCAACCTCAACAA
>JAEULG010000301.1 GCA_016793875.1 Rhodospirillales bacterium | reverse complement strand
CTGAAGCCGGCGGCCCTCGCCGTCAAGGTCGCCGGCCTCGACATCAGCGCCGCAACCGAGATGTCGATCGAGGCCGCCGAGGGCTGGTTCGGCGCATTGGAGGCGACGCTCGATGCGCAGCGGCGCGAGATCGCCCGCCGCGTCCTGCGCGAGATCAACGAGCGGCTCGGCTTCCTCGCCAACGTCGGCCTCGGCTACCTGACCCTCGGTCGCGCCTCGGCGACGCTGTCGGGTGGCGAAAGCCAGCGCATCCGCCTCGCCTCGCAGATCGGCTCCGGCCTGACCGGCGTCCTCTACGTGCTCGACGAGCCGTCGATCGGGCTGCACCAGCGCGACAACGACCGGCTGCTGGCGGCGCTGAAGCGGCTGCGCGACATCGGCAACACGGTGATCGTCGTCGAGCACGACGAGGACGCCATCCGCACCGCCGACTACCTCATCGACATGGGCCCCGGCGCCGGGGTGCGCGGCGGCCGGGTGGTGGCACGCGGCACCCCCGAGCAGGTGATCGCCGCGCCGGAGAGCCTCACCGGCCAGTATCTCGCCGGCGTCCGCCAGATCCCCCGGCCGCAGCGGCGGCGGGCGCCGCGCGAGGATGCGCTGCTGACCGTCGCCGGCGCCCGTGCCAACAACCTGCGCGACCTCACCGTCGACTTTCCACTCGGCACCTTCACCTGCGTGACCGGCGTCTCCGGCGGCGGCAAGTCGACGCTGGTGATCGAGACCCTGTACAAGGCGCTGGCACGGCGGCTGATGGGCGCGCGCGAGCACGCCGGCGAGCACGACCGCATCGACGGCCTGGAGCGCATCGACAAGGTGGTGGACATCGACCAGTCGCCGATCGGGCGGACGCCGCGCTCCAATCCCGCCACCTACACCGGCTGCTTCACCCCGATCCGCGACTGGTTCGCCGGGCTGCCGGAGGCGAAGGCGCGCGGCTACCGCCCCGGCCGCTTCTCCTTCAACGTCAAGGGCGGGCGCTGCGAGGCCTGCCAGGGCGACGGCGTCATCAAGATCGAGATGCACTTCCTGCCCGACGTCTACGTCCAGTGCGACGTCTGCAAGGGCAAGCGCTACAACCGGGAGACTCTGGAGATCGGCTTCCGCGGCAAGTCGATCGCAGAGGTCCTCGACATGACCGTCGAGGAGGCCGCCGAGTTCTTCAAGGCAGTGCCGGTGATCCGCGACAAGCTGGAGACGCTGCGCCGGGTCGGCCTCGGCTACATCCACCTCGGCCAGCAGGCGACGACGCTGTCGGGCGGCGAGGCGCAGCGGGTGAAGCTGGCGAAGGAACTGAGCAGGCGGGCCACCGGACGCACCGTCTACATCCTCGACGAGCCGACCACCGGCCTGCACTTCGAGGACGTGCGCAAGCTGCTGGAGGTGCTGCATGCGCTGGTCGAGCAGGGCAACACGGTGATCGTCATCGAGCACAACCTCGAGGTGATCAAGACCGCCGACTGGATCATCGACTTGGGCCCCGAGGGTGGCGCCGGCGGTGGCCGCCTCGTCGCCGCCGGCACCCCGGAGGACGTCGCGGCGAACCCGGAGAGCTTCACCGGCCGCTACCTCGCCCCCTACCTCGCCCGCACCAAGGCCCGCAAGAGGGCCTAAGGCGCGCCCCTGCCCCCTCACCCCGACCCTCTTCCGCGGGGGGGG
>JAEULG010000298.1 GCA_016793875.1 Rhodospirillales bacterium | reverse complement strand
GGCGAGTGGTTTTTCCTCCCGAATGAATGCGATCAAACGAGGTCCATTGCCCGCGTCTACCGCTCCGGCAAATTTTGGTTCGCGAAGCTGATCCGCACCACCCACCGTGCCGGCTGGGGTGCGTTCGCTATCGCCAAGGTCGCCAAGGACGATACGGCAGCAGCAGTGGAAGCCGCCGCACAGGACGCGCGCAAATGGGTGGAGGGAGAATTCGCAGAGGAAGAACAGTTCCGAAGCCGGATTGGGATTAGCCTCTAAAAACTTTTACTGCATATTCTCGCGATACTCCGGCTACCCTACAGTACGCCTCTGACACACGGCCACCCACAGTCATGAGGCATAAACATGGAAGACAATTCGCGCCCCCTTCTAGATGATCGAGCGCTCGCGGCAATCCTAAAAATTGCACAACAGACGCCGCGGAAGTGGCGCCTGCAAGGTGTTGGGCCGAAATACCTGAAGATCGGCCGCTGTGTCCGATATCATCCTGACGACGTCGCTGCCTATATAGACGCCGCTCGTCGGACGAGCACATCTGACCGCGGCGAGGCCGCCTGAGATGGGCGGCGTGACGATCCACGGCTGCAAAGTCGTGCAGCAGCACGGTCAGGCGGCATGGCTCGCGATGCCTGACCGGTCCTACGCTGACGCGTCCGGGAAGTGGCGCTGAGCGCGGTCAGGCTGCGGGCGCGGGAGCCACCGGCGCGCATCGTCGCGCCCACTCGGCGACGATAGTGTCGGAGACGCGGCGGCGCAGATCGGGCGCTAGCTCGACGATGGCTGTCCACTTTTGCATGTCACTTATTCCTCGCGCTCCTCGGACATGCGCCGGAGGCCGACGTTGATGCGTCTTGAGGTAGCTATGCCTACTCCAGACAATGCCGGCAGCAGCTTCGACCATCCCATCTTGGCGGCCGCCCTCGATCTTGCGGCGCGCGGCTTTCCTGTTTTTCCAGTAAATCGCGAGAAAAAGCCGCTCGTCGGCACGCGTGGCTACAAGGACGCAACAACAGCCCGCGAACCCATTCGTGGGTGGTTCACCAATGCGCCGGGTCGGCAGCTCGCCGTCGCAACCGGGAACGGCCTGCTTGTAGTTGACCTGGACCAAAAAAACGGCGCGGACGGCGTAGCGTCGCTGGCAGCGCTGCAGTCGCGCTATGACGATCTCCCCGAAGCGCCCCACGTGCGCACGCCGTCCGGCGGCGCCCACTTGTGGTTTCAGTACGACCCCGCGCTCGGCTTGCGGTGCAGCGCCGGCCGCCTCGGTCCCGGCATCGACGTCCGCGCCGATGGCGGCTATGTCGTCGTTCCGCCATCGCTGTTGAGCAGCGGCGCAGGCTACGTGTGGGACGTCGATCTGGATTCCTGCGACCCGCCGCCAGCGCCGCGATGGCTGCTGAACCTGTGCATCGGTAAGCCACGCAGCACCGGCGACAGCGCGCCGCGGCAGGGCGACGAGATTAAGGGCCTTATCCACGCGGCGCTGGCTGGCAACGGCAAGTGGCACGACAGTGTGCTCCGGGTAGTCGCCCACATGGTCGGCAAGGGCATGGACGATGCCATTATTCTCGCTCTTGCCCCGGGACTGACACTGAACGGCTGGACCGTCGAGCAGACCCGCGACGAGCTGCAGGAGATGATCGACGGGGCGCGCAGGAAGGGCTGGGAGCCGCCCCCGCCATGCAGCGACGAAGTTCTCGCTGCCTTGCTCGCGTCCAGTGAACGGAAGCGGAACACTGCGAGTGCCGGCAACGAAGCGCCAGAGCACGAGCCGGAGCCGGAGCCAGCGCCGGAGCCGACCACATCCGCGATGCGGCTTCCAGACCGCTTCTGGCGCGCCCGCGAGTGGCTGACGCAACTGCGTAACTACGCGCGCGGCTCGCGCATCAACGAAATCACCGCGCTCGGCGCCGCCTTAAGCCGCGTTGCCGCGATGTTGCCGCCGGGCAGCGGCTTTTCTTCGGGGATCGGCGGAAAGACGATAACGCCGATGAATTTGCTGTGCTGCATCGTCGCGGTTTCCGGCGGAGCGAAGACACAAGCGCTCTTCGCGGCTGAAGAAATGGTCCCGCGGCCTACATTCCTTGACGTAGAGGAGGCGACGGTAGGTTCAGGCGAGGGAATTGTAGATTCGTTCATGGGCTCGGTCCCGAACGACAGCGGAAAAGGGAGCACAATAAGGCAAGTTCGGCATAACGCATGGCTGTACATGGACGAGGGCGAGGCTTTGTTCAAGCTTGCCGCCCAGCCGAGCAACACAACGCTGGAGATACTTCGCAGCGCGGTCTCAGGCGCCCCCATTGGCACGGCCAATTCCATTGCCGGCGGGCGGCGGAGAAAGGCTACAAATTACAACGTTGGCTTTTGTATTGGCCTGCAACCCGGCACCGTGGCGCCGCTTCTGGCCGATGTGGGTAGGGGCACGCCGCAGCGCGCCTTGTTCTTTCGCGCATTCGCGTCACTGCCGGAGGCATGGCCGCAGGCGCCCATGCCGACGATCGGTGTTTCTCGGCAATTCGTTGTTAGCTTCGTGCCGGCCGTGCGCGACGAAATTCGCCGCGCCCACGACGTTCGCGAGCGCCTCCGCCACGAAATCGAGGAGAGTGGCGAGCGTGATACTGAGTTCGAGTGGCGCTCTCACGATAACGTGCAGCAATGCAAAGTCGCCGCACTTTTCGCCGTCATAGACGGGCGGGATATGGCCACGGCGGACGACTGGGCGATGGCGGGCATCCTTGTCGGCGCCAGCATCGCGACGCGGACGTGGCTCAGACATGAGGTGGCCCGGCAGGCCGATGCCGAGCGGCAACAGCGCCTGACAGAGCGTGCTGATGGCGCGGCTGTGGCGACGCTCGCCGCCAATGGCGCCCAGGGTGCCATGGTAGCAGTCGCCAAACTGATCGCGGCCAAGGCGCGGGCCGCCGCCGGTGGCATATCCAAGAGCAAGGCGCGGAAGGCAATCTGGATAAACCGCCGGCATCTCTTCGATGCCGCACTGGATCATGCAGTCGCCGCTGGATGGGTAGCCATGTCAGACGCACACATCGTGCCGGGGAGCGTTCAGCCATGACGCTCACAAGTTGTGCGTGCGCACGTTTTTCAATTACCCCGTTAGGGGGGGGTGTAGCTACATCCCCCCCTCTGTAGCAGCATCGACACCCCCCTCTATGTATGTAGATACTTTTTTAGAAGTTTCCTTTAATATCATATACTTAGATTTCACAACTAATCTGATAGAGTAACGCGCAAATATCGATCATGCCACCTACACCCCTACACCCCTACACCCCCACACCCCACGCAAAAGTTGTATCGGCACTGATTCTCTCTGACGGCGAAGCAAGCGGAGCCAAGCTGCGATGACCCTCACCGACCAATACCTCGAAAACATTATGCAGACCTGCGCCGCCGCTCGGAGACGCCTTGCCGAACTGGCGGCTGAGCAGGCGACAGCGGATGGCCAGAGGGCGACCGAAATCGCGCGCGCAATCCGCCGCGAGCAGCGCCGGCTGGACCGCGCGTCAGAAACCCTCCGCAGGGCGGAGGGGGGCGCGAGAGGAAGCACCGATGCCGCGCTTCCCCAGGCGATGACGCGCACCACCCTGGCACGCCAGCGCCGTCTGGACACCTTAGTGAAGACGGCCCTGGCTGCGGATGCCGCCATCGTCAGAGCTACCAGCACGGCGGCGCTGCTGCAGCGAGCGATGCGTCGGCCACTACCCCTAGACGCGTGGCGGAAGCTCGGCGCCGCGCTCGCGCGTGCTGAGGACGAGCGGTGCAACGCCGAGCTGCTGCTGGGCAGCGCGTTGGCCAGTATCTGCCGCGGTCCAGGGGGGGCGCCCACGCGCTCGGCTCGTGCGGGGCGCGCCATCGGGGGGAGCCGACGCGATGCCGTCCAATAACGAGAAAAAAGGCCCTCGACCCTTTCAGCCAGGAAACCGGCATGGGCGAGGCCGGCCCGCCGGCAGCAGGAACCGCGCTACTCTGCTGCTCGATCAGCTTGCAGCCGGCGAAGGCGAGAACATCCTCAAGAAGGTGCTGGAGAAGGCACAGGAAGGCGACCTGAAGGCCGCCGAACTGCTCCTTGCCCGCATATGGCCACCAAGGCGCGGCCGGCCGGTGCGCCTCAGCCTGCCACCTACGGACACCGCGACGGGCGTTGACGCAGCCTTGGCGACAGTGATCGGGGCTGTCGCGGCTGGTGAGGTTACGCCCGAAGAAGCCGGCGCCATCGCCGGGCTGCTGGAGACTAAGCGCCGCGCGATCGAGACCGCAGCGGAGATGGCAGACGCCGACCAGCGCCCGCAAGTCTCGTTCCAAGTCAACTTCGTTTCCCCGACAGCAGCCCCCGACGATAGACCTCAAGAAAATCTACTTCCCGGCGAAAATGTTGCCGTTTTTGTCCCCGTAAGGAGTAACAAATGACCAGACAATACCTCCGCAAATGCCAGCTTCTGCTCGGGAGCGACAGCGGCGAGGGCCTCGATGTCAACATGCGTGTGTAGGGCGGTGACAAATTAGCCACGAAGCGGCGGCGATGGCTGCGGCCGCGCCGGAACAAAACCCGGCCAGTGGTTAGGTTTGAGATGCTGCTCGCCATGGCGGACGAGAATGCGATGCAGCGTATCGAGCGACAACCCAAGCCCGTGCTGCCGCAACAGCTCGCTGCGCAGCTGCTTGATCCCGAGGCGGCGTGAGCGCCGGAGCTCGAGAACGAGCACCTCCTGTTCGGCGAACACCTTCTGCTTCGCCAAGTGGCGCGGGCGGCGGCTCTCGTCCAGGTCACCGACTCATAAAGCGCATCCAGATGCGGGTGGCAGCGAGTTTGACGACGGCGAGGTAGTTTGCGTCGTGCTTTTCGAAGCGGGTGGCAAGGGCCCTGAAATGCTTGATCTTGCTGAAGAAGCGTTCGACGAGATTGCGATATCGGTAGAGGAACGGGCTGAACGCGGGCATTTTGACGCGTCTCGGCATGGGTTTGATGTTCGCCCAGGCGCCGCGCTCGGCCAGGCTGTCTCGCAGCGCGTCGCTGTCGTAGGCGCGATCGGCGAGCAGGATCTGCGCGGCGCCCAGGCCATCGAGCATATCGCC
>JAEULG010000262.1 GCA_016793875.1 Rhodospirillales bacterium | reverse complement strand
TCTATCCGGCGCACGCCGCCTTCGGCGGCTACAAGCAGTCCGGCATCGGCCGCGAAAACCACAAGATGATGCTGGAACACTATCAGCAGACCAAAAACCTGCTGATCAGCTACACCATGAACCCGCAAGGCTTCTTCTGAGAAAGCGGGGAAGGGCCGGGAGAAGGCGTCGGTGCTTCTGCCTGTTCCCGCAGGTGCGCCAGATTGCGATGCCGGCCCTTGCCTGCGAGCAGTCAGCCCTCGTGTCCCGCCAGCGTCGCGGCGGCCCGTTGCCGCGCGGCGGCGCATTCCCGCGCCAGGAAATCGATGAAGGCGCGCACTGCCGGCAGAAGGCCGCGCCGCGACGGGAAGACCGCATGGATGATGCCCGCCCGCGGCCGCCAGTCGGGCAGCACGGAAACGAGCCGGCCAGCTTCGATGTCCTGCCAGATCATCATCGTCGCCAGCTGCACGATCCCGATGCCGGCGATCGCCGCCTCGCGCAGCGCCGCCATGTCGTCGGTGACGAAGCGCGGGCGGTGAGGAATCGTGGCGGTCTGCCCGTCGGCCTTCTCCAGCTGCCAGCGATGGTCACGACGGGGCGGCCCGCAATCGAGGCTCGGTAGGCCCTGCAAGCCGGCGGGTGACGCCGGTGGATCGGTGGCGAGCGCCGGGCTCGCCACCAGACACTGGGTGCTGACATCGAGCTTGCGGATGACGAGGTCGGTCGGCTGAAGGGGCGGAAAGCGCACCCGTATGGCAACGTCGAACCCTTCAGAGATGACATCGATCCGGCGGTTGGTGCTTTCCAGATGAACCACCACCGCCGGATACTCGGCCATGAAGCGCGCAATCAGTGCGCCGAACTGGAACGAAATCAGCGCGACCGGGCAGCTCACCCGGATCACGCCGCGCGGCTCCGCCCGGACCTCGGCAATCACCTGCTCGGCCGCCTCTGCCTCGACAAGCACGGCGGCGCAGCGGTCGTAGAATTCCCGGCCGATCTCGGTGACCGAGAAGCGACGCGACGAACGGTTGAGCAGCCGCACGCCCAGACGCTCCTCGAGAGCGAGGACGCGCCGGCTGAGCCTCGACTTCTGCACGCCAAGGGCACGGGCGGCAGCGGCGAAGCCGCCGTGATCGACGACCTGGACAAAATAATAGAGGTCGTTGAGGTCGCGCATCGTCCTATGTATGGGACACTGCGTCCAGTACAGCGATCTTTCCGAGTGATCGTTGCGATATTATCTGATGTCCATCAGATGATCCACCGGCAACGCCGGAGATCATGTCGGAGGGGACAGCATGGACAAGAAGGTTCTCGGCCGCTACGGCAATACCCGCGGCCACTGGGTGGGCGACGGCTTCCCGGTGCGCTCGCTGTTTTCCTATGACGGCCTCGGCGCGCACGTCAGCCCGTTCCTGCTGCTGGACTATGCCGGGCCGCACTATTTCGAGCCGACGAAGGCGCGGCGCGGCGTCGGCCAGCATCCGCATCGCGGCTTCGAAACCGTCACCATCGTCTATGACGGCGAGGTGGAGCATCGCGATTCCGCCGGCCACGGCGGCGTCATCGGCCCGGGCGATGTGCAGTGGATGACCGCGGCGGCGGGCATCATCCACGAGGAGTACCACTCCGCCGGCTTCGCGCGGACTGGTGGCCCGTTTCGCGTGGTGCAGCTCTGGGTCAACCTGCCGGCGCGGGACAAGACGGCGCCCGCCGGCTATCAGGCGATCACGTCGGCCGAGATCCCGGTCGTCGATCTGCCCGACGGCGCCGGCACGGCGCGCGTCATCGCCGGCGATCTGCTGGGTGCGAAGGGACCGGCACGCAGCTTTACGCCGATCAACGTCTGGGACGTGCGCCTGCGCCGCGATGCCGACCTGACGCTCGCGCTGCCGGAAGGCCATACCAGCATGCTGGTCGTGCTTGGTGGCCACGTCACCGTCAACGGCAGCCAGGAGGCCGGCGAGGCGGAGATGGTGCTGCTCAGCCGGGAAGGCGGCGACGTGGCGGTCCATGCCGATGGCGATGCGACCTTGCTGGTGCTCACCGGCGAGCCGATCGACGAGCCGATCGTCGGCTACGGGCCGTTCGTGATGAACAGCAGCGCCGAGATCGAGCAGGCGATCGACGACTACAACAGCGGCAGGTTCGTGCAGCAGGTGGCGTAAGGCCAGGGGCCGGCCCCGCATCACGGGGTCCGGTCCCATTCCTTGCACCGTTCGACCGCCGCACTGACGGCCCAGCGCCGCCCCATCGCCGCGAGCAAAGGCTCACGCAGCTTGGCGACCGTAGGCCTGCCTGAAGATGGTCTCAAGCAGTGCGCCGGCGCGGGGAGGGTTGGTCGGGACGACCGGGCGTGGGGTGCAGTAGAGCGCGCGAATGAGGCCGTCGCGCGCTTCTTCGCTGGCATCCTCAAACAGGATTCCCATCCCGGTCGGAGTTTCGCGGCGCACGCACGCGCTCACGAAACCGACATCGGGAAATTCGATGACGATCCGATCGCCTGGTCGGGCGGCCGGCGCGCCGGGGAAGGCAAGGCTGGCGCCGGAGAGGGATGCGTTTTCGATGATGCAGTCCAACCATGCATCGCCTACCGCGCAGACTGCCGGGAGATTGACGCGGCGACGCACCGCCGAGCGCCGCCCCCTGACCGGGCTGCCCTGGGCATCCTCCCGCTCCGCGCCAGCGATCGCCTTGCGAGCTTGAACAGAGAGATCGACGAACCGGACCCCGGCCATATTCCCCTGCGAGCGGACGACGGTGGCTCGCGCAAGGCCGATGGACGGGATCGACAGTGCCACCTGCGCCCCGACCCGGGGTGCTGGATTGTTGCCGAACCCCACGAAGGCACCCAGGAGTGAGATGTCTGCCACCACGCAAGGGGCCGGGTCCATGTTCAGCGATAATCTGGCGGGCACATCCAGCAGGAAGCGCTCCTGGCTGCGGCTGCGGGGGCCTTCGTGCGCAATCAGCGCCGCGATCCCGAGGATGGCGGCGTTGAGGATCGCCCAGAAGGAGGACAGCAGCAGGCCGGTCCGGTTATCGGCGAGGCGCCAGTCGTCGAGGGCGTTCCAGCTGATGCCGATTGTGGTCGCCAGCAGCAGAGCAATGCAGGTGTGGGAGATCACCCGATCGACATCCGCTCCTCTTGCGGCAGTGCCCTTCGGTGTCACTCTGAAGGATGTGCCGAACGGCTTGATCAGGCTGGCAAGCGTGGTCGGTCCGACCTTGATCGCGATGAAGAGATTGGCGGCGTCGCTGAGGATGGGGAAGTAACGGCCGTTGGAGAGCCACCAGATGAAGCCGGTGCCGCCGATGATCAACGGGCCCAGATGGCCGAGCAGCGCGTCATAGTCGGTCACGTGCATCGGCAGCAGGCCGGTAAGAATGAACAGCAGCGGCAACAGCGTGTATACGATGCGTGCCGGCAACTGCAACATCCAGTATGTCGGCAGGAATGCCAGCCTGTAGAATAGCGTTAGACCGCCACCGAAGATGCCGTTCCTCAGAAAGAGCAACTGGATATTGCCGCGAGACCAGCGAGTCCGCTGAACGAAGAAGGCTTTCACGGACTCCGGTGCCAGGCCGATGCACAGCTCTTCGTTGAGGTAGATGGTTTCGAGCCCGCGACGCTTCAGCTCGATGGAGGTCAGGATGTCTTCGCACACCGAGCCGGTCGAGACGCCGCCAATCGCCGCAAGCGCGGACCGGCGCATGAGGAAGCCGGTTCCGCAACAGAAGGCGAGGCCCCACGCGTCGCGGCTCGGCATGATGATGTCGAAGAACAGCCGCTGATCGTCGGCCCAGCTGTTGCCGAGACCGAGGTTGGTCTGGACCGGATCCTTATTGAAAAAGTACTGCGGTGTCTGGACGCAGGCGACCTTCTCGTCCCGGAACAATCCCACCGTCCGCCACAGAAAATTGTGCCGCGGAACAAAGTCCGCATCGAGGACGGCGACAAGCTCGCCCTTGGTGCGGCTGATGGCGGCATTGACGTTGCCGGCCTTGCCGCCCTCGTTGTCGGGGCGGGTCAGGTAGCCGGCGCCCTTTGACGCCGCCAGCTCGGCGACCCAGGGGCGCCGGCCATCGTCGAGCACCCAGACGGCGAAATCCGGATAATCGAGGGACGTTGCGCCGACGATCGTTCGCTCCAGGACGTCGCGATCCTCGTTGTAGGTCGGGATGAGGACGTCGACCGACGGAAGACGGCCGCGAGGAAGGTTGCGCGCCCATGTCTCGCCAGCATCGGCCTGGCTGCTGCGATCGACCGAGCGCGAAAGCACGACCGTGCTGAGGATGCTGTCGAGCAGAACGATGAGTTCGAAGGCGAAGCAGACGAGGATGAACAGTCCCTGCGGGTCATGCCTGCCGACCGGAAGCACGGTCTCGAACCACCGCCACCACAGGTAGCGCAGGGGCGTGGCGATGCCGATGCAGGCGAAGGCGAGCCGGGCCATTGCATGGCGGCAGTGACCGACGGCGCAAATGAGATGGATTGCGCCAAGCGTAAGGAAATTCGCGGCGAGCGCCTCAACGAACATGGGACGGCTCGGACGGTGCGGTGCCTTCGGCGCCAGCGCCGGCGAACCGCACCTCGATCCGGCGGCCGACGTTGCAGTACTTCTGCGACGTCAAGTCCCGCGGATCGTCGAGCCGGATGATCGCGAGGATCTGGTTGCCGGCAAGCACCGGCAGCGGCGCGGCGAAGCGCTCCTCAGCATCGGAACGCTGCATCGCCCGGACATCGACCACCGTTCCAGTGTAGCGGGCGCTGGCGCTCAGCGGCCGGATGGTTGCGTGCCTGCCGGGACGCAGATCGTCGAACTGCTTCCCACTGAATACGGCCGTGGCGTAGAGATTGGTGCAGTCGATGAGGGTCATCAGCTCGGTCTCGCGGGCGACCGCCGATCCGGTAGTCACCAACGGCCGCCAGACGACGCCGGCCGTTGGCGCTGTGACTTCGGCACGGGCGAGGTACTCGGCGCGAGCCTTCTCTTCGTTCACCTGCTTGTCCAGCTCCGTCAACCGGGTGGCTAGCATGGCTTCCTGCGAGCGCGCCTCGGCGAGACGGACGAGAATCTCGTCGGTGCGCTGCTGCGAGTACGGCACATTGTTATGATCATCGGTCACGTAGACGCCGTGCTTCGCCGCGTCGAGCTCCTGAGCGATGCGCTGCGCAGCAAGATCGGCCCGCTCGGCCCCGGCCTGCGTCTGGATCGCCGTCTGCTCAGCCTTGTCGAGAGCCGCTGCACTGACGATTTCCTTGGCCCCCAGAGAGCGCTTGCGTTGCAAGTCGGTGCGCGCCTCGGAGGCAGCGGCGCGGGCGGCAACCGTCTCCGCTTCGCGCTCTCTTCTCGTCAGTTCCAGCCTTGAAACGGTCGCTGCCTGATAGGCCGCTATCTGCGTCTCGAGGCTGTTCATCTGTGCCGTAAGTGCCGCAGTGAGGCGCCTCGCACCGACGAGCTCGGCTTGCGTCCTGCTACGGGTCGCCTCCAGATCCTGCACACGACCGCGGTCCACCGTCGGATTCTCTATGGTGAGAAGCGGCTCGTTGGTTCTGACGACGGTGCCTTCCGGCGGCGGTGCGTTGACAATGCGTCCTTCGATTGGTGCGGCGAGGGTGACGATGCGCGCGTTGAGGATCGCCTCCGAGGACGTGGCGAACAGCATGCTGGGCAGATAAAGGGCGCCGGCCGCCGCTAGCAGCGAAAGCCCCAGGGCCGACCGGATGATTCTGCGACGCAGGCCACCGGACCGGCGCAAGACCTGTGTCCACGTGACGGGCGCGGCCGTAGAGAGGCCGGTGGGACCGTTCGCGGTCCGTGCGGGCGTGTCGATACCGACGCCCGCGAGGCTATCGTCGGCTGATGCCGTTGCCGTTGCGTCGCGCGGCGATAAGGTGGTGAGCGCCAAAGGCTGGTGCGTCTCATTGTGTCCTCGGCGCTGTATTCCGTCGAACTGGCGCATCGCAATTTTGCCCCTAAAAGCGCAATACCAGGGGATCAGTAATGTTGGGGTATAGGTGGTGTAAGGGACACGGTTGGCGTGGGCAAAAATCTCACCCGTATAGGGTACATCAATTTTGGGAAGTACGCTATTGCTACGTGCGTCGTACAGCCGACGCGTTAAGCGATTGTCAGAGACAAAAAAGGCCGCTGCGGGTGACCGCAGCGGCCGCGTCGAAACGCCGGCGAGGGGGATGCGCTCAGATCGACAGCAGCGCCCAGATGGTGGCGAGGGTGCCAATGCCGGCAAGGCCGTAGACGACATAGGCGACCGCCGTATCGGCCCGGATGCCGAAGTCGTGGGCGCAGACGCGCAGCCGGTGCGCCGCGTGCCACAGGCCGAAGCCGATGATGCCGAACAGCACCAGCTTGACCAGCCAGTTGCTGACGAAGCCGTACATCGTCTCCCAACTAAGCGCCTCGCCGAACAGGCCGAGCGGCGGGGCGATGTTGGTGACGAACAGCATCACCGGCAGGACGAACGCGGTTATCGTGCCGCCCGCGGCGAACAAGAACCAGGGAACCGCTTTGGCTGAACGGGCCATGCTATGCCACTCCCGCGAGGATGAGGACGAACAGCGAAAAGATCCCGAGGGCGACATAGTGGCCGCCAACGATCAGCTTGCCGTCGACGAAGTGCTCGCCGGTCTGGATGCGCATCGCCTGCGGCACCGCCTTGAACCACGACGTCGTGTGTATGATGAAGAAGGCGAAGGCGATCAGCGAAAGGATGACGACCAGCGGATGCTTGATGAACGACAGCCACGCCTCCCAGGCTTCCGGCCCCTTCGCAAGCCGGAACAGGCCGTCGATCAGCAGCCACATATAGAGGGCGACGAATACCGAGCTGACCTCGTGCAGCATGTAGCTCTTGAAGCGGGCGTGCGTCAGAAACCACGAGGTCTTCGACATCTTCCGCACGTAGGGCTTGCGCGCGCTCATCTTATTTGCCTCCGATGCCGACCATCGAGGTCAGATAGTCGATGGCGCTGGTGAACTTCGCCTGCTGGATAGCGCCGGCCGGATCGACGTCCTTCGGGCAGACGATCGAGCAGGCTCCAACGAAGCTGCATTCCCAGACGCCCTCGTGCGACGCCAGCACGTGCTCGCGGGCCGAGCGGCCGACATCGCGCGAGTCCATGTTGTAGCGGTGCGCCAGCGCCAGGGCGGCCGGGCCGATGAACTCCTGATTGGTCAGGCCGTACTGCGGGCAGGCCGAGTAGCAGAGCAAACAGTTGATGCACATCGAGTACTGCTTGAACGTCTTGAGCTGCGCCGGCGTCTGGATGTACTCGCCAGCGGCGACCGACTTCTCCTCCTTGGGGATGATGTACGGCTTGACGCTCTGCAGCTTGTCGACGAAGTCGTCGATGACGACGACGAGGTCGCGTTCGATCGGAAAGTTGTCGAGCGGCTCCACCCGGATCTTATCGCCGTAGTCGCGCAGGAACGCCTTGCAGCCCAGCTTCGGCTCGCCGTTGATCTTGAAGCCGCAGCTGCCGCAGACGAACATGTGGCATGACCAACGGTAACTCAGCGTCCGGTCGATCTCGTCCTTGACGTAGTTCAGCGCGTCGAGGACGACCCACTCCTCCTCGCAGGGAACGGTATAGGTCTGGAAGACCGGCTCCCGGTCCTGCTCCGGGCGGTACCGGAGGACTTCCAGCTGGATGTTACGCTTGCTCATGCTGCCTGGCCTCCGGCTGCAGCCCCGTAAACCCGTGCGGCCGGCTGCGACTTGGTGATGGTGACGTCCAGGTAGTCGATGCGCGGATCGCCATTCGGGTTGTAGTGGGCCATGGAGTGCTTGAGGAAGGCCTTGTCGTCACGCTCGACGTAGTCGAGCCGCTGGTGGGCACCGCGCGATTCCGTGCGCTGCAGCGCCGAGTGGGCGACGGCCTCGGCGCACTCGATCATCGCTCCCAGCTCCAGCGTCTGGTAGAGGTCGGTGTTGTAGACGGAGCTCTTGTCCTCCAGGGCGACGTCGCGGTAGCGGGCGCGCACGTCGGCGATAACGGCCACCGACTCCCGCAGCGACTTCTCGTCGCGGTAGATGCCGCAGCCCTCTTCCAGCGTGAGGTTCATCTCCCGCCGTAGCTGCGCCACCCGCTGCTTGCCGCCGGTGCGCTTGAACAGCGCCTTGATCCGCCCTTCCGCATCCGCTGCCTGGGCGGTGACCAGCGCTTCCCGCGGTGCTTTCACCGACTTTGCATGCTCGACGGCAAAACGGGCCGCCCGTGCCCCGAACACCAGCAACTCGCCGAGCGAGTTGGAGCCGAGCCGGTTGGCGCCGTTGATGCTGACGCAGGCGCATTCGCCCGCGGCGTAAAGGCCGGCGACGGGGGTCGCGCCGTTGATGTCGGTGTGGATGCCGCCCATCATGTAGTGCACCACCGGCCGCACCGGCACGAGGTCGGTGACCGGGTCGGCAGCGACGTAGGAGATCGACAGGTCGCGGACGAGCGGCAGCCTCTCGTTGATCAGCTTCTCGCCGAGGTGGCGCATGTCGAGCCAGACGACATCGCCCCACTTCCCTTGCACCGTCCGGCCCTTCTTCGACTCCTGCCAGAACGCCTGGCTGAGGCGGTCGCGCGGTCCCAGCTCCATCGACTTCAGCACCGGCTTCGGCGTCGCCGGCCCCAGGTCGTAGTCCTGCAGGTAGCGATAGTTGTCCTTGTTCAGCAGGTAGCCGCCTTCACCGCGGCAGCCCTCGGTGAGCAGGATGCCGGAGCCGGGCAGCCCCGTCGGGTGGTACTGGACGAACTCCATGTCCTTCAGCGGCACGCCGGCGCGATAGGCCATGGCCATGCCGTCGCCGGTCTTGATGGCACCGTTGGTGGTGAACGGAAAGATACGGCCGGCGCCGCCGGAGCAGATGATCACCGCCTTGCCGCGGAACAGCTTCATCTCGCCGGTGCGCATCTCGATGGCGGTACAGCCAGCGGAGACGTTCTCGTCGACCATCAGATCGGTGGCGTAGAATTCGTCGAAGCGTTTGATCGACGGGTACTTCAGGGAGGTCTGGAAGAGGGTGTGCAGCATGTGGAAACCGGTCTTGTCGGCGGCGTACCACGTGCGCATGATCTTCATGCCGCCGAAGGGTCGGACGGCGACATGGCCGGAGCTTTCACGGCTCCAGGGGCACCCCCAGTGCTCCATCTGGATGAGTTCTTTGGTGATCTCGTTGACGAACAGCTCGACCGCATCCTGGTCGGTGAGCCAGTCGCCGCCGGAAACGGTATCGTTGAAATGGTAGTCGAGCGTGTCGTTGGCCTTGACGACGCCGGCGGCGCCGCCTTCCGCCGCGCAGGTATGACTGCGCATCGGATAGACCTTTGATACCAGGGCGATGTTGAGGGACGGATCGGCTTCGGCGACGGCGATCGCCGCTCGTAGGCCGGCGCCTCCGGCGCCGACGATGACGATGTCTGCATCGATGATTTGCATTGAGCGCTCCCAAGGCCTCCCCGACATTTTCGGGCGAGTATAACCCGCCCGGCCGCGATTGCCAGCACGGGCGGACGGTCGCTCGCGGCAGAATGCTACGTTCGGCAGGGGTTTTCCGGCTAAATTATTGCGGCTGGCGGGCGGGGACGTCCGGATGCCTGGAAACACCCTCGATCCCGCGCTTTTCCAGATCACGGAGGCACGATAAGCTCGCGCGACGCGACAACTTCCGCCCCGATTGCCTCCCGATCCGATGATTGCGAGACGGCGCGAGAAAGCCTGGAGAGACTTCGCCGCGTGGTGCCGGCAGCACGGCCTGCGCGCATTACCGGCCCATCCCTGGACGCTCGCCGCCTACACCCGTTGGTGTGAGCCGCGGCATCGCTATCCGGAGATCGTCGAGCGGGTCAAGGCGATCGCCCGCGTCCACCTGCTGGCTTGCGTCGCCGTCCCCGACAGACACCCGCTGGTGACCGGCACGCTGCGGACGCTGGAGATGCGAAGCCGAACACGGGCGGGGCGGGCCGCCCTGTTTCCGGCACATGAGGCGATGGAGAACCCCGCTGCTGGTGGCGCGGCGGAAGCGCCGGCGCCGCCTGGCCGTACAGGACCGGGCCGGGCAGGTGGCGGGCGGCGGCAGCGCTCGCTGCGGTCGGCCCCGCCGCTGATTTCGCGCCGGCCGAACCGGCCGTAGGTGATCGCCGCAGGATCCCTCGGCGCGATGTCGGTGTGTGCCATATGACTCTCAGCGGGTTCGTTCAATTCCCTTCCAATTCAAACACCGCTCACCCCGCTCGGGCTGTCCCACCATTTCGTCAGGTGCCGCCGGGTCATGCGCTCGGGGACGCTTTCATAGTGCGAGACGTCGTTGAACAGCATGAGACGCGTCCGGATCGTGCCTCTGAAATCCAGGATGTTGAGGCAACACGGATGCTGATCGAGGCAATCCCGGTAGCCTCGCGCATCGAAGCCGAGAAGGCTGCTGATCAGAAGCCGGATCGTCGCCTTGTGCGAGACCACGAGGACGAGCTCGTCCCGGTGCCGCTCGACGATCTCGCGAATGACCGGCAAGGCCCGCGCCAGCACGTTCAGGCCCGACTCACCGCCTTGCGGTGCGAAGGTGAATGGGTCGGCCTCCCACGCTGCGTATTCGGGAGCAAAGGCGCTTTCCACCTCGGATCGGCGCAGGCCCTCCCAATGACCGTGATCGATTTCCCGCAAGCCCTCCGCCGCCTGCAGATCGAGGCGGTGCGAGCGGACGACGATACTCGCCGTTTCCCACGTGCGCCGCATCGGGCTGGCGTAGGCCGCCGTCAGTGGTGTCGATGCCAAGCGCTCGGCCAGGCACCCCGCTTGCGCGCGGCCTTCGTCCGAGAGTTCGACGTCGGTCGCGCCGGCGAAGCGGTCCTCCGCCGAGAGTGCCGTGGCACCATGGCGTACGAGCAGCATCCGGGTGGTCACGGCCGTTCTCCTTGCGCCGGCGTCATCGGAAATGGATGTTGGTCGGGTCCTTCAGCACGAGATAGAGGAATCCGGCAAGCGCCGCGCCGATCAGCGGCCCGACGACCGGGATCCAGGCGTAGCTCCAGTCGCTGTCGCGCTTACCGCCCGGCATCGGCAGAAGCGCATGCATGATGCGCGGCCCCAGGTCGCGCGCCGGATTGATCGCGTAGCCCGTGGTTCCACCCAGCCCCAGGCCGATGGCCAGGACCAGGAGGCCGACCGGGAGCGCGTCCAGGGCACCCAGGCCGAATACGGAGACCGCAAGGAAGAGCACCGCGAAGACAAGCAAAAAGGTGCCGATGATTTCCGAAGCGAGATTGGAAAGCGTATCTCTGACCGCTGGCGCCGTGCAGAAACAGGCGAGCTTCAGGTCCTTGTCCTCGGTCAGGCGGAAATGCGGCCGATAGAACAGCCAGACCAGGAACGAGCCGATGAACGCTCCCAGGAACTGGGCGGCGAGGTAGGCCGGAACGCCCGACCATTCGAACTTGCCGGTGATCGCGAGGGCGATGGTCACCGCCGGGTTGATGTGCGCACCGCTGAAGGCGGCGACGGTAAAGACGGCGACGAACACGGCCATGCCCCAGCCCCAGGTGATAACGATCCACCCCGAATTTTGTCCCTTGGTGCCGGTGAGTACGACGTTGGCGACCACTCCGTTACCGAGAAGAATGAGAATGGCCGTACCGATGACTTCGCCGAGAAACGCGTTCATGGTTTCGCCCCGCTGTCCCGCTACCGTTACCGGCACTCCAGCCGGCTGGAATCAGCCGGCTGCCATCGCTTTCGCCGGCGGCTCGGTGCCGAAGTAGGCGTCGATTTCCTGGTGCGCGCGATCGCCGAAGAGAATCTGGCAGGCCTCCAGCAGACCGGGTGATTGGCGAATGTCCTCCCGGCGGACGACAAGCGCGATCTTCGAGCGCCGGCGCAGGAAATCCTCCAGCCTGACGATCATTTCGCCGTGCGCTTTATGCTCCACCTCACATCGGGTGTACTCGGTCGCCTTGATCAGGACTTCGGCCTGTCGCGGATCCGCCCGGATGTGCTCGAGAAGATCGAAGGCTTCCATGCCATAACGCCGCCAGTAGCGCTTGGACAGCGGTTCGGTCGACGTCGGATCGGTGTACCCGTCGAGGTTCATCAGTCGCGCCCGATGCGCGAACTCATGGCGAAGGGATGCCGCCGGTTCGCCGTACCATTTGTGCTTCGGGTAGGGAAGTGGAATGCCCAGGTGGCCCACCGCGTCGCTGATCTCGTCTCCGACGTTGATACAGTCCGTGTGCTTGCCGCCGAAGATGCTGATGTGGCGCCGGCCGTGATCAATCTCGACGGCGTGCTTGCGCGAAAGCTGCAGGAAGTCTCTCCCTCCCGCGTCGCCTCTGACGGCGAGGGGACGAACGCCGCAGCGCTCGGCGATGATGTCCTTCCTTGCCAGCGGCTCCGGCAGGCGAAGATGGGCGTTGACGTTTTCCAGGATGAACTGCCGGTCGTCGTCGGTGACGTGCGTATAAGGGGTGTCGACGCGGGTGTCGGTGGTCCCTATGCAGGTTCGCGCTCCCATCGGGATGACAAAGAACATCCGGCCGTCGCTGGCGAACAACGTCAGAACCCGCTTGTGGGCGGTGAGCCGATCGACGAGCAGGTGCACCCCTTTGGAGAGCGCATGGTGGTGCTCGGTGGTGATGCCGGTGAGCTTGTTATGCTCATCGACGAACGGTCCGCAGGCATTCACCAGGGCACGCGAGCGGATCACGAAGGCAGAGCCGTTGATGACGTTGCGCGCGCTGGTGAGCCACAGACCGTCGGAGCCCCGTGTGGCGCCTGTCGACTCGACGTAATTCGCGGCGATGCAGCCGTTATTCATCGCCTGACGGATAAAGCCGAAGACGAAGCGGGAATCGTTGTCGTGCAGATAGGCGTCCGAGTATTCGAAGGCGCCCTCCGCGTTGTGCACGTCCAGGATCGGCTCTTCCCGCTCGGTCTGCTCGTTCGACACCAGCCGCGGTGTTCGCGTGAAGCAGTTGCCGAACAGCCAATAGAGCCAGGTACCGGCGTAGAGCTTCATCCGGCTGTGGCGGAAGCCCTTCGGCACCGAGGTGAAGAACCGGATCTCCTCGACGATGGAGGGATAGTTTCTGATTAAATGGTTTCTGGAGAGGCAGAGCTTGCGCACCAATGCGAAGTCGAACGTCTCCATATACTTGATCCCGCCCCAGGCGAGATTGGACGACTCCTGGCTGGTGAAGCCGGCGAAGTCAGCCCGGTCGATCAGCGCGACTTTGGCGCCTTTTCCCGACAGGGCGGCGGCGGAGACGGCGCCGTTGATCCCGCCCCCCAAGACCAGAACATCAAATTCCTGGGTTGCCAGTTTGGCGATATTGCTTTCTCGGAGCGGCATGATACTACCCTCGGATCACGCTGCGGTCGGAGCGGGTGCCTTGTCGCTCGGCGAATTTTTCTCGCCATCCTTCCGGAAGGCAGGTTCCCGTTCTATACGGTGCTTTCCAGAATGGGCTCTTCGCGCGCCCAGTTCTTCACGCGTTCCACCGCCATGGCCCATTTCCTGTAGAGACGTGCGCGCTGGATCTCATCCATGCTGGGCGTGTAGCGACGCGCCAGTCGCCACTTGGCATTGATCTCCGAGCGGTCCGACCAGAAGCCGGTGGCCAGTCCCGCCAGGTACGCAGCACCGAGAGCCGTCGTCTCGGACACCTCGGGTACCTCGACCGGGACGCCGAGAATGTCGGACTGGAACTGCATCAGGAAGCCGTTGCCGGACGCACCGCCGTCGCAGCGCAGCTCCCTGAGCACGATGCCTGAATCGCGCTGCATCGCCTCCACGACGTCGCGCGTCTCATAGCAGATCGCCTCCAGCATGGCGCGGACGACGTGCGCTCGAGAGGTCCCGCGGGTCACGCCCATCAGGGCGCCCCGCGCGTAAGGATCCCAATGCGGCGCACCGAGACCCACCAGAGCCGGCACGAAGTAGACATCGTCATTGGACTGCAGCGAGCTTGCCATCTCCTCGGTCTCGGCTGCGCGCTCGATGATGCCAATGCCATCACGCAGCCACTGCACGCCTGCGCCGGTAATGAAGATGGCTCCTTCCAGCGCATATTCGACCGGCTCGTCGCCGATCTTCCAGGCGATCGTCGTCAGCAGGTTGTGTTTGCTCCGGACGACCTCGCTGCCGGTATTCATCAAGACAAACGAGCCCGTCCCGTAAGTGTTCTTGGCGAGGCCTTCGCCGTAGCACGCCTGCCCGAACAGCGCCGCCTGCTGGTCGCCGGCGATCCCCGAGACGGGAATCTTCTGCGTTCCGAAGAACTTTTCGGGGTCGGTATAGCCATAGATATGCGACGACGGCATGACCTCCGGGAGGATGGCGCGCGGCACGTCAAGGAGATGCAGGAGCTCGTCGTCCCACGTCAGGTCATTGATGTTGAACAGCAATGTTCGCGATGCGTTGGAATAGTCGGTGACATGGGCGGCACCGCCGGTCAGATGCCAGACGAGCCATGAATCGATGGTTCCGAACGCGATCTCGCCGCGCTCCGCCCGGCCCCTGAGGCCCGGAATGTTGTCGAGCAGCCACTTGATCTTTGTCCCGGAGAAGTAGGGATCGATGACGAGACCGGTCTTGCTCCGGATGAGATCCTCAAATCCTTTGGCTTTCAACTCCTCACAGAACGCGGCGGTGCGCCGATCCTGCCAGACGATGGCGCGGGCCACCGGCCGGCCAGTGGCCCGCTCCCACAGCACGGTCGTCTCGCGTTGATTGGTGATGCCGATCGCGTTCAGCGCGCTCGCTCCGATGCCCGATTTTTCGAGGGCGGACTCAATGACGCCGAGAGTGACGGCCCAAATCTCTTCCGGGTCGTGCTCGACCCAGCCTGGTTTCGGAAAATGTTGAGTAAACTCGGAATAGGCGCGACCCTTAACATTTGCATCGTGATCAAAGATTAGAACAGTCGAGCCCGTCGTCCCTTGATCAATCGCCAATACATATTCTGCAGTCATACGCAGATCCTCCCGTTCTTCGGTACCGTTATGTACCAAAGCGTCGTTGTTATTTCTGTTTCTGCTGCGATCTCTCTCGCTTTGTTGGGCTCCATCAAAGTTATGAGAATCAAAGAGTTTAAAAGCGGATACAATTCATTATCATGCTCAGTGCCCGGCAGCATTTCAAGGGTAAACCGAAGTTCTCCACCGCGCGATTTCACAAGCCCCGAGCTCGCGAGGAAGCGCAAATGACGGCACAAAAACACGGTCTGCTCGAACCCACGCCGCTGACGCGGCGATCCGTCCTGGGCGGCGTGGCCGCGCTGGGTCTCGCGGCGAGCCTCGCGCCGGCGTGCGCTCGCGCAGAGGCGGACACGGCACGAATGGCAGCGGCAAGGCGCTGGGTGGTCGTGGAATTCACGCCGTCGACGTTGTCCGTCGACGACCAGATGGCGGAAATGGAGTTCTTCATCAGGGCCGCGGAGCCGTTCCGCGGACAGCAGATCTACGTGGTCTCGGAAACGCTGGACACCCACGAATACGAGGCGCGCTACCTCGCTCGCGCCTTCCGCGAGATCACCGACATCAGCGTTGTTCACGATCTGATCCGGGAGGGTGAGCTGATCGAGCGTCTGGAGACGCAGATGCGAACCGGCCGCAACCTCTACGATGCCTATGTCAGCGACAGCGATCTCATCGGCACCCACTGGCGCTACGGGAGCGCCGTGCCGCTGACCGACTGGATTACCGGCGACGGCGCTGCCTTTACGCTGCCGACGCTCGATCTCGACGACTTCATTGGTCTTCGCTTCACCACCGCGCCGGACGGCAAGGTCTATCAGCTACCTGATCAGCAGTTCGCCAATCTCTATTGGTTTCGATATGACTGGTTCCAGCGTCCCGATTTTCGCGAGCGGTTCCGCAACCGGCATGGGTACGAGCTTGCTGTGCCGGCCAACTGGAAGGCCTACGAGGACATCGCCGATTTCTTCACCAACGAGGTGCGCGAGATCGACGGCGTCCGTGTGTGGGGTCACATGGACTATGGCAAGCGCGATCCATCGCTTGGCTGGCGCTTTACCGACGCGTGGCTGTCGATGGCGGGCGTCGGGGATCCGGGCATTCCCAACGGTTTGCCGGTGGACGAGTGGGGGATCCGGATGGAGGGCTGCCATCCGGTGGGTTCCAGCGTCAGCCGGGGCGGCGCCGCCAACGCTCCAGCGGCCACCTATGCGCTCCGCAAGTACGTCGAGTGGCTCGACAGGTACGCGCCGCCGGAAGCCAGGGAGATGACATTCTCGGATGCCGGGCCGGCACCGGGACGCGGCCACATCGCGCAACAGATTTTCTGGTATACCGCCTTCACCGCCGATCTGCTCCGGCCGGGCCTGCCCGTGGTCAACGACGATGGAACGCCAAAGTGGCGCATGGCCCCGTCGCCGCACGGCGCCTACTGGCGTCCAGGCATGAAGCTTGGATATCAGGACTGCGGCTCCTGGACGCTGCTTCCGAGCACGCCGCTGGGGCGCCGTCAGGCCGCATGGCTCTATGCCCAGTTCACCACCTGCAAGACGGTATCGCTGAAGAAGACCCTGGTCGGCCTCACGCCGTTTCGCAAGAGCGATATTTCTTCGCCGGCGATGACCGCAGCGGCACCGCGGCTGGGCGGCCTCGTCGAGTTCTATCGCAGCCCCGCCCGCCTCGCCTGGACCCCCACCGGCGTCAACGTTCCGGATTATCCTCGGCTGGCACAGCTATGGTGGACGCGTATCGCGACCGCTGTCCATGGCGGCGCCAACCCGCAGGTGATCATGGACAACCTCGCTGCGGCGCAGGACGAGGTGCTCGCGCGCCTGCAGGGCGCGGGCGTGATGAAGCGCTGCGCTCCCGAGCTCAATCCGGCGATCGATCCACAGGTATGGCTGGATCGGCCGGGCGCGCCCAAACCGGCGCTCGCCGACGAGGAGGGCCAGGGCGAAACAATCCGCTATGAGGACTTGATGCAAAGGTGGCTCCGCGGCTCAGTGACGTAGCATCGGCAGAAAGCTGGCGCAGTGGCGACGGACTTCAGCCGGTATTGCTGAACGCCGTGATTATGGGTCAGGGTGGGGCGGCGGTAGGCTGAATGGGTCAATAAACATCGAGTGAGGTGTCTTCTGCTGCTGGGGCCGTCAGTATTCCGCATGGGGTATTTGCCAAGTAGGAAGCCTTCCACAGGCCAGCGCAGCCCTGCAATATCCGCAACATTGGTCATCCTCTTGATCAGCCGCGAACTGGCGGAAAGGCGCTATAATTTAATTAGCTCGTAGTAAGGGGTGCAATGCTGCGGGTTAGGCCGGGTCGGATGGGGGAGGCCTTCGACCCGGCCGACGAGCGACTGTTCCTTCGCCCTTCGCCCTTCGCCCTTCGGGCTTCCGTTGCCCCTGCGCCGGTGGAGTTGTGTTCGGATCTGGAATTCTTCGCATTATCGAGTGGCAGGAAAGGCCTCAATGCGATTTGTCTGTCCGTCGATCTCGCTGGCGCGGCGCATGAAACTCAGGTCAGCGCAGCTGAGCAGGCTGCTTGATCTTTGCGGGCCAGTGGCCAGCGTTCGCTGTTTACTTGGCCCCCGGCGATGTCCTTGCGCGCCTCCCACAGCGCGAGGATCTCCGCGCGGCCGCTCTTCGGGCCGATGACGTGCGGATCGTGGCAATGCCAGACGCGCCGGCATAGCCGCTCCAACCGTCGGTTTTGGCGGTGGCGCTGGCGAGCGGCCCCGCCCTGGGGTAACCATCGCCCGCCGCAGCTTGGCGCAGGGCAGCCACGCCGACTTGTACCGTCACCACATTTTGTGGCACCGGAGCCAGAGGGATAAGCTCTTTCAGGCATTTAACATTTACATAAATCCCACTCCATAAGTCCAAGAAAGTCCTTCGTCAGGTCAACGGGTATCATTCGTAATCTGCTGGTTGGTGCTCCGGCGGAGAAGGGCGCCGTCCCGTTCGGCCGCAGCGGCGAAACGGTTGACGCCCGGCCTTCCCCTGTTGCGCCCGGCGCCCCGGCGCAACACACTGTGCCGACCCGCTGCTTTGGCCCCGATCTTGCTGCGGAAAGAGGAGTTGCCCGCCAATGGTTGTCCGTTCGCTCGCCGGCGCGCTGCTGGCGCTAACGATGTCGGCCCTGGTGATGCTTGCACGCCCTGCCGCGGCGGCGCCGTTTGTGTACTGCTCGGAAGCGAGCCCGGAAGGGTTTAACGCCTCGCTATTCATCGCCAACACCACCTTCGATGCGTCGTCGCGTAACGTCTTCAACCGGCTGGTAGAGTTCGAGCGCGGCAGCACCAAGCTGCGCCCGGCGCTGGCGGAATCGTGGACGATCTCGCCGGACGGCCGCGTCTACACGTTCAAGCTGCGCCCGGGCGTCGCCTTCCAGACGACCAAGACTTTCACGCCGTCACGTCCGTTCAACGCCGACGACGTGCTCTACACTTTTCTGCGGCAGTGGGATCCGAACCATCGCGACCACCGGCTGTCCGGGGGCTCCTATGAATACTTCAACAGCATGGACATGCCGAAACTGATTACCGCCATCGACAAGCTGGACGACCTGACGGTCCGCTTCACCCTCAGCCAGCCGGAGGCGCCGTTCCTCGCTGATCTCGCCATGGACTTCGCCTCGATCTTCTCGGCCGAATACGCCGATGCCATGTACGCTGCCGGCACGCCGGAGAAGATCGACCAGGAGCCGGTTGGCACCGGGCCGTTCCAGTTGGTCGGCTACCAGAAGGACGCGGTGATCCGCTATAAGGCCCACCCCGGCTACTGGGAGGGCAAGGCCGCCCTCGATCCGCTGATCTTCGCCATCACCCCCGATGCCGCCGTTGCTTATGCCAAGCTGAAGACCTCGGAATGCCAGCTCATCCCCTACCCGAACCAAGCCGACCTGCCGGCGATGCAGCGTGATCCCGACTTGGTGGTGACCAGCCAGGAGGGTCTTAACGTCGCGTATCTCGCCTTCAACACCCAGAAGAAGCCTTTCGACGATGTCCGCGTCCGCCGCGCCCTCGATCTCGCCATCGACCGCGATGCGATCATCGCCGCCGTCTACCTCGGCGCCGGCCGCAAGGCGAAGAATCCGATCCCGCCGACGCTGTGGTCGTATAACGACGCCATCGTCGATACACCTTACGATCCGGCGGCGGCGAAGCGGCTGCTGGCGGAAGCGGGCTACCCGCAGGGCTTCGAGACGGACATCTGGGCGCTGCCAGTCAAGCGTCCTTACGCCCCTGACAGCCGGCGGACGGCGGAGATGATCCAGGCGGACTGGGCGAAGGTAGGGGTGCGGGCCGTCATCGTCTCGTACGAGCTGGGCGAACTCCTCAAGCGCACCAAGGCGGGCGAGCACCAGACGATGCTGTTCGGCTGGACCGGCGATAACGGCGATCCCGACAACTTCCTCTATACACTACTCGGCTGCGAGGCGGCGAAGGACGGCGCCAACCGCGCCCGCTGGTGCGACGCGCGCTTCGATGCGCTGGTGACGCAGGCGAAGCGCACGTCGGACGTCGGCGAGCGGACCCGGCTCTACGAGGAGGCGCAGGTGGTGTTCAAGCAGGAGACGCCATGGGTGACGATCGCCCACTCCGTGGTCTCGACGGCGATGCGCAGGAACGTCGAGAACTACCGCATCGATCCTCTCGGCGGCCACCTCTTCTACGGCGTCGATCTCGCCCGATGACGGCGCGGCGCCGGCAGGGCCCGTAGAGTGCCGGCATTCATCCTCAGCCGCCTGCTGCAGCTGGTGCCGGTCGTCCTCGGCATGACCCTGCTGGCTTTTGCCCTCGCCCGCCTCATTCCCGGCGATCCGGTGGAGACGATGATGGGCGAGCGCGGCATCGATCCCGCTCACCACGCCGCGATGCGCCACGCCCTCGGCCTCGACCGGCCGCTGGCGGTCCAGTACCTCGACTACCTCGGCGGCGTCGCTTCCGGTGATCTCGGCCGCTCCCTGGTGACCAAGGCGCCGGTGCTGGGCGAGTTCCTGACGGTGTTCCCGGCGACGGTCGAGCTGTCAGTCATAGCGGTCGCCTTCGCCATCGCCGTCGGCCTGCCGGTGGGGGTGATTGCCGCCGTCCGCCGCGGCAGCGCCTTCGACTGGCTGGCGATGACCGCCTCGCTCACCGGCTACTCGATGCCGGTGTTCTGGTGGGGGCTGCTGCTGATTTTGCTGTTCTCGGTGCACCTCGGCTGGACGCCGGTCGCCGGCCGCATCGATGTTCTCTACGACGTTCCGCCGGTCACCGGCTTCCTGCTGGTGGACACGCTAATCGCCCGCGATGGTGCCGCCTTCGCATCGGCGCTGCACCATCTGGTGCTTCCGGCGATCGTGCTCGGCACCATCCCGCTGGCGACGATCGCCCGGATGACCCGGTCGGCGATGCTGGAGGTGCTGCAGGCGGATCACATCCGCGCCGCCCGGGCGAAGGGTCTGACGTCGTTTCGCGTCGTCTTCGTGCACGCGCTGCGCAACGCCATGATCCCGGTGGTGACCGTTATCGGCCTTGCTACCGGCACGCTGCTCGCCGGCGCCATCCTCACCGAGACCATATTTTCCTGGCCGGGTGTCGGGAAGTGGCTGGTCGAAGCGGTGCGCCGCCGCGACTATCCCGTCCTGCAGGGTGGCATCCTGCTGGTGGCCGGCGCCGTGGTCTGCGTCAACCTGCTGGTCGATGTGCTCTACGGCCTGCTCGACCCGCGCATCCGTCACGCTGCCCGATGATCCCGGCATCCGCTCCTTCCGGGATCGGCGATCCGCCGCCGGCGGGGGCCTCGTCATGGCGGCTGTTCCGTCGCAATCGCGGTGCGTTGATCGGGCTTTCGGTGATCGCGGCCGTAGCGGCGACCGCGGTGCTGGCACCGTTCTTGGCGCCGCATGGTCCGGCCGAGCAGTTCCGTGGCGCGTTGCTGCAGTCGCCGATGTGGATGGAAGGAGGGAGCGCCGAATTTCCGCTCGGTACCGACCCGCTGGGCCGCGATCTCCTCTCGCGGTTGCTTTGGGGTGGCCGGGTCTCGCTCACCGTGGGCTTTTTCGTCGTCGCTGCGGCATTGCTGGCAGGAGTGGTGCTGGGGGCGCTCGCCGGCTTCGCGCGAGGGCTCACCGGGATCCTGATAATGCGGCTGATGGACCTGATGCTGGCACTGCCGAGCCTGCTGCTGGCGATCGTCGTCGTCGCCGTGCTCGGCCCCAGCCTGATCAACGCCGCCGTCGCGGTGGGGGCGGTACAACTGCCGCACTTCGTCCGCCTCACCCGTGGCGCGGTGCTGGCCGAGCTGGGAAAGGAGTACGTCATCGCCAGCCGCATTGCTGGCGCGGGTCCCCTGCGCCTCGCTCTGTCCACCGTGCTGCCCAACTGCGCCCCGCCGCTGATCGTGCAGGGCACCCTCGGCTTTTCCACCGCCGTTCTCGACGTCGCCGCGCTGGGCTTCCTCGGGCTGGGGGCCCAGCCGCCGACGCCGGAGTGGGGAACAATGCTCGCCGACTCCCTCGCCTTCGTGCAGCGGGCGTGGTGGGTGGTCACCTTTCCCGGCCTCGCCATTCTCGTCACCGTGCTCGCCTTCAACCTTTTGGGAGACGGGCTCCGCGACATTTTCGATCCGAGGTTGAAGCGCTGATGCCGCTCCTGGACATCGAAGGGCTGCGCGTGGACTTCGGTGACCGCGGGCGGCCGCTGGCGGCGGTCGAGGAGTTTGACTTGCGTCTCGATGTGGGCGCGGTGCGCGGGCTGGTGGGCGAATCCGGCTCGGGCAAGAGCGTTGCCATGCTGGCGCTGATGGGCCTGCTGGGGCCAGACGCACGGATCGCAGCCGACCGGCTCCACTTCGGGGATGCCGACCTCTTGGCCCTCAGCCGCGGGGCGCGCCGCGGCTTACTGGGGCGCGAGATGGCGATGGTCTTCCAGGATCCGATCGCCAGCCTCGATCCCTGCTTTCGCATTGGTGCGCAGATCGAGGAAACCATTGCCCGGCACGAGCGGCTCGGCCGCAGCGCCCGGCGGGAGCGGGCGCTGGAACTGTTGCGCAGCGTCGGCATCCCGGCCCCCGCCAGCCGGCTTGCCGCTTGGCCGCATCAGCTTTCGGGCGGTATGTGCCAGCGGGTGATGATCGCCATCGCCCTCGCTTGCCGGCCGCGGCTGCTGATTGCCGATGAGCCGACCACCGCGCTCGACGTGACCGTCCAGGCGCAGATCATGGGGCTGCTGCTTGATCTGCAACGTCGTACCGGCATGGCGCTGCTGCTGGTCAGCCACGATCTGCCGCTGATCGCCGAGACAGCGCAGCGAACCTCGGTGATGTACGCGGGCCGGATCGTCGAGGAGCGGCCGACCGCATCGCTGGTGGCCCGGCCGCGCCATCCCTACACCCGCGCGCTGCTCGACGCGCTGCCGGAACGGCACCGCCGCGGCGAGCGGCTTGCCGCCATCCACGGCTCGGTGCCGACCCCCGGCGCCCGGCCCGCCGGCTGCGCCTTTCACCCCCGCTGTCCGTGGGCCCGCCCGCGCTGTGCCGACGAGGCCCCGGCGCTGCTGGCGGACGGCGATGGCTCCGTGCGTTGCCACTTTCCCCTCGATCCTGGGGCTGCGTCCGGATGACGCAGCTGCTACCGACGGCGCCCGCCGTGCTGCAGGCCCGCCGGCTTTGCCGTGTCTACCCGGTTGGGCGCGGCCCGTTCCGGCGGCCGGCGCTGCTGCGCGCCCTCGATGAGGTCTCCCTCGAAGTGGCGGCCGGCCGGACGACGGCGGTTGTTGGCGAGTCCGGCTGCGGAAAATCGACGCTGGCGCGGCTTGTAGCGATGATCGAGACGCCGTCAGCCGGCGCGCTGGAGATCGACGGCATCGATGCTCTCGCCGCCCGTGGTAGCCGTCGCCGCGATCTGCGCGCCGCCGTGCAGATGGTGTTCCAGAACCCCTACGCTTCTCTTGATCCTCGCAAGAACGTTCGCCGGCTGGTCGAGGAGCCGCTCCTCATCCAGGGTCGCCTGACGCGGGCCGAGCGACACGAGGCGGTTGCTGCCATGCTGCAGCAGGTGGGACTGCGCGCCGGCCACGCGCTGCGCTATCCGCATCAGCTCTCCGGTGGCGAGCGGCAGCGGGTGGCGATCGCCCGGGCGCTGGTGCTGCGACCGAGGCTGGTGGTCGCCGACGAGCCAACTTCCGCCCTCGACCTGTCGGTGCAGGCGCAGGTACTGAACCTGCTGCTCGACCTGCAGCTGGCGGCGGATGTTGCCTACCTGCTGATCTCGCACGATCTGCCGCTGGTTCGCCTCATCGCCGATGCCGTACTGGTCCTCTATCTCGGGCGCACGGCCGAACAGGGCGCGGCGGATGCCATTTTCGAGCGCCCGCTGCATCCCTACACCCGCGCGCTGCTGGCGGCGGGGCCGCGACTGGAAGCGATGGCGCCGCGCCGCCAGTTGCCGCCGCCCGGCGAGCCGCCGTCGCCGCTCGAGCCGCCGCCCGGCTGCGCCTTCCATCCCCGCTGCCGCTATGCCACGGCCATATGCGCAGTGCAGAGGCCGCTGCTGCGGCCTCTCGCCGGCCGCCTCGTTGCGTGTCACCATGCCGAGGTGATCTGAGCATCCGCGAACGTTCGACAGGAAGGCTCTGCGTAGCTATATCCGTGCACGTGGGAGCAGAAGATTTGCGGCACGATGGATGATGGAGACAGTCGAAGGGGCGGCTGGCGAAAAGCGGTGGTTTGCGGGCCTCGCGGAAGCAGATGTCCGCCTCATCGAAGCATTGAGCGATCAGGCGGTGTGCTGGGCGATCGAGCGCCGCTTCGGCGAGGTGGGGGATACGCCGCCGGCCGGCACGATGCCTCCCCGCCTTCGGATGCGAAGTGAACTCTACGAGATTCTTGAGTTCCTGGCTGCCGCCGCGGCAACTGGTCAGCAGCACCTATTCGAGGATTATGTGCGGTGGCTGCGCGATATTCTCGGCTGCAGGGGGCAGGCGGCCGATGGTCTGCCCACCATGCTCCGCCTGCTCCAC